>CAYPTH010000069.1:0-13950 GCA_964413635.1 uncultured Spirochaetaceae bacterium
ATGACCTGATAGTAATCGCTAATGTTCCTGCTGTAGAGCACCTCAATGCCGGTGTAGTGCGAGACCCCGAGGAGCGCGTTGGCAATAATTCGCTTGGCCTCCTGGCTGTTCTGTCGCGTCTGCGGTAGGTCGCGGAGGTAGCCGCGCTCGAAGCCGTTGTAATACTCATTGACCTCACGGGAAACGACGAACTCCGCCTCCCGCACAATGGAGTAGTACTCCGGGTGGGCGCTGAAATGCTTGAGGAAGAGGAAGAGACCGCGAAGCTCCTGCTCCAGACGGTTGAGGGCGGGATCGAGGTTTATGGTAATGAAGTGGCGGGTCCGCCGGCCAATGAGCCCGACGATCTCAGCTAAGAACTCTTCCTTGGTCTTGAAGTAGAGATAGAAGGTCCCAACGGAGAAGCCCGCGTTCCGGGCGACCTCATACACATTGACGTTGTAGTAACCCCGCCGACCGAAGAGCTCAATGCCGGAGCCTATCAGGCGATTGCGCGACCCGTCCTCGTCGCTCTCGAGCTCGACAATCTCGGTGGGAAAGAGCTTGTCCGGTTGCTCCAGCCGTTCGGTGAAGATGCCGTTGTACACGGCGTCCTTCAGAACCGACAGCTTCAACGACACGCCGCCGTGGAGGGAGCGAATGGTGGCAAAGCGCACTCCCCCGGCGACAAACACGTACTCCGCCTCGTTGATGTCCCGCCCGTAGACCTGGGAGGCTGCATCGACATAGATGTCGCGCAGGCGCCGCTCGTATTCGGGGAAGCGATACTGCCCTTCCCGAAAGACGCTCACATGCTTCCAGTCCTTCCGGATGGATGACGAGACCACCGACAGGAACGACTCGAGGCGTCCCTCAACCGTGTCTCCGTCCACGGATCTGAGGTCCTGTCCGAGCATGACCAGATACTCATCGAGGATCTCTCGAAAGATCTCCTCCTTGTTCTGGTAGTAGTGGTAGAAGATCCCGTTCGAGACGCCGGAGTCTCGACAAATCTCCGCTACCGATACGGTTTCGTACCAGCAGCGTGAGAAGAGGTCGAGACTCGTAGCCTTGAGTCGCTCCCGGGTGCTTGAGGGTTCCTGCACGCGTTCATCCTTGTCGGAAGCATACTACAGACCGAGGTAGGATTTGACCAGGTGTGGGTCGTTCTTGAGCTTCTCCGCCGAGTCCTGCATGACCACGGATCCATTCTCCAAGACGTAGCCACGGTCCGCCACTCGGAGGCTTGCCCGTACGTTCTGCTCCGTTACCAGCACGGAAACCTCGTTGCGCATCTCGAGGAGGCGGTCGAAGAGCTCCGTTACCAAGGACGGTTGCAGACCGAGGCTCGGCTCATCCAGGATCAGCAGCTTTGGATTGGACATGAGGGCGCGCCCCACCGCCAGCATGCGCTGCTGCCCGCCGCTCAACGTCCCGGCCAGTTGCTTTACCCGGTCCTTGAGGATTGGAAAGAGCTCAAAGACGTGCTCCTTTCTCTCTTCGAGACCCTCGACGGCTCGGGGGTTATAGGCCGCACCGGAGGCAAGGTTGTCCGCCACCGACATGAAGGGAAAGAGCTCCCGCTCCTGCGGAACCAGCGCAACCCCGCGTCGTGAGATCTCGTGGGTCTTCAGGCCGGTTATGTCCTCACCGTCGAAGGCAATGCTGCCGCTTGCGGGCTTCATGAGCCCCAAGACCGCGTTGATGAGCGTCGTCTTCCCGGCGCCGTTGGGCCCGAGCATGGCAACCGACTCGTTGCCAACCTCTAAGGACACGTCGCGGAGGACGTGGAGTTTTCCATAATAGCAGTTGAGATTCTCTATCTTGAGCATCTAAGCCTCCGCTCCGAGGTAGGCCTCAATGACCTGTGGGTTCTGCGACACCTCTTCATACGGTCCCGCCGCAATAATTTCGCCGTTCTCCAGCACAATGACGGTGTGCGTGATCTCCTTAATGACGCTCATGACGTGCTCAACAACACCCACAGCCAGATTCCGATCCCCTGCGACGGAGCGCACCGTCTTGATCATATCGTTTGTCTCGTCGACGTTGAGGCCCGCCATGATCTCGTCCAGGAAGAGCACACGCGGATTGGTCCCCAGAGCGTGGGCGAGCTCCATCTTCTTGACCTCCAGAATGGTCAACTGGGACACGGCGCGATCAATGCGTTCCAGGCCGACGAGCTTGCACAGATCCTCGGCCATGCGACGCGCCTGCCGAACCGTCGCGTTCTGCGTGAATATGCAGCCGGTCATGACGTTCTCCCGAACGTTCAGGTCCTCGAGAGGATGTATCAGCTGGTAGGTACGGCCGATCCCCATCTTGCTACGCAGGTGTGGCGGCGTAGTGGTGATATCCTTATCATCGAGCTCGATGCTTCCGGAGGTCGGTAGATAGATACCGCTTATGACGTTGATGAATGTCGTCTTGCCTGCGCCGTTCGGGCCGATGATCCCGACAATACTGCCCTGCTCCATCTCGAAATTGACGTCATTCACGGCGACCAGGCCGCCGAAGCGCTTTGTCAGATTCTTGGTTACGAGCTTGCTCATTGGACGGCTCCTCGCTCCTTCCGTGCGTTCAGCCGCGACTTGATCAATCCGGTGATACCCTGCGGCATGAAGACGATTACCACCACGATGATGATGCCGTAGACGATCAGGTGACCGTACGGGATGTACAGCTTGAGGTATTCTCCTACGAAACCCAGGAGCAACGCGCCCACAATAGGTCCGGCGGTACCGTAGATGCCGCCGAGCAGTCCCATTGCAATTGGAAGAAGCGTGAAGTCGACGCTGAAGCTGTTGCCGGGGGTTAGGAAACCGTAGCTGTGCGAGTACGCGGCGCCGATCACTCCCTGTAAGCCGGCCGTGATCGCAAAGGCAAAGACCAGGTACTTGTAGATGTTCACGCCGCTCGTGCGGGCAACCGTCTCGTTGTTGCGTATCGACGTCAGGGCGAAGTGCCATTTCGTTCGCCGAAATACCTCGGAAACGGCAATGGTTCCCACTGCGAGAACCAGCACCATCAGGTAGATGGATGCGGAGTCGCCGTTGAAGATTGCGGTTGGAAGGAACTCTCCCTCGGAACCGCCGGTGACGGAAGACCAATTGCGTGCAATCACGCGAAAAATCTCCGCCAAGGCGAGTGTGACAATTGCGAAGTACAGCCCCCGAAGCCGCAGCACCGCCAGTCCCACCAGCGCCGCCACGACGAAGGACATGGCCCCACCGAGAAGCAGGGACAACAGCCGGGGCACGCCGAGATGCAGAAAGACGAGTCCTCCGGTATATGCGCCCAGGCCGAAAAACCCGGCGATGCCCAGGGAGAGTTGACCGCTCCTGAGCAGCATGTCCCAGCTGACCGCCAACGCCATGTACATGAGCACCGTGGTTGCCACCGACTGCTGGTAGGCGCCGGTGTAGAGCGGATAGAGAGCCGCAACCGCCAGAAGCAGGACAATGATTGCAATGGTTCGTGGCTTCATCGCTTGGCTCCTCGAAATGAGCGGATCATGATCACAATGACGATGAGCGCAAAGAAGACGATCTCCGCCCAGCCGCCGTATCCCGGAAAGGAGTTGATGAGCGCCTCGGCAAGGCCGAGCCCGGCGGCGCAGTACACGACGGCGGTCAGATTGCCCAGCCCCGCCATTGCGACAATTGCGAGGGACTTCATGGTGAACGGGGCACCAACCGCGGGAAAGAGGGAATACCGCACCGCAAAGAGTGTCGCTACGATGCCGAGGATCCCAACCGCGATGGAGAACACCACCAGATAGGTCCTCCCCACATTAATGCCCACAATGGCCGCGCCCTTGGGATTCTGCCCGACGGCGAGTGCAGCCTTTCCCGTCTTGGTGCGCCGGAGGAAGAGCATGAGCCCGACGACAATCACGATTGCCGCCAGGACGTAGGTAAAGTCGAAGGTCCCGAAGGTGAGCTCGCCAATGGAGGCCGAGGCGGATGCATAGCCCACGGAGACCTTACGAGGCTGCGTAGTCGCAATCAGGTTGACCGTCTGCGAGGCGATTATGGCAAGGCCGAAGGTGAGAATCACCTGATTGAGCTCGGGGGCCTTGAGAACGTGTTGGATCGTCGCCTTGTAGGCGAGCAACCCGAGAATGGCCAGCACGATCACGGCGGGGAGCATGGCCACCATGGGATCCACCCCGAGATTCGTACTGAATAGATAGACGAAGTAGGCGCCGAGCATGAGAAACTCACCGTGCGCCAAATTGACAATGCCCACGATACCCAGGATGAGAGCCATGGGCAGGGCAATGGATGCGTAGAGGCCGGCTCGTTGGACACCGTAGATGATCACCGTCGGCTTCCAGACCAACAGGACAACGACGACTGCAACGGCCGCGGCAACAATGCCGATGAGCATGCGCCTCGAAATTGCCATAGATCTTGCTCCTTCAAAGAAAACCGGGCCGGCGCGGCCGACCCGGTTTCCGGTAATTGCGTGAACGGCGCCGACGGCTAGCGCCGGTCGACCGTTCGGGGGTTACGCCCTGGGGACTCTAGCGCTCATCCCATCCCGGGAAGGGATACACCAGATCGGCCGTCGCAAACTCGAAGGGCCAAATGACCTCCTGCTCGCCGTCCTGCCACTGGAGGATCTTCTGCCCACGAATACCCTGATGCTGGATGGTGTTCGAGGGGCTGAAGCTGACGGCCTCGCCGAGGGGCGAGTCGTACTCAATGTTCTCGAGCGCAGCAATGACCGCGTCCTTCTCCAGGGTTCCAGCTTCTTCCACAGCGTTCGCCAAGAGGTAGATTGCCGTGTAGGAGAGCGGAGCGAAGTACGTCGCCGGGGCGCGGTCGTACTTGTCAACGTAGGCCTGGTAGAAGTTCTTGCTCACGTCGGTGACCTGGTTGATCGCAGGTGCCCACATGCCGTAGAGGGTCACGTTCTCGGCCAGCGCGGAGTCGCCGAAGTCTGCGGGCCAGCCCGGAGGCGCTCCAATGAACAGCGGAGGCTCAAAGCCAATTGCCTTTGCCTGCTCCATGATGGGGAGGGCGTCGGCATCGTACCCGGCCCAAATAAAGACGTCCGGGTCGTACTCCTTGGCAATCTCGAGCATGGCGCTGTAGTCGCCGCCGCCGGTTGCCGCACTGGTAAAGGACTCACCCTCCATCTGGCCGAGGTCGCCGTAGAGCACCTTCGACGCCTCGAAGGAGCTCGTGCCGAAGGGGCCGTCCTCGTAGGCGATGAACCAGCGGTCGGTGTCTACCTCGGGATACTCCTCGGCAATGTCGTTCCATCCGTCGACGTAGCTCTGGCCCTGGGTGTAATCCCACGGGTGCAGATGGAAGTACCATTCCGCGTCGGAGCCGACCGCCTCTTCCGCGCGGGAGGATGCGGCACCGGTCCACATGGTGATCTTCTCGTACTTCTTGAGCGTCGGGATCTGCGCCAGATGAACGCCGCTCGACATGCCGCCGACGAACATGTCCACGTTCTCCACCGTCGCCAGGCGCTCGAGGGCGGATGCGCCCTTCTCCGGCTTCAGCTCGCT
The DNA here is from genome assembly GCA_964413635.1 of uncultured Spirochaetaceae bacterium. Taxonomy (GTDB): domain Bacteria; phylum Spirochaetota; class Spirochaetia; order DSM-27196; family PWMO01; genus CAYFQV01. The sequence goes on from CAYPTH010000069.1 coordinate 5,507, forward strand.
GTCGATCACGGTCAAATCCAGGGGACGTCCCAGGACGCCACCCGCGGCGTTGATCTCTTCAACCGCAAGCTGTGCAGCCTTGCTGCCCTGGTCCCCGGTGATGTCTCCGAGAGGCCAGACACCGCCGAGCTTGATGGGCTCCACCCCGCCTTCCTGCTCACCCGCCGCAAACATGGGGGCTAGCGCAAGAACGAGGAGAGCAGCCACAACTGCTACTATCCGAAACTTCATGTTCCCTCCTTCACCGGCAGGTCTCTCCTGCCGTTTGATACCTGTAATTCAAAGCCGATGCGACACCCGTCGCAGCGACGTTGCTTCCTTCATTCCCCGGCGAAATCGCGCACGATCGCCTTGAACTCCTCGGGGCGCTCCACCATGACGGCGTGGCCGACCCCTTCGACTAGCCGAAGAGTCGCCTTTGGAAACTGGGAGGCCGTCTTCTTCCCGTGCTCGACGGTGATCAACGGATCCCCGTCACCGACCACCACCAGAACCGAGCCGTCATGCTCGGCTGCGGCGTCTACATAGTTGAAATTGGAAAGCGCCTTCGCGTGACCGACGTAGGCGATCTTGTTCATCTCCATGCCCTTGTCGACGAGACGCTCGAAGTGACCGGCATCCTCGATGGCCGGCAGCAGGGCGCCGAGGGCCTGCTTCATGAGGTCCCGGTTCTCCTTGTACTGCTCGATCACCGGGTAGTGCTCCTCCGGCGTATGCAAGCCGTCGGCGGGGGCGGAATCCACCAGCAGCATTGAGCGCGCCCAACCGGGATTGCGGAGCACCGCCGACATGGCGACCGCGCCGCCGAAGGAGTGGCCGACGACAAGGGGCGAGTCCAGGCCGACCGCGTCGGAAAATGCCTTGGCAAAGTCGGCGTAGCGGTCGATCTCCGCCGTATCGATGTGCCCCGAGCAGCCGAAGTTGGGCAGGTCCGGCGCCCAACAGGCGAATCCGGGAATGTCCATGACCTTCTCGTACCAGAGGTTACAACCGGTGTTTCCGTGAATGAGCAGTACCGGGGTGCCCTCCCCCTCGTGGAGGTAGCACATCTCGGTACCGTTGATCGTTACGCGCTGCTGATTCATCACCCTTCTCCGTTCTCGTAGGGACCCCAGTGGACCACCGTCGAGGCCCACACGAAGCCCAACCCGGCGCCAACCATGACAATGTCGGAGCCGTCCTTGATTTTGCCGTCCCTCAGTCCGAGCTGCAGGGAGAGCACCTGATCGTTCTGTCCCAGATGCCCGTAGTTGTTCAGGTAGGTCGTGCGGCTCTCGTCGAGCCCGAGCTCTTCGAGGACCGCGTTGTGCGCCGAGCGCTTGAAGTGCAGAATGGCCAGATAGTCGATGTCGCCTTGGCTGAGTCCGGAATTGGACAGGGAGTCCCGAATGACCTTGTAGAAGTTCGGCATGGTCTTCTCGCCGAGCTCCTTCTTGAAGTGTTCCGGATCCCGCACGACGAAGTGCGCGGCCTTGGCGTCCTCCGGTTCGGGGGGCCATTTGTTGGCGCCCATGACGGGAACGACGCAGTCCTCGCTAAAGGAGCCGTCGCCAATGAAGGCGGTGCCGAGAATGACGTTCCGGTCGTAGCCCTTCTCTAAGAGCACCGCCGCGCCACTGGCGCCAATGTCGTACATGAAGCTCGTTTCGGGAACATCCATGCTGATGAGATCCACGTTGCGATAGCCGCTGACCAGGAGCACGCGGTTCACGTCCGGCTTGGCGATCATCATGGACTTTGCAACGTCGAAGCCGGCCATCATGGAGCCGCACATGGCCTCCATGTCAAAGGACCAGGCATTGGTTGCGCCGAGCTCATGTGCTACCTTTAATCCCGCGAGCCAGCAGGGGTAATCCTTGTGCTGTCCACCGTTCCAGATAACCAGATCGATGTCTTTTGGGTCGACGTCGGCGTCCTGTATGGCCTCTTTGGCGGCTTGGATGCCCATGAAACTGGTCGTGTCTTGGGGACCGGGAACCGGCTTCTGAATGACGCCGAACTTCTCGGCAATAACGTTCTCCGGGATTCCCGTTCTGTCTGCGATCTCCTTCGCGGTCATTACGGTTTCAGGGATATACGTTCCGATTCCCTTGATGCCTACATTCATGCGTGACGTGCCCTTTCCAGCCATGGATGAGTAATTACTGAATCGTCTCTCAGTCGGCATCCTACACCCGCCCCCAATCCCCGTCAAGGATTTTGTTCTACCCCCTCGGTTTCGGTCCGAATTGGGTCATAATCCCCCATTGCCAGCCCGCGAAAGGTCGGGATATAATTGATTTGCACTTTGAGGTGAATCTACTCTCAGAATTCGAGGAGCAATTATGCCCAACTGGAACGAGCAGTACAGATCCAAGCTCGTACGCATTGAGGAGGCGGTAGGGACAATCAAGTCGGATGACGATGTCATTGTCGCGCAGTGCGCCTCCGAGCCGCAGGGCTGCATGGACAAGTTTCACATTATGAAAGACCAGGTCGAGAACGTCCGCGTCTTCTCCGTACTGACCCTCAAGCCCTACGAGTTCTACATGAATCCCGACATGAAGGGCAGCTTCGAGCTTGCAAGCTGGTTCCACGCACCGGGATCGCGGGAGGCTCTCAAGCAAAACGTCGGTACCGTGACCTACGTTCCCAACATGCTGCACCGCGCCGCAAGCGACCGCATGTACGCAAAGCGGCCCAATGTATTCTTCGGCACCTGTACGCCGCCCGACTCCAAGGGCTACGTCTCGCTCTCCCTCGGCATCACCTACGAGAAGGACATTATCGAGGCTGCAGAGACCGTCGTCTTGGAGGTGAATGAGAATCTTCCGCGCACCTTCGGAGACACCCATGTTCACGTGCGGGACGTCGACTACTTCGTGGAGCACCACCAGGAGGTCCCGGCGCTGCCGATCACCGAGCCGGACGAGGTGGACACCGCCATTGGGAACTACTTTGCAGAGCTCGTAGACGACGGCTCAACCATCCAACTCGGGATCGGCAACATTCCGAACGCGGCGGCCTTGGCCCTCAAGGACAAGAAGGACCTCGGCGTCCACACCGAAATGATGGTCGACTCCGTCGTGGACCTCTATCAGGCCGGCGTCATTACCAACCGCAAGAAGGCGCTCTACAAAGACAAGTTCGTCTGCACCTTCGCCTTCGGATCGAAGCGCCTCTACGACTGGCTCGACGACAACCTGGCCGTGGAGTTCCAGCGCGGCAAATGGGTCAACGATCCGGCGGTGATCCGGCACAACTCCAAGATGGTCTCCCTCAACACCTGTCTCATGGTGGACCTCACCGGTCAGGTGGCAAGCGAATCCATCGGCACCCGGCAGTACTCCGGGACGGGCGGTCAATCGGACACGGCCGTCGGCGCGCAGGAAGCCTACGACGGCCTGGGCAAGAGCGTCATTGCCTGCCGCGCGACCAAGAAGAAGGGGACGGTCAGCGCAATTGTCCCGACCCTCCCCGAGGGCACCGCGGTAACCCTCCACCGCAGCAACGCCGACTACATTGTCACCGAGTTCGGCATTGCCCCCTTGCGCGGCCGCACCGTCCGGGAGCGGACGCACAACCTCATCAACGTCGCCCATCCGGATTTCCGGGAGGAATTGCGCCGGCAGGCAACGGAGCTTGGGTACTTGTAGGGTCAACTAGGTTGAGGACGGCCGGGATCAAGCATCCGAGATATCACGGTGCTTGATGGGTCGGGGAAGGTTTCCACAGAGCTTCCCCACGGGAACGCCGCTATCTGGTTCGGTTACGACTCTCTAACCATTTCTGAAGCGAGGTCTGGCTCTCTTGGGATCGGCGTCCCGCCAATAAATCCTCAACACTAAGGTCTTCGTCCAGATCAGGCCAATGAATTCCGGTGCCTCCACCAATGAGCTCATAGTTGTTCCGCTCTTCGGATCTAGCGTGCAGCAATCGGGGGTACCAGCTCAGAGGTAGAGACATCGACCGACCATCTTCCAAGTCCACCACGAGCCTGTCATCGGTGACGTGTACCTCAGCAGCGTCGGCCACCTGGATTTCAATCGTTGAAGAACTCATTCCACTGCTCCACTATACGGCTGGTCGCCTCGGCTTCTTTCGAGACGCACAGGATCTACCCAGACCTTTGCGACAGCCCTCTCCTTCTCGACGTGGACGTGGATCGGCTCCCTCTGATCCCCGGAGTAGAAAAAGAGTCTGAAACCATCAACCCTAAGTACCGTCGGCATCTGCCAACATTATACAACAACGCACCCATCTTCCTCTTGACTATTCGCCGATCCCGCGTAAATTCACTGCAGTTCCGAATTTACAGGAATAAACGCGACGGCGCATCCGCCGGCGGAGGCAAGCTTTTGCTAGGGTACCGCCCGAGCTGCGTCGTGAGTCGAGAAGGAGTACGGAATGGCAAAACAGCTGCTGTTCGGTGAAGATGCCCGGGCCAAGCTATTGCAAGGCGTCGAGCAGATGGCCCACGCGGTGCGTGTCACCCTCGGCCCAAAGGGCCGCTACGTCGTCCTCAGCAAGAGCTGGGGCGCCCCCACCGTGACAAACGACGGGGTCACAATTGCGAAGGAAATTGAGCTCCCCGGCGTCTACGAGAACATGGGCGCGAAGCTCCTCAAGGAGGTCGCGAGCAAGACCAACGACGTTGCCGGCGACGGCACCACAACGGCCACGGTGCTGGCCCACCGCATGATCGCCGAAGGGATTGCCGGCGTCGCCGCGGGCATGAATCCCATGGACGTGAAGCGCGGCATCGACAAGGCCGCAGGCATTGCCACGGATGCCTTGAAGTCGATGTCTACGGAAATCAAGGGCCGCAGGGAGATCGCTCAAGTTGCCGCCCTCTCAGCCAACAACGACACCAAGATCGGCGAGCTCATTGCGGACGCCATGGACCGCGTCGGCAAGGACGGCGTCATTACCGTGGAAGAAGCGAAAACCATGGAAACGAGCCTGGAGTTTGTCGAGGGCATGCAGTTCGACCGCGGCTACATCTCATCGCACTTCGTCTCCGACCGGGAGCACATGGAGGCCGTCCTAGAGGACGCCTACATTCTCATTCACGACAAGAAGATTTCCGCCATGAAGGACCTCCTTCCCCTGCTGGAGAAGGTCGCTCAAAGCGGCAAACCCCTCCTGCTGATCGCCGAGGATGTCGAGGGCGAAGCGCTGGCCACCATGGTCGTCAACCAGCTTCGTGGCACGCTCAGAGTCTGCGCCGTAAAGGCGCCGGGCTTCGGCGACCGCCGCAAGGCCATGCTCCAGGACATTGCCGTGCTCACCGGCGGCACCGTCATCTCCGAAGAGACCGGCATGAAGCTCGAGAGCGCGGAGATCACCGATCTCGGCCGGGCCAAGCGCATCCGCGTCGACAAGGAGGACACCACCATTGTCGAAGGCGCCGGGAAGAAGGGCGACATCGACGGCCGCATCGCCCAGATCAAGCGGGAGATCGAGGAGACCACCTCCGACTACGACCGGGAAAAGCTCCAGGAGCGGCTGGCCAAGCTCGCCGGGGGCGTTGCCGTCATTAGCATTGGCGCCGCCACCGAGGTAGAGGTCAAGGAGAAGAAGCACCGGGTCGAGGATGCCCTGTCGGCAACTCGCGCCGCGGTTGAGGAAGGGATCATCCCCGGCGGCGGCGTTGCCCTCATTCGGGCGGCCGCAAAGGTCGAGAAGCACAATCTCGACGGTCACACCAACGACTTCAAGGCCGGCTTCCGCATTGTGCGCCGCGCCCTCGAAGAGCCCATTCGCCGGATCGCCGGCAATGCCGGCCTCGACGGCGCCATCATTGCCGACCGGGCAAAGCACGAGACCGGCAACACCGGCTTCGACGCCCAGAAGATGGAGTGGACCGACCTGATCAAGGCGGGCATCATCGACCCGACCAAGGTCACCCGCTCCGCCCTGCAGAACGCCTCCTCCATTGCCGGCCTCCTGCTCACAACCGAGTGCAGCATTACCGACGCGCCGGAGAAGAAGAAGTCCGCCCCCGCAGGCGGCGGCTACGACGACTACGACTATTAGGGCTCCGGCCCCCTGGGGGCGGGTTAATCCCGCTCCCAGGCCGGCCCCCAGGCCTGCGGCCGGCCCCGCGCCGGTGTCTCTCCCCCACCCGCCTGCCGGCGCCGGGGATAACCGCCCCTTGACAATCGAGCATTTTCGTAATAATTGTTAGGCAAGCCTAAATCACTGAGGAGACACCTTTGCCGTGTCGCATACATGATATCCGCCCCGGGCAGTCCGCCCGGATCGTGGGATACGAAGGGGGGCGGTCCAATTACCGGACGCGTCTCCTGACCATGGGGCTCACCCGGGGGACTGAGATCACCGTGGTTCGGGTGGCGCCTCTCGGAGATCCCGTGGATATCAAGGTCCGCGGCTTCAACATCTCCCTGCGGAAGGAGGAGGCGGCGGTGTTGCAACTCGAATGTCCGAATAGCGAGGAGTCAGGGACGTGAGTAACCCTTCACATACGATAACGGTTGCCCTTGCGGGGAACCCGAATTCAGGCAAGACAACGGTCTTCAACGGCCTCACCGGCGCGCGTCAACGGATTGGCAACTGGCCCGGTGTGACCGTCGAGAAGAAGGAGGGCTTTCTCTCCTACGACTCGGCCACGGATCTTCTTGTGAGACCCTTCGCCCCGGAGCAGGGGCATACGACCGAAGCACATAAAGCCACCGCCGAGCTCGCGAGCGGACGCATCAACATCATGGACCTTCCGGGGATCTACTCCCTCTCCGCCACCGCTGAGGACGAGATAATTGCCCGGGACTACCTCCTGAGCGGAGAGGCGGATGTCGTGGTCGACATTGTGGATGCCACGAACCTCCAGCGCAATCTCTACCTTACCCTGCAGCTGATCGAGATGGACATTCCGGTGGTCGTGGTTCTCAACATGATGGATCTCGCGCAGCAGCGCGGTCTGCATGTAGATGCGGATGAGCTCTCCGAGCGCCTCGGCTGTCCGGTCGTGCCGGCCTCCGCCATCCGAAGCGACAGCATTCAGAACATCAAGCGCACAATCGCCGGCGCGGCGCGCAGGCCTTCCACCGCGACGGTACGGGTTGCCTATCCCGAGCCAATAGAGTCGCTCCTTTCCGAGTGGCAGCCGCGCCTGACTGAGGTCGGCAAGGAGCTCCACGTTCAGCCGCGCTGGGTCGCCCTCAAGATCCTGGAGCACGACTCGTGGATGACCGATCGGGTGGTCGCCTCCGGGGCAATCGGCCTGCGGGAAATTGCCGACAGCCTCCACGCTTTGGACAAGGAGCTTGGAGACGACGCCGACATGGCCATTGCGGACGCCAAGTACGCCCTCATCCACGGCTTGGCGCGGCAGGTTTCGACGCAACGAATGACCAAGGAGGCGCTCTCCGACCGGATCGACCGCGTTGCCCTCAACCGGGTACTCGGCATCCCCATATTCCTCGGCGTCATGTACCTGGTCTTCTGGGTTGCCATCACCGTCGGCGGCGCCTTCATCGACTTCTTCGACATCCTCTTCGGGACCATTTTCGTCGACGGCCTGGGCGCGCTCATTGCCGGCGCAGGCGCCCCGGCGTGGCTGCAGACAATCGTCGCCGGAGGCCTGGGTGCCGGTGTGCAGACCGTCTCCACCTTCATCCCCATCATGTTCTTCATGTTCCTCATGCTCGCGCTCCTCGAGGACTCGGGCTATATGTCGCGAGCGGCCTTCGTCATGGACCGCTTCATGCGCCGCATCGGGCTACCCGGAAAATCCTTTGTGCCGATGATGGTCGGCTTCGGCTGCACGGTCCCGGCAATCCTGGGTGCGCGCACCCTCGAGAGCACCAAGGACCGCTTCATGACCATCTTCATGGCGCCCTTCATGTCCTGCGGTGCGCGACTACCCGTCTACGCCCTCTTTGCCGCGGCCTTCTTCCCAACGCAAGGCGGCCTGGTGGTCTTCTCGCTCTATCTCATTGGGATCATTTTGGCCATGCTGACGGGACTGCTGCTCAAGCACACCATGTTCCGCGGGGAGACCTCCCACTTCATCATGGAGCTCCCGCCCTACCACAGCCCGCGGCTACGGCAGACGCTTCTTCAGACCTGGAGCCGCTTGAAGTCCTTCATTATTCGCGCAGGAACGGTCATTGTCCTGGTCGTCATGCTCCTGAGCGTGATCAACAGCGTCGGCACCGACGGCAGCTTTGGCAACGAGGACAGCGAGCAGTCGATCCTCTCCGCCACCGGCCGGGCGATCACGCCGGTCTTCACGCCAATGGGGATCGAGAAGGACAACTGGCCGGCGACGGTGGGCCTCTTTACCGGCCTCTTTGCCAAGGAGATCATCGTTGGAACGCTGAGCTCGCTGTATACCCAGGATGCGCCGGCTGCCGCCGAGGCGGCGGCCGGGTCAGACGGCGGCGCCGCGGTTCCCGACGCCGCGGCCGCCCCCGCGCCGAGTGTCGACATTGGCGCGGGCG
>CAYPTH010000069.1:14050-17370 GCA_964413635.1 uncultured Spirochaetaceae bacterium
GCGGTTCCCGACGCCGCGGCCGCCCCCGCGCCGAGTGTCGACATTGGCGCGGGCGTCATGGAGGCGCTGCGAAGCGTTCCGGCAAACCTGGCGGGCGTCCTCGGCGGGCTCACCGACCCCTTAGGAGCCGGCATTGTCGGCGAGGATCCGGAGACGGTCGCCGAGACTGCAGGAGCGGGGAGCGGCATCTTTGAGCGAATGCGCGACCGCTTCACCCCCCTATCGGCCTACGCATTTCTCCTCTTCGTATTGATCTACACGCCCTGCCTTGCGGCGGTGGGCACCGCCGTGCAGGAGATGGGAGCCTTCCTCGGCACGCTCCTGGTCATCTATCAGGCGGTACTTGCCTGGGTCATGTCCACCCTGGTCTTCCAGATCGGCTCAGGCGGGAGTCTCGCCCTCATTGGGGTGGCCGCCGGCGGCCTGGTGCTCATGGGCATTGGCATGCGGCTCCTCGGCCGGCCGGTTCAGCGCATCATGCACCCGGGGTCGCCGGCGAAATGACCTTGCGCGCCTTTGCCGACACATTGGCCTCCACCGGCAAGGCGACCCTCACCGAGCTCGCGGCGGACCTCCGAACCGACCGCGAGAGCGTGACCGCCGCCGCGGCCTTTTGGCAACACAAGGGCCGCCTCACCGCCACCGTGCTGCGGCCCGTCGACATCGATCCAAGCTGCGGGCCGACCTGCAAGACCTGCCCCATTGCCGGCGCCTGTTCCCTCCCCCACCGCAGCCTCCCCGGAGAGGATCACAGCGAAGTGCTCTACGAGTGGTTGGGGTGAGCGCGAGCGCACGGCCCGGGCGCTGAGGCTTCGCCTCCGGCGCAGGGTCCACGCCTCTTTCCGACATCGTCCCCCAGTGTTCGTTTTGTGTTAGACTCCCCACCGATGCGCGCACTGCTCCACCTGGTCCTCCCGATCTACGTGCCGATGGTGCTCTTCGCCACGGCCATCTTTGCAATCCTCCCGGGCCTCCCGAGCTACCTGGCGGCAATTGGTGCCGCCGTCGGCGTAGTCGGCGTGATCATGGCCCTGCGCGGTGGGGGGACACTGCTGGTCGACCTGCCTGGGGGCCTGCTGCTCGAGCGCATAGGATCGCGACGGATCATGTCACTGGCGGCCTCCGTTTTGGTCGGCGTCGGCGTGGTGCTCTCCACGGTGCCGGTGCTCGTCGTGGCCGCGCTGTGCATCCTGCTGATCGGCGGCATGTCGGCGCTCTTCATCCTGGGCCTGCAGAGCCACGTCCGCGCGAGCATGCCCCCGGACCTGCGCGGCCGGGCGCTGTCGAGCGTCGGCGGGTCCATGCGCATTGGGGCCTTGGTGGGGCCGGCGGTCGGCGGCGCCGTGACGGACGCGCTTTCCATGAGCGCGACCTTCATCCTCTTCGCGGCCTTCATTGGCGCCGCCCTGGTCATGGTGACGCTCTTTCTGCCCGGGGCGCCACGCACCTCGGGCGCATTCGCAGCACCCCGGGCTGCGCCTGCGGTTCCCGCCGGCCGCGGCACCTCCTGGGCGACCATCCGCGAGCTCATTACCCGTCCCGTCCCCGGGATGTACGCGGTCGGTGGCGCGCTGGTTGCCCTCATGCTCCTGCGGGCCTCGCGGAGCATTATCCTGCCGCTGTGGGGAGAGTCGATTGGCCTCTCGGTTTCCCAGATCGGCTTCGTCATGTCCGGCACCGCCCTTTTCGACCTGCTCCTCTTCATCCCCGCAGGCTTCATTATGGACCGTGCCGGGCGCAAGGTCGCAGGCACCCTATGTTTGGGGGTATTTACCGTCGGACTCGCGCTCATTCCGCTATCCGGCTCCGTCGTCGGCTTCGTGGTAGCGGCCGCAATTATCGGCATTGGAAACGGCTTTGGGGCCGGAATCAACCTGACCACCGGCGCCGACCTGGCGCCCGACGACAAGACGGGCCCCTTCTTGGGCGTTTGGCGCCTCTTCGGCGACGTCGGCGCGACGGCGGGACCGACTCTGGTAGGTTTGATTGCGGCAGCGGCGTCACTGCCGGTAGCAGTCGGGGCGATCGCCGCCGTCGGCGTGCTCGGCACGGGGGTCATGGCCTTTGTGGCCCCGGAGACGTCGCGGGTGGCACGGGGGCGGGGGAAGAAGTGATACCAAGCTTTCAGGGTAAACCGTACGCACAACGGCACTTTCGCGCCATCGTGGAGCACGCGCGAAGAACCAACCCCTTCTACGCCGGATGGATCGTGGATCCTGAGAATCCGCCGATCATCGATCGGGCGACCTTTCTTGCCAACAACGATGAGATTCTCAATGGACATCCGGTTACGGCGCGGACATCCGGTTCTACCGGCATCCCCGTTCGAGTCTCGCACTCCACCGAGCGTCAACGGCTCTTGAGTCGCGACGTCGCCGACTACGTCCGCCTGCTCGGCGGGCCACTTCCCCGTGCCATGCTGGTTCACCTCTACGATGACGACCCACCCCGGGAAGACACGCTCTCGATCAAGGAGCCCCTCGACAGACAGCTTGCGTTCATAGAGCAGCGGCGAAGGGATGTCGGCGCGAAGGCCATCACCACCTATCCCACGAACGCGGCGACGCTCTCGCAAGCGGTGATTGATCGTGGCCTCGACATGTCTTTTGTTGCGCGCTTCGGGATGTACGGAGAGTGCGTCGAGCCCTTTCACGAAGAATTGGTCCGACAAGCCTTTCCCAATGCGCAAATCTGGACCACGTATAGCTCCATGGAGGTTGGACTGATCGCCTTCCGGTGTCCGTACTCGGAAACGCATCATCACATCATGGCAAACCGGCTGGGTGTTGAGGTGCTACGAAGCGACGACGCTCCAGCCGCGATCGGCGAGCGTGGCAGAGTCGTGATTACCGACTACTTCAACCGACAAGCCCCGATCATACGCTACGAGCTCGGTGACTACGCCGTTCGCGAGCCCTGCCCGTGCGGTTGCATCAAGCTTCCCGCCTTTCGCCACATATACGGCAAGATTCGTGGCGCGCTCCTCCACCGGAACGGCGAACGAGTCCTGTTCGCGGACTTGTCTGTGAGTCTACGCGACCTTCCGGGAATGGGACGGTATCAGGTCATCCAACATGACATCGACAGATTCACGGTAAAGGTAGTAGCGGACCGTAATCTCGACGCAGAGATCCGGACGGCCCTGGAGAGGCACTTTGGCTATCAACTCGGCGAAGTGCGCATCCAATACGTGGATGATATTCCGTTGGGTCCGAATGGGAAGTTCTACGCCACAATTTGTGAGGTGTAACAAAAAACGGGCTGCCCCGGCGTCAAACGCCGGGACAGCCCGCTGCCTTTCATGATTGCGTGAAACCCTG
>CAYPTH010000070.1:0-8631 GCA_964413635.1 uncultured Spirochaetaceae bacterium
ATGCAGTTGCCTTGACAACGCAGGTCGCGACTGCATACCGTCTGCTTTATCAAGGAGACGCTCGTGACCCTACGCCGATCTTTCCTTTTTTCCTGTTTCTTGCTGCTGCTAATTTTCGGGGCACTCCCGGCCATGGGACAGACCATTCGCATGGCAAGCATTGCCCCTGAGAACTCTCCCTGGGGGCGTGCACTGAATCGTCTCGCCGCCGAGTGGAACGATATCTCCGACGGTCGCGTGCAATTGCAGGTTTTCCATAACAGCGTGGCCGGCGACGAGTCGGATATGATCCGGAAGATGCGGATCGGACAGCTTCAGGCAGGGGTCTTTTCCAACGTTGGAATGACCGCCTTGAGTCAGCAGGTGCTCACATTGAGCATGCCGCTACTCATTCGCTCTGAGGCAGAATACGACTATGTCTTTGATAAAGTCAGACCCCAGCTGGATCAAGAAATCGAAAGCAAGGGCTTCGTACCCGTCGCGTGGTCCCTTGCCGGTTGGCTACGTTACTTCAGCAAGGAAGAGATCCGGGATCCGAAGGAGCTCCAGGGCGTGAAGCTCGCCGCCTCGCCGGCGGAGATGCAGCTCGTGCGGGGATACCAGTTGATGGGGTACCAGCCAATCGCCATACCGCACGCCGAGCGCCTTGCCGCTCTCACCAGCGGAATGGCCACCGCCTACCTCTCGGTGCCCATCCTCGCGGCGAGTTTTCAGTGGTTCGGCGCAACACCCTATATGGTTTCCATGAAGATTGGACCGGCTCCCGGCGCCATTATCATGACCCGGCGCGCCCATGCTAGATTGCCCAGGGACGTCCGTGACGAGCTCCTCGAGGCGGTCGGGCGCGTACAGGACAATTACGGTCAGGAGATTCGTGACCTGGAAGCAGAAGCCATAAGCACCATGCAAGATTTCGGGTTGGAACTCGTTGAGCTCACACCGGACCAACAAGAAGCGTGGATCGAAGAGTTCGAGTCGAGCTACGATGTCATGCTGGGGCGAGTATTTGACGAATCGCTCTACAACCGCGTCCGTGGGCATCTGAATGACTTCCGATCATCAAACTGACTCGATACCGCAGTCCTCGAGTACAGTAGACGAGGCGCTGTTCCACAGTAACGAACGGCGCCCCATCTTTCGCTTCCTCCACAATGTGGAAAACGGTCTCAATATTCTCACGCTGGTGCTGTTGGCAGGTCTTCCCGTCGTAGAGATCGTCGCACGCTCTGTGTTCAGGGCGGGAATACCGAATGCTCTCGGCTACGTGCGCCATCTGGTCTTGCTTACCGGCTACATTGGCGGCATGCTGGCCGCCCGACAGAAGCAACACCTTTCTATCGCCACGACGGATCTCATCCGAAGAGAGAAGCCACGAGTAATAACGGATGCCATATCCGGCGTTGCGGCGGTCACCATGTCGACGGCGCTTACGGTTGCGGCGCTGGAATGGGCGCTCACCGCCTTCGGACCGGATGTAGTTGTCGGGCTCATTCCGACGCAGATAATCGCGTTCGTCGTGCCGATCTCGTTCTTCGTCATGACCGTGCGCTTCTACCTGCGCCTCACCCCTGCGGTGACCAAAGCGGTCGGCGCTCTCGGGATTCTGCTTGGCCTTGGCCTCGCAGTGGGTTCATTCGTCAATCTGACCTACATCTTGGCAAGGACCATACCTGAGTTCATCTTTCCGCTGGAAACGGCGTGGATCTCAGCGATAAACGTCCTCGCTGTTCCCCTCGTAATAATGCTGATCGTTGCCGCGGCCCTGGGCGCGCCGCTGTTCATTGTGCTCGCCGGCATTGCCTTCCTGCTCTTCGCCCGTGCCGGTGGTGTTATGGCTGTCGTCCCAAACGAGGGCTACACCATGCTCACCTCCAACACGGTGCCGGCAATTCCGCTTTTCACCTTCGTTGGCTACCTTCTTTCGGAGAGCAAAGCCGGGGAGCGCCTCTTCCGCCTCTTCCGCGAGCTCTTTGGATGGCTACCGGGAGGAATGGTGATTGCGGCCATCTTGGTCTCGGTCTTCTTTGCCAGTTTCACCGGAGCGAGTGGCGTGGTCATCCTGGCTCTGGGCGCCCTCCTCTACGTGATCCTCCACACCAGGGGAACGCACACCGAGGGATTTACCGTCGGCCTCCTCACCGGTGTAGGCGACTTGGGACTTCTCTTCCCGCCGAGTTTGGTCATAATCCTCTACGGCACCGCGGCACAGGTAAACATCCTCGAGATGTTTCTGGGCGGGCTCGTTCCGGGGCTGCTTACCGTTGCCGCCTTCTGCGCGGTGGGAGTCATTGTCTCGCGAAGGCGGGGCGAACACGCCCACGCATTCAATCCAAAGGAGGCCCTTCGCACGCTGCGCGGTGCGGTCTGGGAAGTACTGCTCCCGGTGGTGATACTGGTGGTGTACTTTACCGGGATCACAACCCTCGTCGAAACCGGGGCCTTCGCGGTGGTGTACGTCGTTGTGGTGGAGGTCTTCGTCCACAAGGAGCTCAAGTGGAACGACTTCTTCCGAGCAACCCTCAAGAGTGCCACGATCATGGGTGGCGTCTTGGTCATTCTCGGCGCGGCCCGGGGAATCTCGTTCTTCATTGTGGACAGCCGTGCTCCCTTCATCCTTGCGGAGTGGGTGCAGACGCACATTGACAGCCGCCTGGTCTTTTTGCTGCTCCTGAACCTGGCCTTGCTGATTGCGGGCTCGATCATGGACATCTTCTCGGCCATACTCATCATCGTCCCCATGATTCTGCCGCTCGGCGAGATCTTCGGCATCCACCCTGTCCACCTGGGCGTGATTTTCATTGCCAACATGGCGCTGGGATTCATAACCCCGCCGGTCGGTTTGGAGCTCTTTCTGGCCTCGTATCGTTTCGGGAAACCCTTGGGGACAATCTACCGCTACGTACTCCCCTTCTTCGTGTTGCAGCTGGCCATGGTGCTTGTCATTACCTACGTGCCGTGGCTATCCACGGTACTCATCCCACTGGCGCCGTGATACGCTCCTGCTAAGATGCACAAACCGGTAAAAGCCACAGTTGGCGCGATTGTCCAGGCGTATACCGCGGGCCGCGCCGAAGCGGGCCGCGCTTGACCGGCGGCGGCGCCCGCTGAAGCGGGCGCGCTTGATGGTCGACGGCGCCACCCTTTGTATTGCTCGGTCAGCCTTCGCTCCCGCTATCACCGAGGTCAAAGGCGGTCCAGGAAAACCAAAAGTGCTGCACCTGCGGGAGTGCCTCGAGTTGCGTTCCTTCGAGCTCGCCGGCTAGCGCACGGCCGCTCGCGCTCCACTCACTGCTGGTCTGCGTATCCACAACCCTATCGTCTTGGGACTCGAAGGTCAGCGTCCGGCCGTCCACGGTGGCGAGGAAGGCATTAGCCGTGCCAACATCGCGACCGGAGCCGACGCTACCGGCATCCAGCGGCGAGGCGGTTCCCGCTTCCCAAATGACGACGATCTCTTCACCACCGAGGGTCTCGTTGACCACTCCCTGGTTCTCGAGAACGGGATAGGGAAAGCCCTCGGACTCGCCGTTGAGATTCACCGTTACGACGCGCGTCATTGGGTCGTACTGGCCGTTGATCTCGGGCCCTCGATAGAGGAAGGGACGGCTGGACCGGTCGTATCCGGCGTAGGGATTTCGACCATAGGAGCGAGCATAGCCCGTGTCGCGAGATACGACATCGGCATTGGGATACTCAGACGACGCCTGACCCCACGGCAGCATGAGCATCGGCAGGATCTCGAGTTGACCGTCCGCGTACTTGCCGGCAATCCCCTTGCCGGTGGCCTGCTGCCACCACGTCTCGCTCTGCCTGTCGTACATGATCATGTTGGAGAAGCGCAGCAAACCGGATACGCCAAAGTCGAGGGTCTGACCATCGAAATTGCGCAGGAATGCAACTCCGGTATTGCACAAGGGGCAGTAGGTAACCGTCACCGGTACCCCGCCAATAACGTCGTTCGCGATTTCGTGCCACATGAGAATCTGAATCGGGTGTATGTGCGTTTCGTCGCCCTGTGTCACGACAAGAACGGATTCTTCGTCACCGATCCACTCATCAGCCTCATCTACGGAGACGAAATCCGGGTCGTCCAAGGCCGGGATTCCGTCCTTCGGCGGCCCACCGGAAATGACGTCTGCGTAAGATATGGTGGCTCGAGAAAAATTCGTGTCGAACTGTCCCGCGTTGGGCGGCGGATTCTGATTTTGGAAGGATGAGGGAAGCTCCGGATCCTGGTAGTCCGGACCCTCCGGTCCACCTTGAAAGTCCACCTCGACCATGCCGGACTGACCGGTGGAGCCGGATCCCTGCGAGCCTGAGCCTCGAGACGACTCCGTTTCCTCCGGGTTCCCCGCGCAGGCCACGAGAACCGCGAGCGGCAAGAGTGCCGCGAAATATTTCATATTCATACCACGTCCTCCGCAGTAAAATATATTCACTCATACAGAATACGTCTAAGGAAATCGGCGCGTATTCCGCAAGATGTTGTCGATTTTCTCCTGTATCCCCCGCCAAGGTGCCGAGGTGGACGTCCAGAATGAAGCGTGGATTTCGCAAAGGAGCGGCGCGCGCCCTGCTCGCTTCTGAGACATCGAAGCTTTCGAAGACCGGGTAGACCGCCACCCGGTCGCCCGGATGAACGCGATATGAGAAGTCGACGGACTCGTTGTTCACGAGCACCAAGTCAACCTCGGTGTGAGGGACGCCGTAGGACTCGATCACGTCTTTGACCGACGGCGTGCCGATGAGCGGGACGGAAAGCTCCTGCCCGCGCTTGTCCCGGGGAAGGAGCTCGTTCAGCTCTTGGTAGAAGCGAAGGGTCGCGCGTGCCACCTAGGAGGCGGATCGGGCTCGCGAGACAATGCGCTCGGCAACCTGCTCCGCGGCCAGATTCTCCGTATCGATGACAAGGTCAACGAAGCCATACTCGTTATTGTCGATTCCGTAGAGCGTCATATAGCGGCTACGGTCGCGCTCATCCCGGGCGCGCGTCTTCTCCATGACCTGGTCGAAATCTCCCCCCTCCCGCTTGTGGATGCGGGCGGCGCGCACCGGTAGCGAGGCGGTCAGATACACGGTGAGGTCGGCATCCTTCAACATCCACACGGCGAGCCGCGAACCGAGAACGCAGTTCCCCTCGATCGCCAGCTCGACCTGGCGCCTGTCGAGGTAGCGATCCCAACTCTCATCTTCCTCCGCGAGACGCCGGACCTCTTCGAAGCTGAGGTTCTTCTCTTGAGCCAGGGCGCGGAAGGTGTAGTTCACGAGCCGGAGGCCGAGGCGCTCGGCAACCATGCGACTCGCCGTCGAGTTGCCACAGCCGCTCTTGCCTGAGATGGCAATCTTAATCCCCTCTTTGACGTGCCGATCCCTCACGGGGCTGCTCCCTGTCCTACTCGACATTTCTCAATTGCTCGCGGATGTTCTCTACCGCATCCTTCATGTCCACAACCGTGTTGTTTACCTCGGCAACAAAGCTCTTCGAGCCGATGGTGTTGATCTCCCGGTTGAGCTCCTGGCTAACAAAATCCAGCTTCTTGCCGGTGGCGTTGTCCTGCCCCATGGTCGAGTGAAAGCTCTCGAGGTGAGCCCGGAGACGTGCAATCTCCTCGTTGATGGAGTAGCGCACCAGGAGCGAGGCGATCTCAGTGTACACCCGCTCACTGTCGTAGTTTTCCCCGAGCATCTCCTCGAAGCGCCGCTGGACGTGATCGCGGAGCTTCGTTTCCAGGTCGCCGGCGGAACGCTCCACCGCATCCACTCCATCTTGGATGATCTTCACCAGGCGCTCAATGTCGTCGGCCGTTGCGGCTCCCTCGCTCCGTCGATTTTCATCGAACTGTGCAAAAGCCTCCGCCAGAACCGGCTCGAGCACGGCGGTGTATCGATCAATGTCGGTCTGCCGGTCCACGGAGAGCACGCCCTCGAGGCGGAGGAAATGGGAGAGGCGGAGATCCTTCGATATCCCGGCCTCCTCGGCGAGTTGTTCGAGCACTCCGCGATAGGCGCGCACCGCCTCGCGGTCGAGGGTAACCTCCACCGGCGCTTCCTGATCGCGGAGCTTCACGTAGACGTCGACCCGACCGCGCGCAACCCGCTCACTCACGTAGCCGCGCACGAACGGCTCGAGGGGACTGAGGTAGCCGGGAACGTTGATGTTGATGTCGAGATAGCGGTTGTTGTAGGACTTGATCTCGACGCTCGCCTGGAGCGACTCATTCTTATGCTCGGCAAAGCCGAATCCGGTCATGCTCTTCATTATGCTGCAGATCCTTCGTAGAGGCGGTGGCTGAGCACCCAGTTGTTCCCCGCGCCCATGGAGATAAACACGTCGCCGCTTCGAAGCTCAGCCTTTAAGGGCTCGATGGCGTCCATCACCTCGGGAACGTAGCGTACGTCGCGGTGATTCCGCGCAATTGCATCCGCGAGATCCTTTCCGCTGATGCGGCCGTCGAAACGCTCTCGGGCGGAGGCGTAAATCTTGTGTGTTACGACCACATCGGCGTCTCCAAAGGCCGCGGCAAAGTCTCCGAGGAGACCGGCGGTCCGCGAGTAGGTGTGGGACATGAAACTCACGACGATCCGGCGTCCGGGGTAGAACGCTCGCATTCCCTCGAGGGTACTCGCAATGGCGGTGGGGTGGTGCGCGTAGTCGTCGATGTAGAGCACGCCGGCGCGCTCCCCGATGATCTCGCTGCGTCGCCGCGTTCCGGTGAAGCTCCACAGCGCGGACGCCAGGCGCTCTGCCGGGACCTTCGGTGGCATGACGGGGGCGCCCTTTCCAGCCGGGGTGGTGAGCGCCGACAGCGCGGCGAGGGCCGCGGCGGCGTTCAGGACGTTGTGCTCCCCCGGAACGCGGAGGGCGAGCTCTCCGCCAACCCCGTTCAGACGAAACTGCGTTTGGCCGGCGCCGACGGTGAGCGCCGTGATGGCGTAGGGGCCGGAAGCGCTTCGACCGTAGGGTATCGCGCGGACCTCGGGACGTGCCTCCCCCAACCATGAGGCAAGGCGCCGGGCGCCCGCATCATCCTGGCAGTAGACCAGCGCGCCACCTTCGGGGAGCTTTCGGGCGAACTCGGTGAAGGCGCTGAAAACATCGGCCTCATCTTTGAAATAGTCCAGATGATCGGCTTCGATGCCGGTAACCACCAGGACGTCCGGATCGAAGGAGAGGAAATTGCGGCGGTACTCGCAGGTCTCCGCGACCAGGAATTCGGTGCCGCCGAAGTAGGTGGAGAGGCCGTCGAAGACGGACACGGCGCTTCCCACCAGCACCTCACCTGCGAGACCGAGCGTTCGTACTAGGGCACCGATGAGGGCGGTGGTCGTTGTCTTGCCGTGCACACCGGCGACGGCAAGGGCGGGGCGGCCACGCGAGAGCGCACCGAGGGCCTCGGTATATACAAGCGTGTTGATACCGCGCTCGCGAGCAGCAAGGAGTTGGGGGTGGGTTTCCGGATCGTATGCGGCGGAGTGAATGACGAGATCCGTGTCCCGGGGAAGCAGATTCGCGGAAAAGTCCTCGATAACCTGCGCACCGATACGAGACAGAATTGCATCTGTATAGAAAACTTCGCTACTATCGGAGCCGCGGACGATAGCGCCGCGGCGAATCAGAAGCTCACAAAGCGCCGCCATGCCGGTGCCTTTGATTCCAACCATGAAGACGGAGGTCCCGTCGAGCGCATCGGCTAGCTGTGGCTCCGACATGGGCGAAATGCTATTGGAATACCACGCTTTTGACAATCATCCCGGGAGGGAGCCTTGTGACAGAGGATAAATCACCCCAATCTACACAGAAGCCGCAGCGCTTCGCACAGCTTGGGGCCAACCTCGGCCGCGGCGTCGTCATTGGCGTCGCGAACATTATTCCCGGGGTCAGCGGTGGAACACTCGCGGTCATCCTGCGGATCTACGAGCGCCTCGTGACGAGCATCCGGGATGTGCTCTCCCTCCGCAGAGGATGGACCAAACACATCCCGTTCCTCCTGCAGATCGCAGTCGGTGCCGCCGTCGGGCTCGTCGGATTGGCGCGGGTCATTGAGTTCCTCCTGGAGACACACACCGCGTCGACGCAGCTCTTCTTCATGGGGCTGATTCTCGGAAGCGTGCCCGCGCTACTCCGGCAGTCGCGGGGTCTTCGCCTCTCAGCTGGACAGATCCTCACGTTCGCACTGGCCCTTGCCGCGGTAATCGCGCTCTCCCTCGCAACGGAGGGGGCGGCCGGCCGGGTGTACACGGAACGCTCGGTGGGAACGGCTGCGCTCTTTCTTGCCTCCGGCATTGCCGGTGCCGCCGCCATGGTTGTGCCGGGGATCAGCGGCTCCTTCCTTCTGCTCCTGATTGGGACCTACGCGTCGATCATCAGCGCCATTAACTCACTTGATTTCTTTATCCTCGGGGCCACGGCGGTGGGCGTCCTCGTGGGCCTTGGTCTCATTACGCGAGTGATTGCGTGGCTCTTCCAGCGCGCGCCCGGCTTGACCTACGCGGCCATTCTCGGGCTCGTCGCGGGAAGCTTGGTGCGGCTGTGGCCCGGTCTTCCGGCCGGTTTGGGGTGGCTGTGGGGGCTTGCGGCCTTCGTTCTCGGAGCTGCCCTGGCCCTCGCCCTCGGCGGCGGCAAGCGCGAAG
>CAYPTH010000070.1:8731-10939 GCA_964413635.1 uncultured Spirochaetaceae bacterium
AGGTACTCCGGTGTAATGAGACGGTTGACGTCGAGGAGGAGGAAGATCGCCTCGTCCGTGCGCGCGGTTCCCGAAAGGCCAATGTCCTCCGCACTCGAGCCAACCCGCGGGGGCGGCTCAATACGATCGGCTTCAATATCGACGACGCCGTGAACGCCGTCCACGAGAGCCCCGATCGAGAGCTCCTCATCTCCGTATAGAACCGTCATGACAACAATGCGGGTCTCCACGGCCACCTCGGCCTGTTCCAGACCGAGACGGAGGCGCATGTCCATGACGGGAATGAGACGCCCCCTCACGTTGATGACGCCGAGGAGAAAGGCCGGGCAGCGAGGCACGCGGGTAATCCTCTGATGCTCGAGCACCTCCTCGACCTGCGTAACCTTCACGCCGTAACGCTCATTCCCAATAGAGAACGTCAGGTACTTCTCCGCCGTCGTCGAGACTGCGGCATCTTCATCAGCCATTGGCTCTACCCTCTTGCATTTCTTCCGCCGTAACCTTCACGAGGCGGTCGACGTCCAGCATGAGCGCAGGGGTGCCGTCACCGAGAATAATTGCACCCGACACGCCTTCCGCCCGCTCGAATACGCGACTCAAAGATTTGATCACGGTCTGGTACTTGTCTTGAATGTCATCCACCACCAGTCCAACCCGCCGATCCTCCAGTGACACCACTACCAATTGCCCGGCCCCGTGGCCGTCCCCGTGGCCGTCCCCTCCGGCGGCAGCCGGAGTATCGTCCCCCGTTCCGTTCACGCCGAAATAGCGGCGAAGATCGTAGTACGGAAGCACTTCACCGCGGAAGTCGATCATCTGCTGATTGGAGGTCCGGCGGACCGCATCGAAGTCGAGGCACTCAACAATGTAGGTGAGGTTGATCAAATAGTAACCGGCTCCAATCCGCGCGAGGAGCCCCTCGACAATGGCGAGGGTGAGGGGAATGCGAATTGCAATCACCGTCCCCTCACCCGGTGTGCTTTGGATACGCACCGATCCATTGAGCTTCTCGATATTCTGCTTCACCACATCCATGCCGACACCGCGACCGGATACGTTCGTGGCTTCCTCCGCGGTTGAGAACCCCGGTTGAAAAACGAGCGCGAGCATCTCCTCCTCGGAGAGCTCCGCGTCGTCGGCAATCAACCCGCGATCAACGGCCTTTCTGCGAACGCGCTCGGCGTCGATGCCTCCGCCGTCGTCGGAGATCTGGATCACCACGTTTGCCCCGGCGTAGAAGGCTGTCAGACGGACCGTGCCCTTCGACGGTTTTCCTGCTGCCTCTCGGTCCTCCGCGGACTCAATCCCGTGGTCGACGCTGTTTCGGATAATGTGGAGCAGCGGATCCTTCAGCGCATCGATGACGTTCTTGTCGAGCTCCGTGTCGCTTCCCTCAACCTCCAGGCGCACCTGCTTTCCCAGCTCGTTCGACAGGTCGCGTACCAGACGCTTGAAACCGGAGAAAAGTGTGTCCACCGGGACCATATGCATGTCGATGGAGAGGTCGCGGAGCTCCCGGATGAGGCCGTCCATTTGCTCGCTGACCGACTTGAATTCGCGATCGTCCTTCTCCTCAGCAATGTGCGTCAGATTGGCGTGCATGCTCACGAACTCACCGACGAGATTCACCAAAGAATCGAGCTTCTCCGTGTTCACCTTGATGGATGAGCTCGTCTCGACGACCTGCCGATTCTCTCGGATGGACCGCACGTACTTCTGCTCTTCGAGAGCCGCCTGTACCTTCTCCCCGCTGACGTAGCCCTTCGCAACGAGAGTCTCCCCGAGGAACTCTTTGGAGGTCATGGCTTGCTGCAGCTGTGCAGCCTCAATGTCTCC
Organism: uncultured Spirochaetaceae bacterium; assembly: GCA_964413635.1. Lineage (GTDB taxonomy): Bacteria > Spirochaetota > Spirochaetia > DSM-27196 > PWMO01 > CAYFQV01. Next base: position 10,568 of record CAYPTH010000070.1, read on the forward strand.
CCGTTCTACCAGGATCTCTCCCAAGCGCTTGTAGGAGATGTCCTCCTGCTCGAGGATTTCGCCTTGGTCTATGACCTCCACGCGAACGACCCCCGGCTCGTCCACGAAGATGAACACGTCCCGTATCGCATTGGCATCATGTTTCGTAGTGAGGACAATGTCCCAGCTGAGGTAGCACGCCTCCGGGTCAATCCGGTCGATTGGCGGAACCTCGCCGCAAAAACCCATGACCAGAGTCTGCCCGAGCTCGGTGAGCTCCTGGATCAAGCCGAGGGCGTTCCCACCGGTCCGGAAGAAATCCGCCGGAGGGGTGAACACAATGCGATAGGTTTGCGGCGCGCCGGTGCCTGCCCCGCCGCCGTCCGTCGCCGT
>CAYPTH010000070.1:11039-17290 GCA_964413635.1 uncultured Spirochaetaceae bacterium
GCTTCCCTGGACCACATCCTCATCCTCGGGCGATGCCAGGATCTGAGCGATCTGGTCCTTTGCCTGCAGACCCAGGTTTATGAGCTTGGAATCGGCATCGACCTTGCCCTCCCGAACCTTGTCGAACACGTTTTCCACAACGTGGGTGAACTCGACCAGGCTCGTGAGGTCGAACATGTTTCCTGAACCCTTGATGGTATGGAGACTGCGGAATGCGCTGTCGACAAGGTCCGCATCATTCGGGTGCTGCTCGAGCTGCATGAGGCTCTCTTCGAGGGATTGCAGCAGCTCCCGTGCTTCTTCCTTGAATGTCTCCAGGGGATCGCTGTGCATTGTCATGAAGACTCCCAGAGGGTGGGCAACCCGGCAAAGGAGAGCATGCTTCGGAAGCGCTCTTCATTCGCGCCCGCGTGAAAGATTGCCGATACGCCGGAAGCCTCGGCACTCCGCTTCAGGGAGAAGAGCAGTTGTATCCCGGCAAGGTCGAAGCGTGTGACCTCTTCCAAGGCGACGTCCACGTCTTTACCGGCGCCCGTGGCGCGTTCGAGCTCGTCCCGGTACTCGGAGACGTGTGAAAGAGTGAGCTCCCCGGAGATTGCAACCGTGACGGGATTTCGTCGAGCGTCTACGTGCACCTGTGCCATGCTAAAAGCTCACGCTCCCCATGATCTTCCGGATCGTGGCAAGAAGCTTCTCCTTGTCGAAGGGCTTGGTGAGCCAGCCAGTGGCCCCTGCATTCTTTCCCTCGTTCTTCTTCGACTCCTCGCTTTCGGTTGTGAGCATGAGGATGGGAACCGCCTTATTGGTGCTACCCGCACGGATCTTCTTGATGAGCTCGATGCCGTTCATGCCCGGCATGTTGTAGTCCGTGATAATGAGCGATATGTCGTCGGTAACCTTCGACAGCCCTTCCTCGCCATCAGCCGCTTGCTCTACCGTATAGCCCGCATTTTTCAAGATGATGGACGTCATCTGTCGCATGGATACCGAGTCGTCCACGATCAAAATGGTCTCTGCCACTGCCTTACTCCTCCTCGAAGGGTATCGTCGCCACGACGCGCACGACGGTTTCCGGCCGGTCACCGGTATAGTCGACTCCGTTGCTTGCCTTGATCCAACCGTTCTGCCGCTTCAGAAGCTTGCGCGCCACGTACAGACCGGTGCCATCGCTCCACTCCTCTTCATCAATATGAGTGGGGAAGGATTCAATGGTGTAGAAGAGATCGAACACCAGCTCGGAGTAGTCATAAGGAATGCCGATGATTGGGTTGCCCTCGCGGTCCTTGGCCTGCGCGACCTTGGCGGTGTTGCGGACGGCAATATCAAGGTGATTTCCCTGTAGCTCGCCGTTGCGGTCGAAGCTTAGCAACACGCGGGAGTCCTCCGGCGAGTACTTCACCGCATTTACCAAGAGCTCGTGGAAGAGCTTCCGTAGATAGCGGCGGTCTACACGAACCCAAGCCTCGATCGGCTTGGAGGGGCGCATGATGTGTAGCTCCCGCGGGTGGTGGTCGCGGATCCGGCTCATGAGGTCGCGGGCGTACTTTTCGAGCTCACCGAAGAGGTCCGGAATCCACGCGGCCTCGGTGTCGAGCTCGATAGTGTCCAGCTCCCCGATGAAGGTAATGTAGTCAAAGATTTCCTTCTGACTCTCCCCTGCCGTCACGATCATCTCCACCAGATCGTCATCTACTACGCATCCCTCACTTTCTTCCTTCTGTTCCCACTGCGCCTTCAAGAGGTCGACCCAGAGAAAGCCCCCGGCTTGATTGATGGTTCGCGACAGGAGGTTAATCATCTGCTCTGTCTGCGTAATGTCTTTGGAAGCGTAGAGGGCGCGCCAGTTCACGAGCTTGCGGTGCTCGAGCTCGAGGAGCTCGCGCTCGCGCTCGACCTGCCTGATGATGCGTCGGTTCTCCTTCTCTTGAAGCGTCTTGTTCACGCGGAAGAGCAGCTCTTCTGCAATAATCGGCTTCACAATGTGGTCGTCTGCGCCGCTTTTCACCAGCTCAATGGCGAGCTTTATGTCGGTGTTGGCCGTGAGGAACACGAACGGAGTATCACGATCGATCTCGCGGACCGACGTGAGGAACTCGTCCCCGTTCATGCCCGGCATGAAGTAGTCGGACAGGACGAGATCGTAGTTCTCCTGACGGAGCTGTTGCAACGCTGCGGAGGCCCCATCAAATGCGTCTACCTCGAAGCCGTTTCCGGCGAGAACTGCCTTGATGATGGCGAGGCTGGTATCATCGTCGTCGACGACGAGGATTCTGCTCACAAGCTGGCTCCTTTGCGCGGAAGTATACAGGTGAAAACTCGATATGGCAAGGTTTCACAGCTTTTATTGTTTTCGCCATTTTTAGACTTATGTCCACCAGAGGCTTCGCGGTGACGGACCCGCGCAGGGCACCGCCCTCGCGTTTGTCGTACTAGTGCCCTTCTCGTAGAATACTGATCGCCGTTCCCGTCGCCAAGAGAGCCGCGGTTTCCGTGCGCAGGATCCGCTCTCCCAGGGAAACCGGGGTAAAGCCGGCGTCGGTCAGCTGCCGCTCCTCCGCGGCGGTGAACCCGCGCTCCGGCCCCACCGCCAAGGCCACCTGCCCACCCCGGGGCAGCGCGGAGGCGCGCGGCTCGGCGACTTCAGTCTCAGCGTTCGAGCCTCCCCGGAGGGCGTCGAGCATGTCGCGCCCCGAGGGCGCGCACAGGAGCCGAAGCGACGTGGGACCGCTGGATGGAGCGGATCCCACGGCTTGGAGCGCGCGGCGCAGCGTGTGGTGTCGTTCGATCGCCGGAAGGCAGGTAACCCCCGCTTGGGAGGCGCCGTCGAGAAGCCGGCTGCGAACGGTCCCGTCGCGCCACATGGTACTCGAGAGATAGCTCTTCTCACCGAGCTCGCCCGGGAACACGAGGACCCGCTCGAGCCCGAGCGTGGTGAGGTCCTTGAGTAGGCGCTTCATGACAATGGGCCGGACGTGGCCGAGGAGCAGTGAAACGGGATGGAGGCGGTCGGGCGTGCCGCCGCCGGGCCCCTCGGCGACAACGTGCAATTCCCCGAGGACGAGGCCCGTTTCAGCTGAGTGGTTTAGAAGTACCGCCTCGCCCCGGGGCCCTTCGACAATACCGACGGCAAGGGTGTCGCCGGGCGCCGCCCGGAGCACCTCCCGTACATGACGCGCTCGTCGGTCGTTGTACGGAAGGGGCCGGCCGAGCTCCCGGCGTTCCAAGAGGAGAAGATTCATGCGGCGCCGATTGCCCGGACGACTTACGTCTCCCGCGCCTCACCTTCACCGGCGGCGACCTTGTGTCGCTTGATTTTCTTAGTCGTAGTCATTTCCATGGGCGACTTGAGGACGGTGACCCGCTGAACGCGCTGGTAGGGCATGAGCTTCTGGTTCACTTCCTGCACCACCGATTGCACACGTGACTCTATCTCCTGCCACTTCTCCTCGTTGTTCACCGCATCTTCCCCGAAGTAGTCCAGGTCGGGATAGACGTAGGCTTCTACGCTCTCCTCTCGGAGACGCTCATCGCTGACGTAGCCCTTCACCATGATCTGGTCGACTTCGTCGTAGAGCTCGAAGGCATTCTCGATCTCCTCCGGGTACACATTCTTCCCCCCCGCGGTCACAATGAGGTTCTTCTGACGCCCCGTGAGGTAGAGGTAGTTCTCCCGGTCGAGATAGCCCATATCGCCCGTGCAAAAGTAGCCGTCCTCGGTGAAGCTCTCCTTGGTCGCCTCTTCGTCCTCGAAGTAACCTTGCATGAGCATGGGCCCCTTCACGGCTATCTCTCCAACCCCGCGCTCATCCGGATTGAGAATAGTGAACTCGGTCTGGGGGATCACCTTCCCGACCGACTCCTCCTTGTAATGCTCGACGGGATTGAGCGTGATGATTGGCGAGGTCTCGGTGAGGCCGTAGCCCTGGACGAAGTCGATTCCGAGCTGGTTGAAGCGGCGGAAGGTGAAGGAGGGAAGCGGACCGCCACCGGAGATGCAGATGCGGATATGCTCCAAAGACGCCTTCTCGAGAACACTGTGAAAGATCTTTTTTCCTGGATTGACGTGGAAGATCTTCTTGATCAGACCACTGAGTCCCATGAGGCTCCGCATGATGGCGTAGACGAGGATGCCCTTCTTCCGGATTCCGGCCATGATACCCTTGAGCAGCTTGTTGAAGAGCAGCGGAATGCTCAAGAGCATGGTGACCTCGCCGCGCTTGAGATCCTTCAGGATTTCCTGAATCGCCATGCGCTTTCCGAAGACCACCTCGGCGCCGACGCTAATTGCCTCAATGAAGACGGCGAGCATGGTGTAGGAGTGGTGCAAGGGCAGGAGGGCGTAGAACACATCCGTCGGGTAGATTCCCAGGTTGGTCTGCGACAAGAGTGCGTCCGAGACAATGTTTTTGTGGGAGAGCATGACCCCCTTCGCGACTCCGGTGGTTCCCGAAGTGAAGAGAATCGCCGCCAGGTCGTCCTCTCGCAGCTCCGGCCGAGGTGCGAGCTCTGCATCGATATCGAGAATGTAGTTCGGCTTCTCCCGGACCAGTGAGATCCGCTCTTCCGCAAGGTCGGCAAAACCGTCGTAGGCCTCTTCATCCGCGAAAACAATCTTCGCGCGAGCGCGCTTTGCCAATCCGAGCTTGTCTTGCAGATTCAACTGGTTGTCAATGGGAACGACGGTGCCGGCGGCGTAGAGAACCGCCAGATACGCGATACCCCACTCCGGGGAGTTCTTGCCGGTGACCGCAACGCAATCTCCGCGCTTCACACCCTTCGAGGTCAGGTAGGAGGCGGTCCTCCGGATGCGATCCTGGATTTCCGCGTAGGTGAAGGTAAGCTCATCCGGATCAAAGCTTGTGAACGCCCGTCGATCCCCGTGGCGATCAACAGTGATATCCAGCAATTCAGGGAGGGTGGGCCAGAAGTGGCGAAGGTCCACTACGTTGGACTTCCCGTCGCGATAGTTGTTCAGAAAATCCCAGGGGTTTTGCATTGGCGAATCCTCTTTTGTCTCCTTTTTTATGACGATGCTTTCTGCGGGGTCTCGACACTCGTGAGGTAGCGTGTGATGTCGTCCAAACGGACATCGCGCACTCCGAGAAGCTGCTGTAAGAGCAGGCCGTCGACACTGGCGAGGACCAGGCGCGACAGGACGCTGTAGTCCCTCCCATGCGGCATGATCCGGTCCAGTCCCTGTTCAATGAGCTTGGCCCAGTAGTCGTAGGCTTCGACGAATCGGCGCTTGAGACTCTTGTTGTCGGTGAGCGCCTCTTGGATCAAATATACGTGAATGTGGCCCTTGGTCTCGGAGGAAATGATGGTCTTGAAAAAGAGCCGAATGATCTCCCACGCGCTGAGACCGGGCCCCGACTCATCGATCCAGCTGAATATCTTTCTGCTCACGTACTCCATATGGCGCTCGGAAATGTCGAAGACGAGCTCACCCTTGGATCGGTAGTAGTAGTAGAGCGTACCTTTGCTGATTCCGACGCGCTCGGCAATGTCGGCGAGGCTGGTATTGGCAACGCCCTTCTCAATTATGAGCTTAGAGGCGCCTTGAATGATCTTTTCTCGATAGCCGGAGGAGGGCCCTTTAGTACGAGGCATGCGCTTCTCCTGTTGTCTCGGTCGTACGACCGGCTAGCCGTACCATAGTCTCGTTCTTGAACTATGTCAATTGTGAATCGGCTTTCGACCGAGACGCGGAAGCTCGCCTAATCAAGGTACTGAACGAGGTCCCGGAAATCACGGGAGATGGGCGGGATATCCATGAGCTGCGATTCAATATGGTCGAGGGCGAGCTCACCGGCGCCGCCGCTTGACGCGTGGGTGTCGCCTTGACTGGTCAGGAGGCGCCTGGGCACGCCGAACTCCGCGTGCAGGTATTCCTTCGACTCCTCCGTGAGCTCCGCGCCGTGCTGCGCCGCAAGATTGCGGGATAGGCGCAGAACAACGGCCGATACATCGGTGCGAATCTCATTCACCAGGGAAACCGCCCAGCCCCACTTCACTTCCCGGGAAAGGCCGCGCTCGAGGGCACCGATGTTGGGGGCATTCGTGCTCTCTAGGGCGTACTGCGTGTCTCCCTTGGTGAGGCCGGCGACTCGATCGAGGGCGTGCAGCGTCTCAAACGCAATGAGCTTGTATCCGGTCGCGCTGAGATAGGTCACCGCACCCTCGTCGCTCTCGGTATAGGCGCGCAACAGACCCGGCTGAATAGCAACGTCTTCGAGAATGCGGCCGAGCTC
>CAYPTH010000071.1:0-7538 GCA_964413635.1 uncultured Spirochaetaceae bacterium
GCACCATCCGCACATCTGATAGAGGAGAACACCATGGCCACACGGAACGTCCTCATCATCGGCTCTGCCGGCAGAGACTTCCACAACTTTAACGTCTACTATCGGAACAACGCCGACTTCAACGTGGTAGGTTTCACCGCCAGCGCTCAAGTGCCCGGCATCAAGGGGCGCAACTACCCCTCGGAGCTCGCCGGTGACCGATATCCCGACGGTATCCCCATCTATGCCGAGGAGGATCTTGCCACGCTCATTCCTGAGCTCGAGGTCCATGAGTGCGTCTTTGCCTACAGTGATGTGAATTACCAGCACGTCATGGGCGTCGGTGCCATTGTGAATGCTGCCGGCGCAAGCTTCACCATGATTGGCCCCAAGGACACCATGGTGAAGAGCAGCAAACCGGTCGTCGCGGTTGGGGCGGTGCGCACCGGGTCCGGGAAGAGCCAGACCTCTCGGCGCGTCATCGAGTATCTCATGGCGGCGGGGCTGAAGGTCGTCGCCGTGCGCCACCCCATGCCCTACGGCGACGTGGCCAAGCAACGGGTGCAGCGCTTCGCCACGGTGGAAGACCTGAAGAAGCACGATTGCACCGTGGAGGAGATGGAAGAGTACGAGCCGCACATTATCCGCGGCAACGTGATATACGCCGGGGTCGACTACGAGGAGATCCTCCGCGCCGCGGAGCAAGATCCCGACGGCTGCGACGTGGTTGTCTGGGACGGCGGGAACAACGACTTTCCCTTCTACAAGCCGGACCTCATGATCACCGTGGCGGATCCGCACCGCCCGGGCCACGAGCGCTCCTACTACCCCGGCGAAATCAATCTGAGGCTGGCGGATGTCATCGTCATTAATAAGATTGATACGGCGAGTCCGGAAGGAGTGCAGGCGGTTCGCGACTCCATTGCCGAGCTGAATCCCGACGCCGTGGTGGTCGACGGCGCATCCCCGATCCGCGTCGACGACCCGACTGTTATCCGCGGCAAACGTGTGTTGGCAATCGAGGACGGCCCAACCCTCACCCACGGTGAAATGCGCTACGGCGCCGGCGTCGTTGCCGCCGGGCGCTTCGGCGCGGCTGAGCTCGTGGACCCGCGGCCCTTCACCGTCGGATCGATCACCAAGACCTTCGAGCAGTGGAAGGACATCGGCACCCTGCTGCCGGCCATGGGCTACGGGGAAGCGCAGCAGCGCGACTTGGAGAAGACCATCAACAAGTGCGACTGCGATTCCGTGGTGATTGCGACACCCATCGACCTCAACCGGATCATCAAGATCAAGAAACCGACTACGCGCGTCTACTACGACCTCCAAGAGATCGGGAAGCCCGATCTCGGCGAAATTCTGGCCGACTTCCGGATTCGAGTCGGCGTGTGAGGAGCTGAAGGCGCTCGCCTACGATCTTGGGATTCGTGACCTCAGCTACGAAGGCGAACGCGCTGAGAAGCTCGTCGATCTCAGCACGGAGGCCCTCATTCGGGATACGGCGAAGTGCATTGAGTGTCGTCGTTGCGTGACGGTGTGCCCGGTCGGCGCAATTACCGAGGTACGTCATGTCGACTGGGTTCTCACCACCCGGGAGCTTGGCGAGATAATCCGGGAGGCGGGCATGGATTTCCCGAACCTTCCGGATTCTGAGATGGACGCGCCCCTAGGATTATCCACCGGCGCTGCGGACATATTCGCCAACACCGGCGGCGTCATGGAGGCCGCCCTGCGGACCGCTCACGCGGTCGTCACGGGGAAGCCGCTGTCGTCGCTTAGGCTTCACGTGGAATCCCTTGCCGGCCTGGAAGGGGTGAAAGAGGCCTCATTGAAGATTACGGGGGCCGTTCCGGAGTGGAGCTTTCTGGAAGGAGTGACCTTGAAGGTTGCCGTCGCCCATGGGCTTTCAATCGCCAGAGACGTCCTGGAGCTCATCTCTCGCGGAGAGAAGGAGTACCACTTCGTCGAGGTCGTGACCTGTCCCGGTGGCTGCATTGGCGGCGGCGGACAGCCGCGGTTCACCACGAACGAGATCCGAGAGGCGCGGATTCGGGGAATCTACGAAGAAGACGAGTCACGACCCCTCCGTATGTCACATGAGAACCCGGCGGTACAGGAGTTGTACCAAGAGTTCTTGTTGAAGCCCCTCGGCGAAAAGTCGCACCATCTTCTCCACACCGAGTATGAGGGGCGCGGCTCGCTCGAGGAGATCATTGTTCATTAGCGCTTCCGTTGCGTCTGCCCAAGCCTTGCGTCACCGTGGCGCAGGCAGCTGCACCGAGCAGGAAGACGATCCAAAAGATCAGGACCCAGATCAGAAAAAGCGGTATGACCGCGAGCGAGCCGTAGATGCGGTTATAGTTTATGACGTTCGCGGTCAGCCATGCGTACCCGTACTGCACAAGGCCCAACAGCAGCACTGCACTCACGGAGGATATCAGCGATGCCCTGTAGCGCACGTGGTACCGCGGGACAAACTGGTACACCAAGAACAGGATCAGCGTGAGAATGAGATAGGCAATAATGCGGGTGGGTATGCGGCCGAATACGGGGAGCACGTCCACCGATAGCGCTGCAATCAACAGCGATAGCGCCACCGGACCCAAGACAAGGATGCCGATGTACGAAAGAAAGGAGCGGACACCGCGCTGTCTGCCGCGGCTGCCCCAGACGCGCTGAACCGCCGTGTCAATGTCGCTTAAGAGCTTCATTGCCAGTGGCACCAGGAGAATCAGGCCTGCACCACCAAGGACGCTGCTCCGCATTTGCCGGATCGCGTCACGAACCTGGGTGACGAGCTCATTCCCCGGTCCACTCAAGAGGTATTGTAGGATGATGCTCTCGAGCTGTTGCAAGTAGGGTTCCAGGGGCTCGACAAAGAGGAAGATCGAAACGCTTACGGCTACTAAAGGAATGACGGACAAGACGGTGGTGAACGCCATGGATGTAGCCAGAAGGCCGAGCTCGTTCTCTTGAATGACGGTCATGAGATGACGCAAGAAGGTGCGTCCGGGATGGCGCCGTGGCAGTGGCTTCACGAGGCGCTTTTCTCCTGGTGATGATCACCGTGCCAGCCGTTCCAATGGGTAATCGCTTCTACCGGCTTTCGCTTCTTCTGAGGGAGCTTCTTCGCCTTGGGATAACCGACGGATATGATCAGTGCGGGCCTCAGTCCTCGAGGAACGGCGAGGGCACGGCGAACCCGTTTTGCACTGAACCAGCCCAGAATACAGGTCCCCAAGTTGTCTTCGGCGGCCTGCAGGCAGAAGTGTTCCACCGCCATTCCAACGTCGTACGCGCTGTAGCGTTGTCCGGTGAGCTTGCCGGCGAGAGCGGTCTTAGCGTCACCCCAGCTTTCCAAAACAACAACAAGGGCAGGAGCAGAGGACACAAACTTGTTGAATGTGCCCGCAGGCCCGCGGCACGCCTCTCCGATTGTGCGGCGCAGTTCTTCCTGGTCGACGACTATGAACCGCCAGGGCTGTGTGTTGCTTGCTGACGGAGCGAGTCGGGCTGCCTCGATTGCCCTGGTGAGAAGCTCCGTCGGGACGGGCTCGGCGGTGTACGAACGAACGCTGTAGCGCTTCTGAACGAGTTCGAGGAATTGCATCGGTATATCTCCTTTTCACCAGCCTTGTGTTGTGGCACGATGCCGAGTACAGGGACTGTACAATGCCTGAGCTCGGGAAGAAAGTGTTCTTTCTCTATCCGCCCAGCGTAGTTACTGACGAGTTGGTGTGGGAAGTTGTGAGGAACGAATACGAGGTCTATCTCCTGAAGGATCACAAGGGCTTGAGTCGTCGTTACGTGCGCGCCCAGGTGCTCGACAGGGACGTGGCGAGTTTCAACGTGACCATGAACGGAATCATGCAGACCGGCTTCATCCGGGACATCAGCTCCGTTGGCATGGCGGCCTACTTCGAACCGGATACTGCCGTTCCGGTGAGGACGTATCTCCGGACCAAGGTGCGTCGATTTGTCCACCGGCAACTCACCCGAGAGATCTACAAAGAACTGAACACGCCGTCCGGCTGATCGGAACCGGTACCGTACGGACCTCGTTGAAGCCTTTGACGTCACCGCCGGGTCATTGTTACCGTGACCCCAATGACAGTATTCACAGGAAAACTACGAGCATTCGTTTTGGTACTGCTGGCAATCCCGGCAGTAGTCGCCCTGGCACAGTCCTCCGGTCCGTCGAACGAGTCGAGCGTATCGGTAAGTGATTCGGAGATCGAGAAGTTCACTGCGGCGCTCACCGAGATACAGTCCATCCAGCGGGATGCACAGGCGGAGATCGGAGGGATTATCCAAGAGAGCACCTTCAGCCGTGAGCGCTTCATTGAGATCTATCAGGCTGATCAGCAGCAGTCCGGCAGCGGTCAATCAAGTGTCGATCTGAAGAGTGAAGAGCAGGAAGCGTACCAGCAAACCCTCGAGCAGATCACCGAAATTCAGCAAGGGCTCCAGTCGGAGGTCCAAGATGCTATTGCCGCCGAGGATATGAAGGTGGCTCGCTTTAACGAGATCTACTCGGCGCTGTCTCAGAATCCCGATATCCAGGAGCGCGTCCGCTCTGAGATGCAGGAACAGCAGCAGCAGTCGGGGTCCGGATCGTAGAACCGACCAGGGTACACCGGGAGGAGGTACATGACCTCTTTCCCGGTGCTTCCTCTGCTTCCTCGCCGCTATTTCTTTCTTCGCAAGACTGAAACCGCATTCGTTGCGGCGGATCCCCCGACGTTGAGGGTCACGCCTACGTCCGGTGACTTTCGGGAGGGGGCTGCACCAATGGGATCGCCGACAAGTTGCTTGTAGACGAGAGCGTGCATCGATACGCCGGTCGCTCCAACCGGGTGGCCTTTTGCCTTCAAACCGCCCGACAGATTCACCGGGCAAGCGTCTTCTCTGGTGAACCGTCCTTCCTGGTAATCGTAGCCGGCCCTGCCGTCATCCGATAGACCAAGAGCTTCCGTGGTCAAGATCTGATTGATTGTGAAACAGTCGTGCACCTCGGCAAGATCCAGATCGCTCACCTGTACCCTCGCCTCTGTATATGCCTGATTCACCGCTCGTTTTGCTGCAATAAGGTCATGCATGTTTTCACGGCGGTCGATTGGGAGTCGCTCCGAAGCGTGGCCAATGCCGGCAATCTCAACTACGCGCTTGGTATCCGGCCCAATGACATCCTTGTGTGCAAGGACGACCGCGGCGGCTCCATCGGTTATGAGTGAACAGTCGTGGAGCCGAAGCGGTTCGGCAATCATGGGATTCTTCTCGTCTGGGAGGTCCAGTATGGCCGTCGCGCTCGTGAGACCGTAGCGGTCCGCGGGGCTTCCCTTACTGAAATGAGCCGACGGATTCTCCAAACCGTTCGTATACATGAGGGCAGTGATGTGAGCCAGCATTTCCCGGAGCTCGGAGTCCGATAGGCCGTAGTGCGCCTGATAGCCCTTTGCGTATTCTGCAAAGAGCCCGGGAAAGGTCATGCCATGGGCTCCCTCGGTCGGCCAGTATGACGCCGTGGCAAGCGCGTGCGTAACTCCTTTTGTCTTAAGAAGATTCATCTTCTCCACGCCAACAACCAAGGCTTTCTTGTATCGCTTTGACTCGATGCCGTATACGGCGTTGTAGACGCCGAGACTCCCACTTGCACACGCCCCTTCGACCCGTTGCGAGGCCTTGAAACGAAGAGCTTCCGGAAAGGCTTCAATGGGGAGCGGTCCCAGATGATCCTGCCCCGTAAAGAGTCCCGGCGTGAAAGAGGACACCCACACCCCGTCGATCTCGTTGGGATCGATCTGTGCATCTTCAATGGCACCCTTCACGGCCTCGTTCAAGAGCTCGTAGAGAGACTTCTTGTCCGTGACCTCTCCAGTCTCCTTGTTCTTTTCAACGAACGCGCCGAACTTGCTGTTGTAGGCGCCGATAATGCTAACTTGACTCATGAAGCTCTCCATGCGTGGTCGGTATCGTGTATTCTCCGACGTTTATCCGTGAGACTTGAATCAACTCTCAATCTTTGCACTGGCTGCATGCTACTCCCGAAGGAACGCCCTGTCAAGAAGTGATTGGATCCAAAGCGCGGAGCGCGACGTTTCGACAGAATGCGACGCCTTCAGACACCAAGTCGAAGCCCGCATTGGAAATTGCGTAGTCCAGGAAGACCGAACGCATGGAACGGTTGAAGCATTCGGCTAGATGGTCTGCATCGAGATCGGTTCGAAACTCTCGGTTCTGTTGACCGAATGCTATCGTGTCCCGCACCAGTGTGTGGAGAAAGCGTCCCCGGTCTATGAGGATCTTCTCCGTCTGCGCGTGCATGATCTGGTTTGAGTACAGCAGCTTGAGCATCTCAAGACCAATTCTGTCCCGGATGTACCGCATTTGGGTGCGCGTAAAGACGAGGAGGCGCTCCCGAGCCGTCTCATATCGGCGCAGAGTACGCTCGTACTTGAGGTAGTAGTCGTCAATCTCGCGGAACTCTTCGATGATGATGGCGCTTTTGGTGGGGAAGTAAGTGTAGAAGGTGCCCTTCGCGGTACCGGCACGCTTTGCAATTTCATCCACGGTGACTGCGTCAAATCCCTTTTCCTTGAATAGGGCAATTGCGCTGTCGAAGACGGATTGCTTTGTCTGTATGGCTTGCGCCTGCCTGTTTGTCATGCGCGTATTCATAATTGACAATCCGGATTGTAGCGGATACGGTGACTACGGTCAACGAATTAGGTCAATGAAAATGGAGGATGAAGATGGAGCTGACTGGGAAGGTTGCAGTTGTTACCGGTGGTGCAAGTGGAATAGGTGAAACGGTCGCAAAGAATTTGGCGCGGAACGGCATGAAGGTCATGCTCGGGGACGTAAGTCAAGACGGACTCGACCGAGTCGTGCAGGATATCGGCAAAGAGGGCGGCGAGGCCGCAGCCCAGGTCGTCGACGTAACAAGCGACGATGACACCGGCAAGCTCATGGATGCGGCAATCGATCGCTTTGGCGCTTTGAATGTCGTTGTTCCCTGTGCAGGGATTATTCGCGATGGTCTGTTCGTTTCGCCGGACAAGGAGACGGGAAAGGTGTCCAAGTTCATGTCTAGCGAAGACTTTCGGAAGGTAGTAGACGTGAACCTGACGGGGTCCTTCATTACGCTTCGCGAGGCGGCCATCCGCATGATCGACAATGCGTACCAGGGTGTGCTGTTCACAATCTCGTCGGTGCAAAAGGCTGGTGGGGTCGGGCAGCTGAACTACTCGTCGACCAAGGCGGCCCTCGCCATGTGGCCGAAGGTGTTGGTGGGAGAGTTCCAAATGCGCAACATCAAGCACATTCGCGTGGTCTCAATTGCACCGGGATATGTCGGCACGCCAATGGTGAAGGGCATGAATCAGAAGGCCCTCGACAAGATTCTGTCGACGGTCCATCTGGGACGGCTGATCGAACCGGAAGAAATTGCGGACACCATCCGCTACGCGGTGTCTAACGATGCGATCAACGCCACGTGCATTGAAGTAACCGGAGGGACGATCAGTGGAATGATTGCCAAGTAGCCGGCGGCAACG
>CAYPTH010000071.1:7638-11454 GCA_964413635.1 uncultured Spirochaetaceae bacterium
TGAAGTAACCGGAGGGACGATCAGTGGAATGATTGCCAAGTAGCCGGCGGCAACGTCCGTCGAGCTCGGATGTGACGACCTGGACCGACTGCTGTACCCGATAGCCTGAAATTGTGCCCTCCCTACCGTACATGGGATTGCTGGTGGGAGGCTGGACGCTTATCGCATTGTCTATCTCCTCAGTATCAGCCGTCTGATGTCGTGAAAGACCAGGAGCGGTCCCGGGGGAATTGCGCGGTTCCCGCTTCGAACCTCGAAGTGCAGGTGCGGACCGGTTGCGCGCCCGGTCTGGCCAACTGCGCCGATCCCTTGCCCCCAGAGTACAATATCACCTTCCGCGACGTGAGTCTCGGACAGGTGCGCGTAGTAGCTCGTGAATCCGAGAAGATGTCTGAGAACAACGACCTTGCCGTAGCTAGGGTGATTCTCCTTCACTTCTACGCGGCCGCTTCGCGTTGCCACGACCCGTGTACCGACGGGCGCCGCGAGGTCAATACCCCTGTGAAACTCCACATCCAACATGACCTTGGTCTCCGGGTTTCGACGAAAGAAAAAGTGAGAAGAGACGACCCCCTCGACGGGATAGCGAAAGGGCGGGATCAGAACGAGCAGGAAGACGAGCCCCGCGGCGAACAGAAACAATCTGCGGCGCCATCTTCGCGGAAAAAGCGTGGATGCCCCCGCGCCGGGGCGCACACCTGCGCGCTGCTCCGCCCGCCGGAAGGACCGGAGAGCTTTGTCAACCTCCTTCAGCTCTGGGAAGTTGTCCGACGCGGGTGCCATGGAAAATCGCTCCTTGCGCGGATCTTAGATCAGATCTACCCTGAAGAGTATCGCAAAAAGCAAGGAGTGCGCATGTCTATTCGGCACGTGGTTGTCACGGGAAGTGAGGGGAAAGCCGGTCGCTATACGGTGGCGCACCTCAGCTCGCAAGGGTATGAGGTGCTGCGGGTGGACGCCGTCGCTCCACTCGATCCCGCGGATCACGGCGTTCGCCGTGCCGATCTTACGGATCTGGGGCAGACCGTGGAGGTTCTCCGGGGCGCGGATGCGGTAGTGCATCTGGCGGCCATCCCTGCGCCGTTCATGATCACTGATGCGGAGACCTTCCGCATCAACACCATCTCCACATACAACGTCTTTTCCGCCGCGGCAACGCTGGGTCTTTCCCGCGTCGTCTGGGCGTCCAGCGAAACCGCCCTGGGCCTTCCCTTCGATCGGCATCCCGACTATGCGCCGGTTGACGAGGAACACACCTATCCGGAATACAGCTACGCGCTCTCAAAGGTCGTGTCGGAGGAGATGGCGAGGCAGTTCAGCCGGTGGACCGGCATGACGCTCATTGGGCTGCGCCTTTCGAACATCATTCTACCGGAAGCCTACGCTGAGTTTTCTAACTTCCGGAAGGATGCGGCGTCACGGAAGTGGAACCTCTGGGGCTATGTGGATGTTCGCGACGTTGCGCAGAGCTGCCGGCGGGGTCTGGAGGCGGAGCTCGAGGGTGCGCACCACTACGTAATCGCTGCAATCGACACCGTCATGGATCGTCCGAGCATCGATCTTATGAAGGAGTACTATCCGGAGGTCCCAATTCGAAAAGACCTCGATACCTACGAAACCTTGCTGTGCATTGACCGGGCTCGAAAGGAGCTCGGTTACGAGCCCCAACACAGCTGGCGCACGCAATAGCAGCAGGAGGGCAGCATGTATTCCGACCTATCGTACGTTGAATTGCCGGGGGCGCGACGCGTTCCCGGCGCGTATGTGTACGGCTTGTCCTTCTGTAGCCACTGCGCCGAAGCGCGCGCCTTCCTTACGGAAGAGGGGATATCCGTTCACGCCATGCTCCTCGACCGTCTTCCCGCCGAACGGCGACACGAGATTCAGGCGGACTTTGAGAGGGCCTACGGAGCAAAGCCAATCTATCCCGTCCTCGAAATCGACGGCGAGCTCTACTTCGGATTCAATCGGGAAGTGTGGCGGAGGCTTCTCTCAACTGACGACTCGTAAACTCGCCCTTTACAAAGCAAGAATCGTCATATACAATCGGCTTTATATAGAAATCCTTTTATAGATAAATGCCCACCGAGAGCTCGGAGTGGGCGAGAGGAGCGTCTGTGACACTCGTACGAGGTAGAGTGTTGTTGGCCCTGCTCTTGATTGTCGTGTGGTTGGCATTGGCCTATCCGCTCGATGTGCAAGAGCTCGGAGCCGCGGGAATCGTGACCCTATTGATTCTCGTGCTGCCTTTGGGGGCGGCAAAGGTCTTCGGAGATATTCGCCTCACCCCAAAGGCGATTGTCTACGCAGTTGTCTTTCTTTTCGTGTTCCTCGCCGCTTTGATCCGGGCAAACATTGATGTGGCATTTCGGGTCCTCGCGCCGGAGCTCCCCATCCGGCCGGGAATCGTCCGGGTGCGGACGAAGCTCAAGAGCCGGGTCGGACGTCTCCTCCTGGCGAACGCAATCACCCTCACTCCGGGAACAATTACCGTTGAAACTCACGAGGACCTTTTTTACGTCCATTGGATCAATGTGGAGAGCCGGGATATTGACGAGGCGACGCGGCAAATACTCGACAAGTTCGAGGGATACCTGGAGGTGATCTGTGGCTGAGATTCTCTTCTGGATTGCCGGCGGGATTGCCGTTCTGGCCGCCGTTCTTGCCTTTGTGCGCGTCCTTGCCGGACCAAGCGCGGCGGACCGCACCGTTGGTTTGGACGGAATGACCATCATCACCATCTCGATCATCGCCCTCATCGCGTTCATCAGCGGCCGCGTCATCTATGTCGATGTTGCATTGGTCTACGGTTTGGTGAGTTTCCTCGGCGTTGTGGCTGTGGCACGCTACTTGGAAAGGGGGCTGTAGAAGATGGCGATACTCGAAATCATCGGAGGGCTGGTGAGCATGACGGGCGCCGTCTTCCTCTTGCTTGCCGCGCTCGGTCTTGTCCGTATGCCCGACGTCTACAACCGCATGCAGGCCGGTACCAAGGCGACGACGCTCGGAAGCATTCTTTTCCTTCTTGGCGTGGGCATTGCCGCTCCCGGCTGGCTTCCACGTCTATTCGTCTTGATTGTATTCATTGTCTTCACGAATCCTATCTCTTCCCACGCTCTGAGTCGCGCGGCACACGCTGCCGGAGTTCCCATGGCAGACAGAAGCGTCAAGGACGATCTTGCGGAAGATCACGCGACGGCGGCTGTGCGTGTGAGCGGGGAGCAGTCAACATGAGTCAGATTCTCCTGTCGGTATTTGGAATCATCATGATAGTCGCTGCGGTCTTTGCGCTGTACCAGAAGAGTCTTGTTGCCGCGGTCATTTCCGCCGGTGTCGTGAGTCTGCTGGCAAGTATTGTCTACCTCTTGCTGGCGGCGCCGGATGTGGCCATGACGGAAGCGGCAATTGGTTCGGCCCTTACCACCGTGGTCTTCCTCTTTGCGCTTGCCAGGATCCGCGCCGCCGGCCGGCGCGGGGGAGGCGATACATGATCGCAAGACTCTTCGCCATTGTCGCCGTAGTCGGCATGGCAGTCCTTGTCTTCCCGTTTCTCGTAGACGTTGCACCGACTGCAGAGCTAGGCCCCGTAGCCGAAGCTTACGTGGAGGGGGCGCGTGAGGATCTCAGAGCGCAGAACGTGGTCACCGCCGTCGTGGTGACCTATCGAGGTCTCGACACGCTCGGAGAGGTGACGGTTCTCTTCATTGCCACGGCCGGCATTGGCTTCCTGCTCCGCCGCAGCTTCGCCGGCGGGCCGGTGCCCGGCGGGCCATCCTCCGGCGGGCCGGCGGCCGGCGCCGACGAAGAGAACTGCAC
>CAYPTH010000071.1:11554-16775 GCA_964413635.1 uncultured Spirochaetaceae bacterium
CCGGCGGGCCATCCTCCGGCGGGCCGGCGGCCGGCGCCGACGAAGAGAACTGCACGCAGTGCCCCTCGGAGATTCTTGCCTCGGGTGCGCGGATCCTGATTCCAATCGTGCTGCTCTTTGGAGTCTACATCTTCGTTCACGGCCATCTGACTCCCGGGGGCGGTTTTCAAGGCGGCGTCCTCATTGCCGCGGCGGCGCTCTTGCACTTTCTCTCGACGGACCGCGGGAAGATCGGTCACGGTATTCTGACCTTCGTCGAGTCGCTTTCGGGTGGAACCTACGTCGTCATCGGAATCCTCGGCGTCGTCTTGGCGGCGGGCTTCCTGGATCCGCGTCTGCTGTCGCTGGGACGCTTCGGGGCGCTCCTGAGCGCCGGCGCCATTCCGGTGATCTATTCCCTGATCGGGCTCAAGGTTGGCGCCGAGCTTACCGGCATCCTCGACCGGATGCGAAGCGAGGGGGCGGCAAGATGACAGTTGCGACAATCATCGGCTTCGCGCTCTTTCTGGTTGGTTTGTGGGGAATGCTCACACAGCGCAACATCGTCAAGATGATCATTGGCTTTTCCATTATTGATACGGGAGTCCACATGATCATGGTCTCAATTGGTTTCATTGGCGGCCGAACCGCCCCCATTCTGGACAATGCGGTCGTCACCGGACCGGCGGCGGAAATTGCCTCTCGCGTAGTCGACCCCATTCCCTCGGCGCTGGTTCTCACTGCAATTGTAATTGGATTGGCGGTGACGGCCCTCATGTTGGTATACGCCGTGCAACTCAACGACCGTCGCGGCTCCCTCGAGATCGATGACTTCAAGGAGCTGAAATGGTAAGTCCGATCTATCTCATTGCAGTGGCGCTTCTCGTTGCCTTTCTCCTGGGTATTGCGGACCGCATTGGGCGTGGTCTCTCTCTAGGACTTACCTTGGGCACTCTCGCGTGGATGGTCGGCCTTTCCGCTGTCTGGCTGGTGTCCCTCCTGTCCGGTGCGGCACCAACGGAGGTCTTCACCGCCGGATTTGCTCCGCCCTTTTCCATTAACCTCCGCCTCGGCGCCGTCGAGGCCGGCTTGGCAACGTTCGTCAACCTTGCCTTTCTCGGTTCCGCCGTGGTTCTTACCCGCCGCCTGTTGCACGAGCACATGGGGGCGCAGGTCCTCCTGCTCATGATGGCAATGGGCACGAATGGTCTCATTCTGACGCGGGATCTCTTCAACGTCTTCGTCTTTCTCGAAATCACGGCAATCGCAACCTACGGCATGATTGCCCTGCACGATGATGAGCGCGGGCTCTCCGCCGGCTTCAAGTACGTCATTGCAGGGGGCCTTTCCTCCGCGCTCTTTCTCATTGGAACGATCTACCTCTACCGGCTCACGGGGACGTTGAACATAGATGGAATGGTCGAGGCGGTGGGCGCCGCGGAGGGCTTTGGCGCGGCCGCCGCGGACACCGCTTCAGCAGGAGGCCTCAGCTCCGGAGTGCTCTCCGGTGGTGCCGGCTTCGCGGCGATCTTCTTGCTTGTTTTGGCCTTGCTCATTGAGCTGAAGCCCTTCCCTGCAAACGGGTGGGCGCTGGATGTCTACCAGGGGGCATCCCCCGCGGTGGCTGCAGTCATCTCTGTTGCCACCTCCGGCGGAATCCTGGCGGCTCTCTACAAAGTCCTGCCGCTCATCCCGGCGAACCTCCTCGCGGTACTCGCAGGGGTGGGGGCGTTGACCTTCGGCGTGTCCAACTTGCTCGGTCTCCGTCAGACCAATGCGCGCCGCATGCTCGGCTACTCGTCGGTTGCCCAGATTGGACTGATTGTTGCGGTTCTCTCCTTTGCGCGGATGCAGGGCTGGGGAGATGCGTTGACGCTTCTGGTTGCCGGCGGCGTGCTCTTGAATCATCTGCTGGCCAAGGGAGGGCTCTTCTGGATTGCGGCAATCCGTGATCTCACGAGCCTAGACGGAATGGCGCGGAAGCTGGCCGGTCGGCGTGGGCTGTTGGTGCTTGCAGGTGTCCTGGTGGCCGCTCTTGCGGGGCTTCCACCTTTTCCAGCATTTTGGGCCAAGTGGACAATGATCGGCCGGCTCCTTGGCGCCGGACAGTTCCTATGGATCGTGGTTATCCTGGCCGGCTCGCTCTTCGAGGCGGCGTATCTGTTCCGCTTTCTCGCTGCCGGTACGACGAGTGAAGCACTTCGCTTCAGCGTGGTCTCGGAGGGCGGTGCAGCAAGAGAGCTTGCCGGCGGCCGGGTTGCTCCGCTTCCACGTACGGCGGGGTCGGCGGCCGATCTCTCAGCGGTCACGGACCTTGCCTACCGCGGACGGACCGTGGCAAGTGCCGCGCCGGGGCTCTTTGCCGTGCTGGTGCTGATGGGCGGGCTCGTCGGAGCGTGGCTTTTTGGATTTCGTGAGCTCCTGATCTATCTGCCCCTCCTGGCCGGTGTCGGCCTCTGGGTGCTCGATTGGCTTCCCGCGAAAATCAAGGCGCTTGTCTCCGTCGCCGCAATGCTGGCATACGGGTGGCTGGTGTACCCCCTCCTCGGCGGGATCGGCCTCACCTTTCTCGGAATCTTTGTCGCCGGTGGTGCGGTCGTCGTTCTGGCAATGATCAACCGGACGAAGCGAGCTGCCGGTCTCTTTCCAATGACGCTCACTCTCCTTCTGTCCATGGCAGCTCTCCTTGCTGCGGAGAGCTCACTGGGATTCTTTGTGGCCTTCGAGACCATGACCCTGTCCTCGTACGTTCTGCTTCTTCGAAGGCCGTCCGCGGTGCGTGCCGCTCAGCGCTACCTGCTCTTCTCCCTGGGAGGCGCCTTTCTCCTCATGGTCGGGCTCATCCTCCTCGCTCAGGCGGGCGTGCAACTGGCGCCGCCTCATATTGCAGCGGCGCCGTTGCTCCCGGCCGCGGTGGGTGATCTTGCAATTCTCGGTAGCGCCGGCTCCGCGGCCCCCTCCACTCTGGCGACGGTCGGTGCCCTCCCCGGCACCGAAGTGCCGATGTCGGCGATTGTGCTGATTGCTCTTGGGTTTCTGGCAAAGGCCGGAGCCGTGGGCGTCCACATTTGGCTTCCCGGCACCTATGCCGAGGCGGAAGACGACGTTTCTCCGATATTCTCGGCTGTTCTGAGCAAGGTTCCGGTTCTCGGAATCTTCCTGGTGGCCCTTGTTGTCCTGGTCGGCGCGGGCGTGAGCAGCGGCGCCGGCCTTGCCGGCGAGAGTCTTCTCGCGGCGATTGGCTGGATCGGCGCTGCGACGGCCCTCTTCGGCGCGCTCTTGGCGGTCTATCAGCAAGACGTGAAGTACCTGTTGGCCTATTCCTCCATGAGCCAGCTTGGCTACATTCTTCTTGCCGTTGCAATTGGAACGCAACTTGGCTGGACTACCGGTCTCTATCTCTCGGTACTCCACTTCGTCTTTAAGGGCATGCTCTTTCTCTCGGTGGGCGGGGTGGTCCTGCGAAGCGGGACACGCAACTTCCGCGAGCTCGGCGGCTTGATCAAACGCATGCCCTTCAGCTTCATCTCATCCCTCATGGCAATCATCGCGGTATCCGGAGTTCCGCCGCTGGCCGGTTTCGGTGGCAAGTGGATGCTGTACACGGCGCTATTCGAGCGGGGCTGGTACTTCCAGGGCGCCGTCGCGTTCTTCGCCAGTACCATCGCCTTCCTCTATCTCTTCAAGTTCATCCACACGGTGTTCCTCGGACAGCTCAAGGATGAACATCGCGAGATCAAGGAGGCGCCAATCTGGCTGATCCTCCCGCAAATGCTCCTGGCCGTCGGGCTCATGATCGTGTCGATGTTCCCGAATGTGATTCTTCAGCCTCTTCTTGCCGTGACCGGCGCCCATCTCGGGAGCACGACCGGTATGGACGGCCATACGGTGCTTTCAACCCTTGGATACTGGAACGGAAACCTGGTGATGTACGTCACAATGGCGGTCTTCATGCTGCCGCTGGTGTGGCTCATGGTGGTCATGCGCCGCCCGCAAAAGGTGCAGCAGTTCAACATTGTCTATGCCGCTGAGCGGCCCGAACGCCCGGAGACCACGCACTTCGCCCACGCCTTCTTCTGGCACTACGACAAGGCCCTCGGCTTCCTTTCGCGGCCGGGAGTGATTGCCTTCTGGAACGGCGTGCGCGAAACGGTTGAGGCCCTTGCCTCCGCAATTCGCCGCCTCTACTCCGGAAACGGCCAGACCTACGCGCTGCACATTGTCCTGTTTGTCGTTGCCCTCTACCTCATTGCAGGAGGTCTCTCATGACCGAGCCCATCTTACTGCACGTGCTCTACGCCGCAATTACCCTCTTTGTCGTCTTTAACTACGGCATCCTGCTCATGGGTACAACGGCGCGAATTCGGGCGCGCGTCCAGGGCAGAATCGGGATCCCCGTCTGGCAGCCCTACATCGATATCATCAAGAACAACGCCAAGCGCACGCAGATAAGCCACGGTGTCATGTTCTATCTCGGCCCGGTGTTCCGCCTCGCCGGGGGCATCGGCACCCTCATGTTCATTCCGGTGATATTTGGTTCCACGGTCTTCGGGAACTTCCACTTTGCCGGCGATGTCTTGTTGGTTGTCTACTTCATCTTTTTCGGCCAGCTCGGCATGGCCCTCGGAGCGGGGGAGGGTGGTCACCCCTACAGCGCCATGGGCGTCGCCCGGGGCCTGGCACAGATGACCGCCTTTGAGGTTCCCTTTACCCTCGCCATCATTTCCCTGTCCATCCAGCACGGGACGCTCTCCATTACGGAGCTCGTTGCCGCACAGCAGGGAGGAATCTTGAGCTGGAACCTCTTTGCTAATCCGCTTGCAACCATTGCGGCAATGCTCGCCTTTCTGGGCATGACAATGAACAACCCCTTCAGCGTGGTTACGGCGCCGCAGGAGATTCCCATGGGACCGCCGACGGAGTACCAGGGTTCCTACCTGGGCATGCTCCAGTCGAACCGCGCAATCTTCAACGGCGCCAAGCTGATCCTGTACATGAACCTCTTCTTCGGCGGTGCGACCAATATCTTTGCCATGATCCTGAAGACCTTTCTCATTTACCTCTTCACGGTCTTCATTGGCGTTTCCTTTCCGCGCTTCCGTGTTGAGGACTCGATCAAGTTCTTTCTGAAAATTCCCGCAGGCATTGGCGTTATCGCTGTAGCCCTGCAGATTCTAAGGAGTGTCGTATGAGTGACCAGAACGCAGGCCCCGGCGGGCCCGGGGGCCGCGCCGACGCCGGC
>CAYPTH010000072.1:0-16081 GCA_964413635.1 uncultured Spirochaetaceae bacterium
GCTGAGCCAGTGGCTGAGCCAGTGGCTGAGCCACCGGCGGCCGTGGGCTAGACGCAGATCCAGAAGAACAAAACGTAATCCGGCGCGTGAATACCTCCACGGAAACGGGTCGGCCCCGCAGGGCCGGCACCCCAAGGCGGACCCCGCAGGGCCGCCGGACCTTGTCCGGCTTATCGCCGGTCCACCGAGCCGAGGCCGCGAACGTCAACGGATTCTTCGCTTACCTCTCCGCTGTAGCTGAGTTGGCCGACACCTTCGAGGGATCCAGTCAGACGTCCACCGGCCATGGTGAGGATAACGTTGCCGGCGCCGGCAATGCGAACCTCCGCGTTGACAACATCGCTGTCTTTGAAGTCGATGTTCGTGGCACCCTCACTCTCCACATAGAGCGTCTCGATACGGCTGCCTTCCGCCTCGACGTTTGCCGCGCCTTCACTCTGGACGCGAAGGCTGTCCAGGTCGAAGTTGCGAATGAAAACGTCCGCGCCGCCCTTGGTCTCGACCCGGTCGAGGCTGGGCATGGTTACCTCAGCCTCGACGTCCAAGCCGCCAATGGGGAGGTTCCCCGGCATGTCGAGGAAGAGACTGTCGTTTCGCCGCTCGACGATCAGGCGCTCGAGGACCTCCTCGTCCGCGGTGATGCGGACGCGGTACTCGCTGCCGGCCGTGATTTCCACCTGCCAGGTTCCCTCGGTAACAACACGGTCAAAACCCTCGACGGCGAACTCTTCGGTTTCGCGGCTTCCGGAAAGCTCAACGCGGTTACCGGTATCGCCACGCCCGGAGATAATGTTGCCGAACATCGCGCGAGCGGTAATTGCCATGGCTACGATCACAATTAGAATGCCGCCGACGGAAATGAGAAGAACTCTAGTTGACTGCTTCATTGTCATGCTCCTTCAGGAATTGCTCGTACTGCTGTCTCAAGTCTTCGATCGACATATCAATTAGCTGCATCATGCGAAATACGCGTGGAAGCTCCTGCTCAACAAACTCTTTCGTCTTCATTCGACGTGTCTCCTCATAGCCGCCGGTCGAGACAAAGTATCCGATTCCCCGTTGGTTCTCGATGATACCTTGATCCTGCAGGTGTGCGTAGGACCGCATGACGGTGTTGGGATTAACCTCAACGGATACCGCCATTTCCCTGATGGAGGGAATGCGATCCCCCTCCTGCCACGTCTTCTCCAAAATGTTCTCGCAAATGTAATCCGAGATCTGGAGATAGATCGATTGCTTGCTGCTAAACTGCATCCGACACCTCCGCTTCGCGAAGTCGCAGCCAGGTCAGGACCCAGAGGAAGGGCGCCATGATCCACTTGAAGAGGAAGTCTGCGACGTCTCGAATGGCAAAGAGCACATTTTGCATTTGCTCGATCTGCCCGACGGTGAAGTGATGCGTCGCCTCGAAGGTTCCCTGTTGCATGGAGCGCAGGACATCTCCGAAGAACAGCCACCCGGTCAGGCTCGTGAAGGCGGCGAGGAACAAGAACAAGCCCGTTACTGCCAGCACGGTCTTGATGAAGTGCTTGCTTCGGAAGTAGGCCCCACCAAAGAGAAAGATGGATTGCAGGATGACGTAGTTCCGTACCATCTCCCAAACCCAGCGCTCGCCGGGGTTGAAAATTGGATAGGAGCGGCCGGCGATCAACTCGGTAAGTCCCATGGCGAGAGCCGAGAAGACGAAGTACGTCAATATCGCAGCAAGCACATATACGACCGTCGAGAGCAGAAGCTTCTCAAGGGTCTTTTCGAGATGCGACGCGGGAAGCGTCAGGTACGCGTAGCTGCGGTCCGCCTTGTGCAGCGCCGTGAAGGCCTGGCTCGTCGCAATGAAGCCAATGATCACGAAGAACAGCTGAAAGAACACCGCGTGGAACGTGAAGGACCCGTCGGCGCCACCGGCGAACACGGCAATCAGGTAGGCCGCCAAGAGGGTGGCCGTTGAAGCGGCGACAGTGACAATGACGCTTCGTGCTTGCGAGATGGCAAAGAGGCGCCCGAGGTTCCACAGTCGAGCTCCGCTCTTGGTTAGTGCATTCATGGCTATTTCTCCTCCTGTCCGCGAATTGCCGCGGCAATCTCTGCGGGCTGATGCATGACGGCGTTGAACAGCAACTCTACGTCGACTTGCTCGTCGCCGGATGCCGGTGCACGCTCGAGGACCGCGTAGCCGCCAAGCGTCTGCTCGTGGTAGATCGCAAGGGAGTCGTCGAGCTCCCGGGTTACGCGACTGCGAAGCGACCCGTCGATCTCCGCAACGCTGTACTGGAAGACGATCCGCCCCTCGTCAATGATCACAATGGGATCGATGACGCTCGCCAAGTCGCGCACCTGATGCGTAGACACGACGAAGGCGCGATCATGGCTCAGGTGGGTCAGCAGCAATTTACGCAACTGGCTCTTGCTCGGAATGTCGAGTCCGTTGGTGGGTTCATCAAAGAGAACCAGGCGAGCGCCGCTGGCCAGTGCGAAGGCGACGAGGAACTTCTTCCGCTGTCCGTACGAGAGTGTGGTGAGCTTCGACTCTGTGTTCAGGTCGAACTCTTCGACACAGCTGTCGAAGACCTGCTGCGAGAAGGCCGGGTAGAAGGGGGCGTGCGCCCATACGTAGCCATTGCCGGAGATCGGGGGAAGGTAGAACTCCTCGGGGACAAAGAAGATGTCCGAGAGGATCTCCGGGTGCCGACTCATGGCGCGGCGGCCGAGGATGGTGCTGCGTCCGCTGTCGGGACCTAGCAATCCTGCGATGATGCGCAGGAGACTTGTCTTTCCGGCACCGTTCTTTCCCAAGAGGCCGTAGATGTTTCCGGGCTGTATGTCGAGGGAGAGTCCGGAAAACAACGGGCTCTTCTTTCGGTAGGAGAAGGAAACCGCATCTAGTTGTACCATTCGTAGCTCCTTGCTGAATTAGTGTACTATCAATATAGTACAGTAGGAAACTAACTCAGAGTGGCGGTGCCGTCAAGACCTTTTCCGAAAAAAATTTCGAGAATTGAGCGCTTGAGTTTGGGACGCTGCGCAGTTACAGTTCTGCACCATGCGGTTTCGCGCACTCGTACTCGACCATGACGACACGGCCGTCGACAGCACACGGCACATTCACTTCCCAGCCTATCTGGATGTGATGAGCCGTCTTCGTCCGCGGACGAAGCTACTCGACCTCGACGGCTTCTTTCAGCGCAACTTTCATCCCGGCTATCTGGAGTACCTAAGGGATGAGTTGGGCATGAGTGATGATGAGGTTGATGAGGAGTACCGGATCTGGCGTACGTATACGGCCACCGGGGTCCCTGAGTTCTACCCCGGCATGCTGGAGTTTCTCCAAGAGTTCATTGGCCGGCGCGGATACTTGGTGGTCGTCTCACACTCGGCCGCGGACACCATTGAGCGTGACTATCGCCACGCCGACCACGACGGAGTCAGTCCGCACCTCATCTACGGGTGGAACCAGGAGCCGCACAAACGTAAGCCGGCGCCGTTTCCCGTGGAAGATGCCTGTCGGCGGCTCCATGTGTCCAAGGAGGAAGTCCTCGTGGTGGACGACCTCAAGCCCGGAGTCGTCATGGCGCGCCGAGCGGAAGTCGCGGTCGGTGGTGCAGGATGGGGGCACAACGTTCCCGAAATCCGGGAGTACATGCAGAACGCGTGCGACTACTACTTCGACCGCGTCGAGGAGCTGTCCCAGTTGGTGCTCTCCGAGTGAACGCCATGCCGGGATATACGACGGAAGAGGCAGCTGCCGCCATTGCCACACCCCCCGGGCGCGGAGCTATCGGCGTCATCCGGACCAGCGGTAGCGACATCGTGTCCCGGGTCGCTGAGCTGAGCTCCATTCCCGAGACGCTCATGAGCGCCGCCGGCTACACCGTGCACTACGGAGCGGTCGTAGATCCTTCCACCGCTACGACCCTGGACGAGGTGCTCTTTCTTGTCTTTCGCGCGCCCCGCAGCTACAGCGGCGAAGACTCAGTTGAGATTCACTGCCACGGCTCACCTCCAGGCATGCAAGCCATCATGGATCTTTTGGCACGGTCCGGAGTGCGACAGGCGCTTCCCGGGGAGTTCACCTTTCGCGCCTTTGTAAACGGCAAGGTCGACCTGACCCGGGCGGAGGCGGTAAACGAGCTCGTGAACTCCCAGACTCAGGTGGCGCAGCATCTGGCCATCGAACGTCTATCGGGCTCGGTGTTTGCGCGCATCAACGCCGCGAAGGAGCGGCTGGTGCGCGTAATGGCCGGCTTGGCAGTGCAGCTGGACTATCCCGATGATGAGACGGATGAGCTCCCAATGGAAGTTGCAACGGTTCGGGAGGTCCGCCACGACCTGCAGCGGCTACGAGCCAGCTACGCTACGGGCCGTCTCTATCAGGAGGGAGCACGTGTCGTGATTGCCGGTCGCACCAACGCGGGAAAGTCTTCCCTGTTCAACGCCCTGTTGCGTGAGGATCGCGCAATTGTCAGCGAGGTGCACGGCACAACCCGGGACTACCTGGAAGTTGCAGTATCCATGCACGGAGTACCCATTCGGCTGATCGACACCGCCGGCCTTCGGGACTCTGAGGAAGACATTGAGAACGAGGGTATTCGGCGGAGTAGGGAGCTCCTCGAAGGCGCGGATGCGGTCATTTACGTAGTAGACGCAACGGTGGGCCGTACGGAGGAAGATGAGGCCGAGCTTGCGCAACTGGACAAGCTCGCCGAAGGCGCCGTGGTTACCGTCACCTCGAAGGCCGACCTTCGTGCGGACGGGGGCGCCACGGAAGGCGCCGACGGCGTCGAGGTGAGCGCCGTGACCGGGCACGGCATTGAAGCTGTGTCAGAGGCGGTCGTCACGGCGGTCCGGCGGCGACGCGGCGGGGAGGACGACGACGGCGGCGACCCGCACCGCTCCGCGGGACCCAATGACGCCGCGGGTGCTGCAATCATCGACTCAGCCCGGCAGCGGGATCTCTTGGACCGCACGATAGGGAGCCTCAATGCGGTGGAGGAGGCCATGGATGCGACACTGCCGGCGGATGTGGTGGCCGTGGACGTGCAGGAGGCCATCGGCTCCCTCGGCGAGATCACCGGAGAAGTCACGAGCGCGGATGTGTTGGACGTCATGTTTGGGAGCTTCTGTCTTGGCAAGTAGCGGAAAATCTAGTAGCCTTTCCCTAGATTCAGCGCGTTTCTTCGAGGGAGGGCTCAGGCCCGACCGGCGGTGACAGTCCGCAACCCTGAATCCGGAAGTTGGTTCCGGTTGGGTGGAGATGGTGGAACTCCATCACCGACAGTGCAAGTCTGGATGGGAGAAGAAACTCACAGTGCCGGTGACCAACCCAGCTTCGGCAGTCCCTCCTAGTGACGCGTGAACAAGTATGGTGCGCGTCATGGTTTCTACGGCCACTTCGATCATCCACGCTGAACACCTCTCTTTCCGCTACGCCGGCGGTCCGCCCGTGCTTCAGGATCTCAATTTCGATGTACCGGAAGGCAGCTTCGTCACGTTTATTGGCCCCTCGGGGTCCGGTAAGACAACGCTTCTGCACATCCTCGGCAACATGTATCGCTCCTACGAAGGGTCCTTAGACGTTCGCAGCGAACACCTTTCCTTCGTGTTCCAAGATGATTCGCTCCTGGAGTGGAAGAACGCCCTGCAGAACGTCCTGCTGCCCTTCGAGATCAGCGGATTCCCGGCGGATGCGTCGGAGCGCGGACGCCGAATGTTGTCCATGGTGGGCTTGGAAGGCTACGAGAGCTACTTCCCCGTCGAGCTTTCCGGAGGCATGAAGAAGCGTGTGGAGTTGGCCCGCGCACTGGTAACCGAGCCGG
Organism: uncultured Spirochaetaceae bacterium; assembly: GCA_964413635.1. Lineage (GTDB taxonomy): Bacteria > Spirochaetota > Spirochaetia > DSM-27196 > PWMO01 > CAYFQV01. The sequence continues at coordinate 5,814 of CAYPTH010000072.1, forward strand.
ACCTCCTGATCCTGGACGAGCCCTTCTCCTCTCTGGATCTCTTGACTCGGGAACGCCTGAACGTGCTTCTACGAGAGATCCACCGTACGACGAGTTGCACGGTCGTGCTGGTCACTCACTCCGTCGAGGAGGCGTGCTATCTGTCGAACGAGATTTTGGTGCTCTCGTCGGTGCCGGCGCGTATCGTGGCGGTGGAGTCAATTGATCGCTACCGACAGGAGCAGAACCTCGTAACAGCGGACGGATGCGACGACCCGGCGGAGGACGCGCAGGCCGTGGCCGACGCCATGGGAGGTGACACCGCTACCGGCGAGGATGAGATCTTCGTCCTCTCCGAGGCTGAGTACCGAGCGAATCGCGAGCTTCGCAATGCTGCGCGCTCGCTGTGGCGCCGGCCCAACGGGGATGGGCGGGGAGTTGCAGGCACAGAGGACCTCTCAGGCGGTGACGGTGAACCCGGCGGTGGCCGCGGCGGTGGCCGCGGCGCCCGTCCCGACTCAGCGGCAAGACGGCTGCAGCGTGGCCGGCCGGAGAACGAGTCGATCTGGAAGAACATTGGGATTTTCGTCTCGGAGCTGGTGGCCGGCTACATTCTGCTGACCGTGCTCAAGGGCGCGTTGCCCATCCCCGATCTCTTGCTGCCGCAGCCTTGGGATATCGTGACGCGCTTTGTTTCGACCTTCGGAAACCCGACGGTCATCCGTGACCTCGGGGTTACCGTGAGCGAGTCGCTGTCCGGCTTCGCCATTGCCTTTGCACTGACCATGATCCTCGGATACGGCATTGCCAAGTCACGGCCGGCCTCGCAGCTGCTCATGCCGGGTTTGATTGTGGCCAATACCATTCCGTCGGTGGCGCTTGCACCCTTTTTGGTGCTCTGGTTCGGCTTTGGTTTGGCGCCGAAGATCGTTACCTCGGTCATCGTCATCTTCTTTCCCATGCTCATCAATAACATTGCCGCAATCCGCTACGCCGACGAGCGCCTCTCCAACCTCAAGCGCTTCTACAACCCCGGACGCATCAAGTCATTCACGCTCTTCGAGCTGCCGGCGGCGCTTCCCATGGTATTCAGCGGGGTGAAGGTATCGATCACGCTCTCAGTTATTGGAGCGGTGGTCGGCGAGTTTGTCTCCGGCAGCCGGGGACTGGGCGCTCTGGTTAGTCGAGCCAAGGCCAATTTCGATATTGAGCTCATGTTCAGCGGGCTGATATGGCTCGCGCTCCTGGGCCTGACATACTACGGCACGGCGAGCCTGGTGTACTGGTTCGTGACCCGGCACCGGCCCGTGCGAGAGACGAAGTGAGGAAAACAACGTGAAGAAAGCACACGAGGCATACGGAGGAAGAATCATGCGCATAAAAATGGTGTCACGCCGCCACCGGGTGCTCATTGCCGTCGTTGCGGCGCTCATCCTTGCAATGGGCGCGGTCATGCCCGCGGCCGCCACGGATACGGTGAGCATGGCAATTGGCTTCATCCCGAACATTCAGTTCGCGCCGCTTTACGTCGGCATGGAAAAGGGCTTCTTTGCCGAGGAAGACCTCGAGCTCGAGGTCGAATACGGTTTCGGGGTGGATGTCTTCAGCCTGCTCTCACTGGGCAGGATCGATGTGGGCCTATCCGACTCCGATCAGCTCATTGTCAGTGGCACCAAGGGTCTCGGCCTCAGGGCGGTATTCCAGTACTACCAAGCCTACCCGGTCTCAATCGTCGCGCTTGCAGACGAAATCGACGAGCCCGCGGATCTCCGCGGCAAGACCATCGGCGTGCCGGAGACCTACGGGACCAGCTACATTGGCCTGCAGGCCTTTCTCAATGAGTTCGGACTCAGCGGCCACGTAACTGAGGAGCGCATCGGCTACACGCAGGTCCCGTCTCTTTTGAACGACCGGGTAGCTGCGGCGGTGACCTTTCGCAACAACGAGCCCATCCAGCTCCGCCTCCGCGGTCACGACATCGTTGAGTGGGAGGTTCAAGAGTTCTCCGACCTCGTCGGCGCGTCGATCATCTCCTCCGACCGGATCATTGAGCGTCGCGGTGACGTCATGGAGCGTTTCGTCCGCGCCATGCGGAAGTCGGTGGCCTACACCGTGGAGAATCAGGCGGAGGCGGTGGAGTTGTCGCTTCCCTACCTCGGGGACACGGAGGAGTCGCAGATGGAGTTCCTGCGTCGTTCCCTGGAGGCGACGTCCGAGCTCTTCGAGCCGGATTCAGGAGAGCGCTACGGTAGCTTCGACAGACAACGCTACCGAGCGTCCATCCGCGCGCTCCGGGACATCGGGCTGATTGAGGAAACCTACGGTACATCTCGGATTCTCTACGACATGGAGTAGTCAATGTGCACGACATCGGCCGCGGAATTGAGCATTACCGAAGTCCAATGCTAAGGTACAGCCGTGGATTTTGATGCAATTGTTGTAGGCGCCGGGCACGCGGGAATCGAGGCGAGCCTGGCCCTTGCGCGGCTCAACTACCAGACGCTCCTCGTCACGCAGCACCTCGACGCAATAGGCCGGCTGAGTTGCAACCCCGCCGTCGGCGGCCTGGCCAAGGGCAATATGGTGCGTGAGATCGACGCCTTGGGCGGGGAGATGGGGCATCTGATAGACGCTACCATGATCCAGTTCCGCGTGCTGAACAAGAGCCGCGGCCCCGCCGTTCAGGCGCCGCGCGCCCAGGCCGACAAGGCCGCCTATCACCTCAAGGCAAAGCACACGCTGGAGCTGCAGAAGAATCTCCACATCTACCAGGACACCGTGGTGGACCTCATGCTGGACTCAGCGGGCCGCGCGGTCCACGGCGTCGTGACCGAGCGCGGGAAGCGCTTCTCCGCCGGCGCCGTTGTCGTGACCACCGGCACCTTCTTGAACGGCCGCATCTTCATTGGCGAGTATCGCGCGTCGGCGGGGCGCTTGGGGGAGCCCGCCGCCCACGGACTGGAGCGGGTGCTCTCCGACGTGGGATTTCGCATGGGCAGGCTGAAGACCGGTACGCCTGCACGGGTCCACCGACGCAGCGTTGATTTTGGCCGCATGGAACCGCAGTTCGGCGACGACGACGTTGTTCCGTTTTCCTTCTCGGACAGGGCTGTGGAACGGCCCATGCTCCCCTGCTTCATTACCTTCACCAACGAGCGTACCCACGCGATCATTCGGGAGAACATGCATCGCTCACCCCTGTACTCCGGGGAGATTGTGGGCTCCGGTCCTCGCTACTGCCCATCCTTAGAGGACAAGGTCGTGAAGTTCCCGGACCGGGACCGCCACCAGATCTTCGTGGAACCCGAGGGCGCCGACACCGAAGAGATGTACCTGAATGGAATCTCTTCGTCGCTGCCGGAAGAGGTGCAGGAGGCCTTCATCCACACCGTTCCGGGGCTCGAGCACGCCGAGGTCATGCGTCCCGGCTACGCCGTTGAGTACGACTACATTGATCCGTCACAGCTCTATCCGACGCTCGAGGCCAAGATGGTGTCGGGCCTCTACCTTGCCGGGCAGACCAACGGCTCGTCGGGCTACGAGGAGGCGGCGGCGCAGGGCTTGATCGCGGGCATCAACGCCGCACGGAAACTCGCCGGGGAGGAGCCGTTCATCTTGAGTCGTACGGAAGCCTACATTGGGGTATTGGTCGACGATCTCGTGACCCTCGGAACGAAGGAGCCCTACCGCATGTTTACCTCCCGGGCGGAGCACCGGATCTCGCTGCGTCACGACTCCAGCGACATGCGCCTCTTCGAGAAGGGCTACGGGCTCGGGCTTCACTCTCAAGAGCAACTCGAACGCTTCGAGGCGAAGCGGCAGGGCATAGATGAGATCAAGGAGCTCCTGCGCACGCGCCACCTCAACGGCGGCGACAATTGGGCCGCGGTGGCGGCCGCCACGGCGGATGCGCAGTCCGCTCCCGTGTCGAAGAGCTTCTATCAGCTCCTCAAGAAACCCGAGGTTACCTTGGCGCAGTTGGCCGAGCTCGAGCCCGCGATTGCCGAGGGCCGCCCGACAAGCTGGCTGAATCAAGTCGAGCTGGACGTGAAGTATGAAGGCTACGTAGCGCGACAGGAGCGACAGATTCGGCAGTTCGAGAAGCTCGAGAAGCTGCGCATTCCGGAAGACTTCAACTACGACGCTCTTCGGGGCCTATCTAACGAGGCGAAAGAGAAGCTCGCCGAGATCCGGCCCATGTCGGTGGGACAGGCCGCCCGGATTCCCGGGATCCGCAACGCCGACGTGGCCCTCCTCACGGTCACGCTTGATCGAGGTCGTCGGCCCGTGCCGTCTGCATGAGCTCGTCTATCTGGGCGTTTACCGCGTCCTGATTCTCCCGTACGCTGTCGAGGCTCTCTACAATCGTTCGCGTCTTTGCGTTATAGCGTTGAAGCTCCTCGATCGCCGCGCCAATGCGTTCGGTCGCCTCGAGAACACGTGAGAAGGTTTGATCGTATTTCTGGACGCGCTCGCCCTGTGCATCGGCTGCCTCGCCGATTTCCCGAGTGATCGTGACCAGGTTGTCGGTGTCTTGCACCATCTCGTCGATTCCGGTCTTGTACCGGTCAATGCTCATCCGGACGTTCCGCACCATGGGGGCTGACGCGGCAACGCCCTCGGTGATCGAAATGAGCGCCTGTCCCGTTTCGTCGCCGACCTTGGCAGCTTCTGTAATGGCGGTGCTCATCTCCTTGATGATGCCGCTGATCTCTTTCGTCCGCGTGTTCGCCTCGTCGGAGAGGTTTCGGATCTCATTGGCCACGACGGCAAACCCGCGGCCGGCGTCGCCGGCGTGGGCGGCTTCGATAGAGGCGTTCATTGCAAGGATGTTTGTCTGGGCGGCAATGCGACTCATGACTTGATTGATGTCGTGGAGCTGCGTCTGGTAGCTCTCCACCGTCTCGATTGCCGTGAGGATTTGATCGATGCCCTTGCGCCCCCGCTGAGAGATCTCCTCGAGCTCGTTGTTTTTTTCCTCGGTCTGAGTCGTCTCAGTGCGAACCGACTCGAGGGACTCGGCCATCTCTTTCTGGCGGGTGGCGTTCCGATCCACCACGCTCCCTTGTTCGCCGATGCTGGCAATGATCTGCCCGAGCCCCGACTTCAACTCCGCAAGGCGCTCCTTGCTCTCGCTCACCTCGCCGCCGAGATCCCCAGACTGGGAAGCGACTGTTTCTACCTGCTCGGCGTAGGAGGTGATGATCTCATTGATCTCCTGGAGGCTTTCCGCCATGAACCGGCTGCCGGACGTGGCGTTCCCGCGCAAGTCCTCCATTTGGCCAATAAGCTCCTGCAGCTGCGTGAGAGAGGTCCTCTCCTGTTCCGAGGCGGCAACCGACTGCTCCATGAGCTGGTTCTGGATCCGGCTGAAGAAGAAGATGACGCCGCCGGCGAAAACAAAGATCACCGCAAAGAGCGGCGCCCGACTGGTGAGATCGGGATGTCCGCTTAGGTAAATGGTGGCGAGTGTCGCTCCCGCGGCCAGGATGGTTGCGACGGCCGAGTACACTGGGCTGATAAGGACCCCGGTTGGAATGAGAATGATGAGGAGCAGTGCAACGACACTGATCATGATAGCCGGAAGCGTCTCCGGCTCCCCGAGGCCGGCCAGCGCAACGGCAATCGGAATGAGCAAACACACCGCAAAGAAAATGGCGTTGCCGACGCGTCGCTGGCCGCGGTACACGAGAATGAGGCTTAGCACTGCTACAATGGTGGCAAAGACGGCGCCGTATGCAGCCGAGATGTTCTGGACGAGGAAGAGAAAGATCGGGATCATTGCCAAGAGGGCAATCCCCATGATGGAGATAAAGGCAATGCTGATTCGGCGAGTACGAAGTTGAAGAACATCCGCCGCGGAGGCGCGCGGAGCTGCGGTGGCGACGACTGCCATGAGGGCCGCTCCTCGGTTTTTGGATTCGGGAAGTGTATCATGAGACGCCATGTTTGACATCATACCGTTCCCGAGAATAATGGGGGCGATGTGGGATACAAACGCAAATTCCGTCCTTCGGGCACTTCACGCGCACCCTTCGCAAGGTGGTTTTGAGCTTCTCATGCTCCGCCACTCCAAACGGGAGGAACCGGCGGAGCTGCACAAGCTCATGGACGCCCCGCTCACGGATGAAGGGCGCGCCGGGGCGCAGCGCTTCGGGGCGGCCTTGCCGACCAACCGGAAGTATCGGATCTATCACAGTCCCGTCGAGCGCTGCAAGGAGACGGCGGAGATTGTCTCAGCGGCCCTCAGCAGTGACTGCAATCATGGAGTCGAGGAGGCAAAGTTTCTCTTTCGGATTCAGGCGCAGAAGGAGAGTTTTGCCCGGTTTCTCTCTCGCGACGGCGACAACATCATTAATCACTGGATAGCGGGTCACTACCCAACAGAGGAGATCGAAGATCCCCGCGACTTCGCGCGCACCATTCAGCAGGCGTGGGTTTCGCTCCGCGATCTCCAGGGCCAAGACGTCACAACGATCTTCGTCAGTCACGATCTCCACACCGCGGTCTGCCTCTACCACTGGAGCGGCATCTTCCGCGGCAGCGAGGACATGATTCAACCAATGGATGGGTTCTTTATCGAGGACCTCGGCGGCGCCATGACGGTGGTCACCAAGGACGGTGCAAAGGAGTTGGCCGCGCCGCACTGGTGGAACGGGGCATGAGGATTGTCTTTACCCAACGCCTAAATAGCTTGTGGCAGCGGAAGATCGAAGCGCTTCGTGAGATCCATTCAGCCGGGACGCCTTTGGAGCTCGTTGAGGCGCCGGAACCCGGTCCCGAAGAGCTCGGCGAGGCGGAGGTTCTGGTCGGATCACGCGTCACCCGCGAGCTTGTGGAGGCTGCGCCTCGACTGCGCGCGGTGCTTGTCCCCTTTACCGGCGTGAACAGCCTGCCCCTGGATCTGCTCCGGCAGCGGGGAATCCGTGTGGCCAATAGCCACGGAAATGCACGGTCCGTCGCGGAGCGGGCGGTGGCAATGCTGCTGGCCTTCTACGGGCGCATTATTCCCTTCGATTCGGATCTCCGGAACGGACGGTGGCACGGCTTTGCCGCCGGCCGCGGCCTGCACGACACGTGGGAGTCGATAGAGGGCAAGAGCGCCGCGGTCCTCGGCGTCGGTGCAATTGGCCGGGAGGTCGCGGGGCTGCTGCGACCCTTCGGCGTAACCGTGACCGGCCTTCGCCGCAGTGGGAACAGTGGGCCCCCGGAATTCGACGCCATTGTCACCTCTTTAGAGGAAGCGGTCCGTGGGAAGGACGTGGTGGTTGTCGCGCTTCCCGCGACGCCGGAGACGGTGGGCTGCATTGGAGCCGGAGAGCTCGAAGAGATGGCCGGCGCCGTCCTGGTGAACATTGGTCGCGGGGATATCGTCGAGGAGCAACCGCTCTACGAGGCCTTGAAGGACGGTACGCTACGCGGCGCCTGCATCGACACCTGGTACCACTACCCGAGCGCGGCCGGCGGGCTTTCTGCGCCGGACGCGACACTGCCCGGGGATGCACCCTTTCATGAGTTGGATAACGTCATTCTCTCGCCCCACGTAGGTGGCTACACGGCTCGAGCCGCGGAGCGCAGCATTGATGAAACCGTCGAAAACCTTCGCCGATTCGTCACGACCGGGGAGCTCCTGCACGAAGTGGACGTGGATAACGGATACTAGGCCAATAATACTAACTCGCGTTACTTGCGCCTGCCGGAATCCCGTACTACCATCACCACATGCGCGGAGACGTAATCATTGTCGAAGACTACCACCGGCGGGCTGCTGAGGAGATCGTCGGGTATCTCATGCCCTTCATTCGCGAGGCGACACGCCCCTACGCAATAACCGTTGCCGGCGAGTCCGGAAGCGGAAAGTCGGAGACGGCGAAAGCGCTCTGCGAGCGCCTTTCGGACAATGACGCTCCGACCATCATTTTGCAGCAGGACGACTACTTCCACTTTCCGCCAAAGTCAAATGACCGGCGGCGACGGGAGGACATCTCCTGGGTGGGCAAGCAGGAGGTCAAGCTCGATCTCTTGGACGAGCACCTCAAGACTGTCCGCGAGGGCGGGGTCGAGCTGGTGAAGCCCTTGGTCATTTATGACGAGGACCGGATCACGGAGGAGAAACTTCCCGTCGGCGACGCCCGTGTGGTCATTGCGGAGGGCACCTACACGACGTCGCTTGAGAACGTGGACGCGCGCATCTTCATCGACCGAAACAGGATCGAGACCATGGAGTCGCGGAAGAAGCGTGGTCGCGAGGAGATCGAGCCCTTTCTCGAACGGGTGCTGGAAATCGAGCACGAGATCATTGCCGCCGAGAAGGGGCGGGCGGACATTGTCATTACCCGCGACTATGAGGTGACTCTTCCGTCCTCATGAGCTCAAACGAGAGTATTCCACGGACCTACGCTGAGTTCCGCGATTACTGGAAGCTGTACGGGTCCCATATCCGCAACTCCTACGCAGCTGGCGGTCACTCGTGGATGGTATCGGTCTTACCTCCCGACGCCCTCGGTCTCTCCGTGCCGGAAACGGTCGGTGTGTTGGGTAAGCGCTTCGGCCGGGCAATTGACACAGCTCTGGCCCCGGCGCACACGGATACCTCTCGCCCCGCAGCAGATCTCCCGGCCGAGCTTCGCGGCCCGCTTCGGCGCGGCGGAGACACGGAGTGGATGAGGCGCGCAAACGTGGTGGGGATAAACGTACGGACCCTCGGCGGCTTCTTCGGCGTACTGCGCTACCTCCTCACCGTTCCTTCATTCTACGACGCGGTGCATCTGCTCCCGATCTGGGAGCCCGGTGTCGTCGGTAGTCTCTACGGCATGTCGAGCTGGGAGATCAACGGCGAGTTCTTCGACCCCGCCTTTGCCGAGGAGTATCCCCATCTCTCGAGCTCCGCCTCCCAGCTTCGCGCCGTGGCAAATGTCATTCATGCAAGCGGGCGCTCGATCGGGATGGATGTCATTCCCCACACCGACCGCTTCTCGGAGATCGCCATCGCACAGCCCTGGCTCTTCGAGTGGCTCCGCCGGGAAGATACCGACATTGTTGACCACCGCTCCGATCTCCACGAGGAGGTGCAGGAGCGAGTCCTGGATTATATCGATGCCAACGGTCCCGCCGTCGCCGCGGACCGGTCCGGCGGCGGAGCCGCCCCCGTAGTGCCGGAGCGCGAGGCCTTCTTTACCGCCGCGGTCACCGAGGCAACGCGCTCCCGCGTCCTCTTCGGCGCGCCCGGCGATCCGCAGGGGCGAGCCGCCCGGCGCGGTGAGCTCGTGCACTTCATCCACGCCTACGGTTACGAGCCCGCGCCGGCGACCATGGCTCCACCCTACCGCGGGCTGGTCGTCGATCTGGAAAACCGCAGTGTCGACGCCGACGGCGATGTGTGGCGGGACTACCGCATTGCCGAGCCGCAGAGCATGTCCCGCGTCTTCGGTCCTCTGGCGCGCTACAAGCTCTACGAGCGGCTCGACGACAATCGGCATTGGCAGGTGGACTTCTCCCGGCCGCGGCAGGCGGTGTGGGACTATATCTGCGACCACTACGCTGCGGTGCAGGAGCGCTTCGGCTTCGACTTCATGCGCGGCGACATGTCCCACGTCCAGATGCGCGCCTCCGGCGTTCCCGCCGAGATCACTGACTCCTACGACGTCCACGCCGCGGTGAAGCGCAGGATCGGAGAACGCACACCGTCGTTCGCCTACTTTGCGGAGACCTTCATGGCGCCGCGCGGCGTCATGGCCTACGGCGATGAGGTCGATCACCTCGACGCATCGGATGCCGAGGTCACACTTGGCGACCTTCAATCCGTCTCGATACACACCGACGAGTTTCTGCAGCGCTTCCGGCGCTACCTGGATGTCGCCGCGACGCGGGGTGTCACGCCGAGTTTCACGGTCATGACCGGCGACAAGGATGATCCGCGCTTTGACGAGTTCTACCGCGCCGGCAACGAGGCTCGCGCCTTTCTCTCGATCTTTCTTGTTGACCTTCCCAGCTACACCGCCCTCGGTTTCGAGCTACGGGACATCCACACCGAGGCGGCGCCGAACGAATACTACAGCAAGCTCTACGTGTTCCAGGAGCGTCACGGACCGAAGGCCACGAAGGGGCCCTACCGCTTCGGTCGCAACGGCCACCTCTTCCACAACCTTACCCGCATTCGCCTGGCGGCGGAGGACTTGCTGCCGGAGATTGCGGGTGGGATCGTGGAGTGGCTGCGTGCCCCGGATCCGACCGGCAGCGACCGCTTCTTGGCCTGGCGCATCCGCCCGGGCGCGGAGGCCGGCGCCGGA
>CAYPTH010000073.1:0-4862 GCA_964413635.1 uncultured Spirochaetaceae bacterium
ACCGCCATTTACGAAGACCTGCGGCGCGCGCGCCGAAGGTCTTCGTAAATGGCGGTGCCGTGCAGGGAGACGGTGCCGCGTTGCGGCCGCAGAATGCCGTTGGCGGTGCGGGCAAGAGCGCTCTTCCCCGCACCGTTGGGGCCGGCCAGCACGACGTACTCGCCGCCGTGAAAGGAAACCGAGACATCTCGAAGCGCCTCGGCACCCGTGGGGTAGGTGAAGGAGACGTGGCTGAGCTCGAGAAGCGCCACTTACGTCGACTCCGGCGACGTGGGCTCAGGCGCTCCCTGCAGCCAGTGAATGCGCGGCAGGACCAGGCGCTGGGCGGCCACGGCGGCGGCGATCTTGATTGCGTCGCCGATCAGGAATGGGACGATGCCGGCGCTCAGGGCCGCCGGCCAGGTCATCTCGGTCACGTTCTTGAGCCACGGCACACCGAGCGCGTAGATGGATGCCATGCCGAGAATTGCCGCAGGCAGGTTGGACCAGGCGCTTCCCCGTGGCCGGCGGAGTAGCCCCGCCACAAGGGCACAGACCAGAAAGCCGATCAGGTAGCCGCCAGTGGGGCCGAAGAAGTGGCCCAGGCCGCCCCTCGCCGCGGAGAAGACGGGAAGGCCCACGGCGCCGAGGAGCAGGTAGAGCGCCACGCTTGCCGCCGCCCACTTCCACCCCAACAACAATGCCGCTAGCAGCACGAAGAAGTTTTGGAGGACAATGGGCACAGGCGTGAAGGGCAGCGGAATGGATATAAAGGCTCCCACGGTAATCAGGCCGGTGAACGTGGCAGCCACAATGCTCGATCTGAGCTGCGTATCTTGCGTCATTTGCTCATGCTGACCATGCTGAGGCGCGGCGTCAAGTGCGCCGGGAATCTTGATTCTTTTGCGCCTTCCTGGGCATGGTAGCGGCATGGCTCACTCATCCAAAGTACTTGATCTGCGCACGGTCCCGGGCGCAGACTCCGATCGTCTTGGCGTCCTGCTTCACGGATTCGGCGCGGATGCGGCCGATCTTCTGCCACTGTGCCCCTATCTCGACCGAGGCCGGGAGCTCACGTGGATCGTTCCTGAGGCGCCGATTTCCTTCGCCGATTTCGGCTTTCCCGGGGGGAGGGCGTGGTTTCCCGCCACGGTGCAGGAACTGAGCCAGGCTCTTACCGGAAGCTACTTCCACAACCTCGCGGAATTGGATCCACCGAGCCTCTCCGGGGCCGGCACGCTGCTGCGGAATACGATCCGTGCCCACGCTCCCGACGGGCAGGTCGTCGCACTCGCCGGGTTTAGCCAGGGTGCCATGGTTGCCGTCGAATCTCTCCTATCCGGTCTTGTGCAAGCGGAGGTGCTCTTTCTCTTCAGCGGCTCCTTGATCGCTCGGCAACGGTGGCAAGCTCTCGAGCCGCCGGTGGTGCCCAGCTTGTTCCAGAGTCACGGCACCGAGGATCCTATTCTTCCCATTTCCGGCGGGCACGCGCTGCATGGGCTCCTCGAAACGAAGGGGCTGTCAGGTCCACTGCAGACATTTGCCGGCGGTCACGCCATTCCGGAAGAGATCATTGGCGCCGCCGGCACGTTCCTCTCACAAGTGCTTGCAGCCGGTTGATCGCCTCGATGAGTTTCGCTACCTTTGCCCGAGTCATGAGCATTCGTGTACTTCCTTCTCTCGGCAACCGAAGGGTCGTCGCGTATATTGTCGTTTTTCTCCTCGTCGCGCCGGCTGTCTTCGCGGAAGAGTTGCCGCGCATTCCGGAATGGGTGACCGAATTCGCTCCGGCCCCCGATGTGTCGGATGCCGAGGCGGCTATTCTTCTTGAGCCTCAATCGGGGACCGTGCTTTTCGAGAAGAACGCAGACGGAGTGATCCCGCCGGCATCTCTCACAAAAGTTGTGTCGATTCATACGGCGCGTCTTCTCGCGGAGGATGCCGGTCTCGATCTGCATGAGCCGCGACCTGTGCCTGAAGCGGCCTGGGCGCAGAACATGCCGCCGCGCTCTTCACTCATGTTTCTCGGCCCGGATCAGCAGGCGAGTCTGTGGGAGCTTTTTCGCGGCATGGCGGTGCCCTCCGGTAATGACGCGGCGGTGGCGGTGGCAATCCGTACTGCCGGGAGCGTGAGCTCATTTGTCGGTGCCATGAACCGGGTCGTTCGCGATATGGGCTACGCCGTCTTGCAATTCGCCGACCCGGCGGGCTTGAGCTCCCGGAACCGGATTACCGCCCGCGAGTACGCGGATTTTCTTGGCCGGTACATAGAGCGCTGGCCCAAGGCGCTGGACGAACTGCACGGCGTAGAATTGCTGACCTATCCGAGACCGGTGAACTACAACGGCACCATGCGGGGAGGAGGCATTACCCAATACAATGGAAACGGCCTGCTCCGCTCCTATCCAGGAGCGGACGGTATTAAAACCGGGTTCACCTGGGCTTCGGGGTACAACCTGGCTGCATCCGCGGAGCAGGACGGCTATCGCTTGATTGCCATAATCCTCGGTGTTCAAGCCGACAGCCACCGACGAGGGGGCGGAATTCGGGAACGTGCGGCAGCGACGCTGCTTGACTACGGATTCGAGAACTTCGAAACAGCGGAGCTCGGGGCGCCCGGGGTGGAGCCGCTACGGGTGTGGAAGGGAAAAACCGGGGAGCTCGCCGTGTCGGTACCCAGGTCGGTCGAGGTCGTTATTCCCACCGGACGCGCAGACGCTATTCGGGGCGTTGTTGAAGTACCCAAAGAGATAATGGCCCCGGTTGAGTCCGGTCAACGGCTCGGAGAAATCCGCTACACCTTGGGAGACACGATTCTCCACCGCGTCGAGGTATCTGCAGCGGAGGATGTGGCCCGCGGCGGATTCTTCCGGCGCCTGTGGCACTCCCTCGTCCTCGCCCTACGCGACTTCCGCGAACGAATGGCCTAGAACGCCGGGCCTTCGCCCGGTGACTCAGCTCAGTCCCGTCAGTGCCTTTATGTACTGCAGGCGTTCGTACGCCTCCGGATCCTTGCTGGAGGACTGGCTCAGGCGCCCCCGGATATCATCAACCGTTTTGAAGCCTTGCTCATCCATCCAGCGCTCTAAGAACTTCAGAATTACGCCAATCTGCGAAACTCCGTTCTTATAGAGGGTCGAGCACACCTGGACACTCTGCGCGCCGGCTAGGATCAGCTTTGCCGCGTCCGGGCCGCGGTGGACGCCGGTCGAGGCGGAGAGCTCACAGCCGACATTTCCATAGAGGATGGATATCCACCGGAGCGTTGGGTACATCTCGTGGGGGTCGCTGAACTGGTAGCCCGGGGCGAGCTTGAGATTGTCGACGTCAATGTCAAGCTGGTAAAAGCGGTTGAAGAGGGTGAGAGCCCGCACGCCCGCCTTGCGAAGGTTCGTTGTGAACGCAGGAAGCGCGGTGAAATAGGGACCGATCTTCGTAGCAATCGGCAGGGAAACATTCTGCCGCACCTTGTCTACGATCCGGGTAAAACGCTCTTCCACCGATCGGGCATCTTCGTTTGTGTTTCTGGGCATGACCGAGATGTTGAGCTCCAGTCCATCTGCGCCCGCCTCTTCGATCTGCTTGGCGTAGTTGCCCCACCATTTCGTCGTGACACAGTTGAGGCTGGCGATGATGGGCACATCGGTCTCATTCTTGACCTGGGAGATAAGGTCCAGGTATGCTTCGGGGCCCATGTGTTTGCCCATCTGCTGCACATATTCGTACGCCTCAGGGTGCATGGACACGTCTTCGTCCGTGTGGGCGCCATCGACGTCGGCCTCGATCTGCTCTTCAAAGAGAGACTTCAAGACAACTGCGCCGACGCCCGCGGAGGCAACGGCCTTCACGCCCTTCACCGTTCCGGTGAGGCCGGAGCTGGAAGCTATGATGGGATTGCGCAAATTGAGGCCCATGTAAGTGCTGCGTAGATCCGCCATTGGGGTTTCCTTTCGGTGATCGTTGAGAAATAACCTGTGATTGGGTAGTATATCCGCCAGATTTTGCTTGGGCAAGGTTGGGAGGCATCAATGACGGGCGGTTGGGATGTAGTTGTGATTGGCGGAGGCGCTGCCGGAGTTGCCGCGGCCGAAGCAGCGAAGACGCAGAACGGTGACGCAACGGTTCTTGTTATACACGACGAGAACGAGCCGCCCTATGTCCGGACCAAGCTATCGAAGCTCTTGGCCTCCGGTTTCGACGTCGAGGACTTTCTCATTCAGCCCAAGGAGTGGTACGACGAGCGCGGGATTGATCTGCGCATGGGAATTCGCGCGGAAGCGATCAATCCCGACGAGAAGACGGTAAAGACCTCCGACGGGGAGACTGTGGCCTACGGGAGTTTGATACTTGCCACGGGCGGCCTCCCCGCTTTCCCGAAGAACGTTCGTGAGCATGATTCGGACTCATTTTATACCTTGAAGAATGTCGCCGATGCGGCACGCATAAAGCGTGACAGCCGACGCGCCAAGAACGCTTTGGTGGTGGGTATGGGGGTGCTGAGCGTGGAGATTGCGCAGCAGCTCTCCCAAATGAAGACCAATGTGACGCTGGTAGGCGCCACCGGGCAGCTCATGCCGCGGCAGCTCAGCCCCCGCGCCGGCGAGATCATGGAAGATCTCATGTCGAAGAACAATCTGCGCCTGTACTTCCAAGAGGAGGTTCTCTCCTTCGAGAAAAACAACAAGCGTGGCATGGACGTCATGATGATCCGGAATTCCGGCCGTTTCGACATGGTCATTTTCTGCATCGGCTTCAACCCGGACACCGAGCTGGCCAAGAGTGCCGGGCTGGATGTCAATCGCGGCGTCAAAGTAGATGAACGCTTGCGCACTTCGAACCCGGACATATTCGCCGCCGGCGATGTCGCCGAGCACCCGGACGGA
>CAYPTH010000073.1:4962-15794 GCA_964413635.1 uncultured Spirochaetaceae bacterium
CACTTCGAACCCGGACATATTCGCCGCCGGCGATGTCGCCGAGCACCCGGACGGATCTGGCTCCTACCTGTGGCGTGACGCGGAGCACCAAGGGTCCTTTGCCGGACGGAACGCTGCCGGCGGGGACGTTCAGTACGATTCGCTGCCCTTCCGTCTACGGACCGAGATATTCGGCACGCACTTCCTCTCGGTGAATAAGCCGCGGAACCCTCTCGAACACGAGATCGAGGAAGCAGAAAACGGCGACACCTATTTCGGCTTCTATTTCGACAATGACGAGCTCATTGGCGCCGTCGTAGTTGGCGACAAGGAACGTGCGGACGAGTACGAGAAAGCCGTCCAAGAAGGCTGGTCACGCGACCAGGTGAATCAGAGCTTCTTCGCCTAAATCCATTTCTAAGGAGTCTCTTCATATGAATAGCATCATCCTGCGCAGAACTGCTTCCGCGGTGGTGGCAGTCGTTTTGCTCGGCGTCGGGGCTGTCGGAGCGTTCGCTCAGTCGGATACGCAAGTACGCGTTGAGCTTCTCAAAGGCCCCACCGGAATGGGGGGGATCCAACTCATTGAAGAGGCCCCCCGCTTCAATGGCGTGCGGGTCGAGTATCGGCTCTCGGGATCACCGAGCAATACCGTGGCTCGTGTTCTCTCGGGAGAGGTGGACATTGCTGCGCTGCCCTCCAACGTCGCCGCGAAGGTGTACAACGCGGGGGCGCCGTACCGATTGGCTGCCATCAACACCCTCGGCGTATTGTACGTCGTCTCGCGAGACGACGACATCGACGACTGGGCCGACCTGCGAGGTCGGACGATCGGAAACATTGGCCGCGGCGCGAATCCCGACATCATTTTCCGTCATCTGTTGGAACGCAACGGCCTTGACCCGGACGAGGATGTCACCGTTCGCTTCTACAATCACACGGAGCTTGCCCAGCTTCTCATTGCCGGCCGACAAGACATCGGCGTGCTCCCTGAGCCCTTCGTGACCCGTGTGCTGAACGCCGCGCCGGATGCCCACGTGGCGCTGGATCTGCAGGAGGAGTGGAAGGATCTCAAGGGCCGCGATGCCGAGATCGGAATGGGTGCGCTGGTCGTAAAGAAGAGCCTCCTCGATTCCAAGCCTGACTTTGTCGAGCAATTCTTGGACGCGTACCGAAATTCCGTCGAGTTCGTGAACTCTGAGCCCGCGGCGGCGGGAGAGCTCATTGAGAAGCACGGCCTGGGATTCACGGCTGCGAGCGCCGAGAGTGCGATTCCCCGGGCGAATATCGTCTTTCGGCCCGCTCCACAGGCGCGGGAGGCCTTCGAGGAGTACCTGCAGGTGTTGCTGAGTTTCGACCCCGCCTCGATTGGGGGATCGCTGCCGGACGACGGGTTTTACATGGATCGGGCTCTGCCGTGAGCCGGGCCGCGCCGCGCGGTTCGGCGCCGCGCCGCGCTATGCGTTGGCCCCGCCATTTATTACCTTTTTCTTGAGAAATCTTACCGAGGAGGAAGAAATGGCTTTCCAAACACCTGATCTACCCTACGCTTACGACGCGCTCGAGCCGCATATCGACAAGGCGACCATGACGGTCCACCACGACAAGCACCATACCGGCTATACGACGAAGCTGAACAACGCCGTGCAGGGCACGGAGTACGAGAGCTGGGATATCGAAAAGCTGATCGCAAGCATCGACAAGCTCCCGGACAGCATCAAGACGGCCGTGCGCAACGCCGGTGGCGGTCACTTCAACCACGCCATGTTTTGGCCCATGATGTCGCCGAAGGGCGGCGGGCAGCCTTCCGGTGCCCTTGCCGATAACATCAACAAGACCTTCGGCAGCTTTGATGAGTTCAAGAATCAATTCAAGACCGCGGCCCTTGGTCGCTTCGGGTCGGGCTGGGCCTGGCTTGTGGTGAATGAGAAAGGCGACTTGGAGATTACGAGCACGCCGAATCAGGACAATCCCGTAACCCAGGGCAAGAAGCCGATTCTCGGTGTCGACGTGTGGGAGCACGCCTACTACCTCAAGTACCAGAACAAGCGCGGCGACTACGTGGACGCCTTCTTCAACGTGGTCAATTGGGATCAGGTTGCAAAGAACTACGAGGCTGCAAAGTAGAGGCGTCACAAGCGTCGATAACTTTCCAACCCCGGCTTCGCGCCGGGGTTTTTTGTTCGTTGACACCACTATGGGCTGCTGCTAATTTAGGTACAGCTAACTTTTGGGATTTTACCATGACACCGAATACGAGCGCCCCGCGCGATTCGACATATACACCCAAAGGCGCCCTCTCCGGTCGGCCAAACTCCGACTTGGACGTGGCGCGCATTCGTCGCGATTTCCCCATTCTCGAAAAGACGATGCGGGGAAAGCCCTTTGTATACTTGGATAACAGCGCGACCTCTCTAAAGCCGCGGCAAGTAATCGACGCCGAGGTCCATTACTATACGGATCTCGGTTCCAACGTTCACCGCGGAGTCTACGAATTCAGCGAACAGGCTACGGCGGAGTACGATGACGCCCGCGCCAAGCTGCGCTCCTTCATACACGCTCCCGACGAGGGCCAACT
This sequence comes from uncultured Spirochaetaceae bacterium, assembly GCA_964413635.1. GTDB lineage: Bacteria > Spirochaetota > Spirochaetia > DSM-27196 > PWMO01 > CAYFQV01. The sequence continues at coordinate 7,520 of CAYPTH010000073.1, forward strand.
CGTGTTCACCCGCGGAGCCACCGAGGCAATGAACATTATTGCCTTTGGGTGGGGACGGCACGCGGTTCGAGAGGGAGACGAGATTGTCCTTTCCGAAATTGAGCACCACGCCAATTTCGTGCCGTGGCAGCGACTCGCCCAGGAGCGCGGCGCAACGCTCAAATATATTCCCATGAAGCAAGAGGATGCGACCCTCGATCTGAGCGAGCTCGATTCGATCATAACCGACCGGACGAAGGTGGTGGCGATTACGGCCATGTCCAACGTGACGGGCTACATGCCGCCCCTCGAGCGGATCCTCTCCGTCGCGAAGGCGCACGGAGCCCTCACCGTTGTGGATGCGGCGCAACTCGTTTCTCACCATGCGGTGGATGTGACCGGCTTAGACTGCGACGTCCTGGCGTTCTCGGGACACAAGATGTGTGGCCCCACCGGCACCGGCGCGCTCTACGCAAAGAGCGACATTCTCGAAGCCACCGATCCTTTGCTTTTCGGCGGGGACATGATAGTCAAGGTGCGCAAGGATCGCACCACCTTCAAGGAGCTCCCCGAGCGCTTCGAGGCCGGCACACCGAATATTGCCGGCGTCATTGGCTTGGGCGCCGCCGTTGATTACCTGAAAACCATCGGTATGGAGGCAATTCTCCGGCACGAGCAGGCACTCCTTGCATACGCGGAGGAGCGCATGCGCGCCATGGATGGTGTGACCCTGTATGGGTCCGAGGATCTCTCGCGACGCGGAGGAATTCTCTCCTTCAACGTGGAGGGAGTGCACCCTCATGACACCGGCGCCATCCTGGATCAGGAGGGCGTTGCCGTGCGCACCGGCTTTCACTGTGCTCAACCGCTCATGCAGGTTCTCGGCATTCCTGGGACGACGCGAGCATCCTTCTACCTCTACAACACCTTTGAGGAGATCGATCGCCTGATTTCCGGAATCCAGCGCGTCCAGAGCGTATTCACCTGAGGCAGCCATGAGCATTGAAGACGATCTCTACAAGGAAATCATTCTCGAGAACTACAAGTCCAAGAAGAACAAGATGAGTCGGGAGGACGCCCACTACCACGGCGAAGGGGCAAACCCCTCCTGCGGCGACGACTTGGAGCTGTACGTCGATTTGGAAGACGGTCGCATCAGCCGGATCACCTACGACGGTATGGGCTGCAGTATCTGCTGCGCATCGGCGAACTTGCTCTGTGAATCGCTCCGGGGACGGACCCTCGAAGAGGCGAAGGGGATAGTCGAGAAGTACCGCGCCATGCTCCTCGAGGATGCAACTCCGGAGTTCCCCCGCGACATTGAGGACCTGGAAGTCATGGAAGGGGTGAAGAATTACCCCGTCCGCATCAAGTGCGCCTTGCTCGGTTGGAACACCTTCCAGAATATTGCCAAAGAGATTGCCGAACAGGCCTAGCCGACGACCTAGCCGTTGACACGCCACACCGGCTCCCATACCTTAGGCAGCAACGCGACTGCGGGAAGGAGCTGCCATGTTCAAGCTTGTCCTTGTACGCCACGGCGAGAGTGAGTGGAATAAGTCGAACCTCTTCACCGGCTGGACCGATGTAGATCTCACCGACCAGGGCGTCGCGGAGGCGACCGAAGCGGGTCGCGTGCTCAAGGACGAGGGATTTGCCTTCGACGTCGCGTATACCTCCGTGCTCACCCGGGCAATTCGAACGCTCGACATCGTTCTCTACGAGATGGGGCTCTCGTGGATACCCGTCCATAAGCACTGGCGGCTCAACGAGCGCCACTACGGTGCCCTTCAGGGCTTCAACAAGGCGCAGATGGCCGAAAAGGAGGGCGAGGAGAAGGTCCACCTCTGGCGCCGCAGTTACGACGTGCCGCCGCCGCCACTCGAAGAAGCGGATGACCGCTTTCCCGGGCACGACCGGCGCTACGCTTCGGTGCCAAAGGGAGAGCTGCCGCGGACGGAGTGCCTGAAGGACACGGTCAATCGCTTCCTCCCGCTGTGGCAGGTGACGATCGCGCCGAGTATCGCAGCCGGGAAGAGTGTAATCATTGCCGCCCACGGCAACTCCCTTCGCGCGCTGGTGAAATACCTGGATGCCATTTCGGACGAGGAGATCCCTTCCATCAACATTCCCACCGGGATTCCTCTGGTCTACGAGTTGGACAGTCGTCTATCCCCGACGCGGCACTACTACCTGGGCGACCAGGAGAAGGCCAAGAGGGCGGCTGAGGCGGTTGCCAACCAGGCAAAGCAGAAGTAGCGCCGTGACACCTATCGAAGCGCAGAGCCCAGCGAGAGAGGACGGAACGCCGACCCGGGCGATCCTGCTCTTTTCCTGTCCCGACACGCGCGGCATTGTCGCCGAGGTGTCGCACTTCATCTTTACCTACGGCGGGAATATTATCGACTCCTCACAGCACCATGACGAAGAGACGAACACCTTCTTCATGCGGGTCGAGTGGGATATCCGCAACTTCAGCGTCCCCGCCGAAAAGATTCCCGACGCCTTCGACCCGATAGCCATGAAGTTTTCCATGAACCTCATGCTCCAGTTTCCGGACCGAGTTGCGCGAGTTGCTCTGTTCGTCTCCAAGCAGGGCCATTGCCTCCAGGACCTGCTCCTGCGCCACGCGGAGGGTGAGCTGCCGTGTGAGATTCCGCTGATAATCAGCAACCATCAGACCTATCGCTCCACCGCCGAATGGTTCGGCATACCCTTTCACCACGTTCCCGTCACCAAGGAGAACAAGGCTGAGTCGGAAGCGACGCAGCGTGAGCTCCTCCGAGCCCACGAGGTCGATCTCGTTGTTCTGGCGCGGTATATGCAAATCATCAGTCCCGACTTCGTCGCCGAGTATCCCAACCGCATCATCAACATTCACCACAGCTTCCTCCCGGCGTTCGTCGGTGCGCGCCCCTACCACCAGGCCTTTGCCCGCGGTGTGAAGATCATTGGAGCCACGAGTCACTACGTAACCGCCAGTCTGGACGAAGGCCCAATCATTGAGCAGGACGTGGCGCGAGTTTCGCACCGTGACTCCGTTCCCGATCTAGTACAGAAGGGGCGTAATCTGGAAAAGCTCGTCCTGGCGCGGGCGGTCAAGCTGCATCTCGAGCACCGCATCCTCGCCTTCAAGAACAAGACGGTGGTATTCGAGTAGGACGGCGCATGGCGTACGAGATTGAGGTCAAGGCGTGGATCGATGATCCCGCCGCTTTGAAGCAACAACTCGCGGACCTTTCGACTGAAGTCAAAGACTACACGAAACAAGACGTCTACTTCCGCGCACCGGTGCCGGCGACGACCAGCGGAAGGTCTGCCACGCATCCGCAGGAGTTCCGCCTTCGGCGGCAAGGCGGCCGGACCATCTGCACCTTCAAGGAGAAGACGATTCACGAGCGTGTCGAGGTAAGTCGCGAGGTCGAGTTCACCGTTTCGGATGCGGACGCCTTCGAAGAGCTGGTGCTGCGTAGCGGGGCAACGGTCTTCGCGCGGAAGAAGAAAACGGGGAGCGTCTACGCTCTTCCGGAGGCGAATGTCGAAGTCTCTCACGTCGATGGGCTCGGTGACTTCGTGGAAATCGAGAAGATTGTTGAGAGCTCCGAGGAAGCGGAGCATCGCAGGGCGCAGGAGACGGTGCGTCGGATCCTCTCCTCCCTCGGAGTGGAGGAGGCGCGGATTGAAACGCGGGCCTACACAACGCTCCTCGCGGATAAGGAACGCACGCCGCTGTGATACTGTACCGCCTTCCCGATCCGCTCAAGGTTGTTGCCTTCGACATTGACAACACGCTGTACGAGAATCCCGCCTATGCGGAGTATCAGCACCGCGTCTTGATTGACGAGCTGGCCACGGGCTTGGGGGTTACTCCGCAGGAAGCGCTCCGTCAGGTTGATGCGTACAAGGCGCAACACGCCCTCGAGCGCTCGGGTCGGCGACCGTCCTTGGCCGAGACGAGTGCCGCTTTAGGCTTCGATATTGCGACGAGTGTGGCGTGGCGCCTTCGTCGGATTATTCCGGAGGACTTTCTTTCCCGCGACGAGCGCCTGCGTGCGCTCCTCGATGAGCTCTCAAGAACGTTTACCGTGGCTGCAATCACCAATAACCCGGTGGATATCGGTCGGCGTAGCCTTCGAGTCCTGGGAATTGAAGATTCGTTTCAGGCGGTGGTGGGCCTCGACAGCACACACGCTTCCAAGCCAAATCCATTGCCCTTCCGACACTTGGCGGATACACTCCACGTTCCTATGGTGGAGATCCTGGTTGTCGGCGACCGGTACGGGGTTGATTTGGAACCGGCATTGGAGCTTGGCGGAGGCGCCGTCTTGGTGGAGGGAATCAATGACACCTACGCCCTCTGCGAGCTATTGGCGCGGTAACGGAAGAGTATGGAACGGCTTCAGGATCAACTCGACCAGCCATACCCTCATTTGCTGAGACTCGGGGATGAGATCTCCTCGCTCTGCGCGACGACTGACGCGTGCCGCGACCTCGGAATCGGCCGAATTGACGTGGTGGTGAATATCAAGGCCGGCGGTGTCGGGAAACGGGTCGTCTTCGAAGAGCATCTGGCGCGGGTGCGCGCTGTTCGGCGCCGGGTGGCTGCGAATGCGGCGACCCCGGATGCCGGGCTGCGGCAACACGCGCTTCCCACGAATCTATACGTCACCGAATACCATGGCCACGCCCGGGAGATCGCTCGGCGCATCATGTACCGCGCCGAGCGTGATGAGAAACGCCGGTTGGTAGTGAGTGTGGGCGGAGACGGCACCCACGCCGACCTAATGACAATGTTCTATCAGGCGAGCGACCAGGTTTTACAGAAGCTCGTATTGCTGCGATTACCCTTCGGAACCGGAGACGACAATGCGGACGGGCGCACCGTCGAAGCCGCCTGTGAGCTTCTCACGCATCACTCGACATTGACTCGCGCCGCCGCGGTGCGTATGGACGCGGTGGGTTTGTCGCCGCGCTTTGCCTTTAACATTGCGTCGATCGGAATAGACGCCTTCATAACCGGCGTGACCAACCGACTCAAGCGCTATCTTCCCCGGAACGCCTACCGACTCATTGCAAACATGACGACCATATTCTACGAGTGGTTCAATCCTCTCGGCGAAATGAGTTTGACCCGGGATCCGACGGAGGAACACGGTGGGGCAGTGGTCTCGAATCTCCGGGACCGCATTGCCCTGGTTGCCTTCGGCGTAAGCGGCAATCGCACCTATGGAAACGGCATGCGCATCTTACCGGGCCGGGAGAACGTCTGCGCCATTGCCACCGGGAATGTCCTTCGGAAACTCGAGATCAAACGGCGCCTCTATCTGGCGACCCACCTTCAGACCGATTTGGCGCACTCCTTCTCCGCGCGCCGTCTGACGGTGAACTACGACCGGCCGCTCGCGTATCAGCTCGACGGTGAGGCGGGGTGGCTCTCGCCACAACACTTTCCCGTTACCTTCAGCCTCGGCGAAGAGCGGATTCCGGTCTTTGCGCATGAATGACGCGGACAACGCGCGGTGGGCCTTCCGTCTTTACTTCGAAAAGGCGTATATCTTTCCGCGCTCGGCGAAGCGCATTCCCGCCTGTTCGACGCTCTCCCGGTAGTCCGCCGAGGAGTCCGGGTAGTGCATGAGCAGTATCCGCTTGCGTACCGAAGCGGGAAGCGTCGTAACCTCTTCCAGGCCGGCATGTATCCCGCCGGTAAAGAATTGGGCGTCGTGGAAAATGGTCTCGATCTTGTACTTCTTATCAAAGATATCGATGAGCTCCGGATCGAACTGGGTGTCGCCGGTGAACAGCACGCGATCGTCGATGAGGAGGCCCTCACTGTGGAAAGCGTCCTCCCAGGAAAGTGCCTGCTCGGGGTAGTGACGTGTACGAAAGGTCTTGATGTTTATGCTTCCGACGTTGAACTCGGTGCCTTCTCTCGGGAGTTTTCGCCGGCGTGACGGCCGCTTGATATTCCAGAAGTCGGGAAAGGTGAGTGCCACGCCGTCGTGTCGCTCATTGTATTCCGCGCCTCCGCGAAGAGAGAGATTCCAGAGGAGATCCTGGAAGTGCTCGGTAATGTGAATGGAGGGTTTGCGACCCGCGACGTAGCGGTTGACCAGCATAACCTCTTCGAGTCCGCCTATATGGTCGGCGTGAAGGTGCGTGATGAAGTAGTTGCGCACATCCATGACCGATAAGCCGAGCTCAGCGAGTCCGCGGGAGGCAAGGGTACCAGAGTCGACCATCAGGTGGTCGTCGCCTTTCACAATGATAATGTTGTTCTGGTAGTTTCTTTTGGTGAACGCACTGCCGGTGCCGATGAATATGATAGACAGCGCGCCTCGGTTACGCAAAGAAAGGGGCGTTTTTGAAATCGGTCGGACCTTCATACAACCTTCATCGGCACAACTGAGCTGAAATTCAGAAATACCGTATGAAGCCTATCACATAAGGCGGTCCTTCTCACGGCCACTGTTTCTGCGTGAAACGGACCACCATGTGCACACGGGCAGTCGTCTCTTCACGGTTCTCAATAACGTGATCAATGTCACAATTATAGAGGATGAAGTCGCCGGCGGAGAGCGTGGCCTCCTTCGCCCCGGCTCTCACGTCCACCGTTCCCTCCAAGATGGTCAAGTATTCCTCAGTGCCCGCGGCGTGAGCCTCAGAGTCAAGAATGGATCCAGGATCGAAGGTAAGGAGGTAGATCTCGAGGTCTTCGGCCATTTCAATCGGACTGAGAACCTGCAAATGCGGACCGTTTTCACTGGTATCGAGGGTAGTGAGCTCGCCCTTCCTGGTCATCCGAAACTTTCGTGTCGGCTCGTTGCCCCCGTGGAGAAGACTGTCCAGCTCTACCCCTAAGCCGCGGGATATTTTCCACACGGTTGCGACGGTGGGGTTCACCTTCTGTGACTCGATCTGGGACAGCATTGCCTTCGAAACGCCACTCTTCTCAGAGAGGACGTCGAGGGTCATTTCCTGGTGTTTACGCAGTTGCCGGATGTTCTCGCCGATTTGGGGAGGTCGTGTAGACTCCACGGTTCAACTCCTTTACCGTTTTCCTTGCAATTATTGACGGAGCAGTTTGTAAGATATATTGTACAAATGTTTGGTATGATGAACAAGAACGACAGCTCCAGAGGTCTCTTTCCATGAACATACTCATCACGGGCGCGCTGGGACAGCTCGGCTCCGAGCTGGCAGTTGCCCTCCGGCGCCGATACGGTACGGACAACGTCATTCTCTCGGACATTCGCGACAATATCAATCGACAACTCATCGAGGAAGGGCCGTTTGAGGTGCTGGATGCGAGGGATGGACGGACTTTGGCCGAGGTTGTGCGGAAGCACGGCGTAGACCGGATCTATCACCTCGCCGCGCTGCTGTCGGCAACCGCTGAAGCGGACCCCGGCCGCGCCTGGGACATCAACATCAATGGGCTCTATACGGTTCTCGAGGTTGCCCGGAGCGAGGACTGCTCGGTCTTCACGCCGAGCTCAATCGGCGCCTTCGGCCCCAACACACCAAAGGACTACACCCCGCAGGACACGATGCAGCGACCCACCTCCATGTATGGTGTCACCAAGGTCACCGGTGAGCTCTTGTGTGACTACTACCATCGGAAGTACGGGGTTGATACACGGGGCGTCCGGTTTCCAGGGATCATCTCGAACGTGACGCCTCCCGGTGGCGGGACCACCGATTACGCCGTTGAAATCTACTACGAGGCGGTGCGAAAGCATCGATATGAGTGCTTCCTGAAGGGGGACACCTACTTGGACATGATGTACATGCCGGACGCGGTGAAGGCGGCCATTGATGTCATGGAGGCAGATTCGGCGAAGCTTCGACACCGGAACGCCTTCAACGTCACGGCAATGAGCTTCTCGCCGGAAGACCAGGCGGCGTACATTCGCAAGTACATTCCCGACTTCGAGATCAGCTACAACGTGGACCCGGTGCGTCAGGCCTTGGCGAACTCCTGGCCGAACAGCTTGGAGGACTACGCCGCTCGCGTTGAGTGGGGATGGCAACCCGAGTATGACTTGGATGCAATGACCCGCGATATGCTGGAAACCATTCAACGTCGCGGTTCGGATTGACGAACGCCCCGAAGAGGCGCACGCTGGGGGGGTGAGTTTCGAATCGACGTCTGCGGTCCAGCTCGAGGATCTCCTTCCCCCAATTTCAGAGGCGGCCTACGATCTGCTGTACTTGATTACCGAGGCCTCCGGTACGCCTATGGACCGCGAGATGCCCGAGGGCGAGAGTGGACCGGCACCGCACATCTTTGACATTG
>CAYPTH010000074.1:0-8546 GCA_964413635.1 uncultured Spirochaetaceae bacterium
GCGCGCATCTCCGTGTGAGCGGCCCGGCGGCCGGCGGCGCGGCGCGTGGCGGTTTCACAACTCTTCGCGCTCGATCCGCCCCTTCTCCTTGTCCAGGTAGAAACGCGACGGCCCGAGCTTCTCGGCGACGCTGTGCTTTGCGCGACAGATGTGGATAGCCGTCCCAGGGTAGACTTCGGAGGTCACGACGATCTCGGCCGACTCTTCCGCGTCCAGATAGGCCAGCATCTCCGCGACTGTAGAAGAGTGCTCGGCCCTCGCCTCTTGGATTTCCGCGATTCTGTCCAGCACCGCTTCCTCATCCGGACACGCGGGGTCGTCGGCCTGTTCCTCGAGTTGCTGCATGAGAAGGGTGAGCTCACGGTGCTTGCTCTGGGCGTAGGCAAGCTTACGCTCCATGACGAAGTCGGCGCCGGCAACCAGCAAGGTGGGCACCTCTGCACTGTTTCCAACGACGCTTGCCTCGATCCCGCCGGTGGCCCGAGTTTCCCCGCCAATTAGCGTCGCCCCGTCGCCCAAGGAAACGGTGCCGAGGGCCATGACCCTGCTGTTGTACACAGCCCGGCCGACCCGTACCGAGCTCTTCGTCTCGACGCGACAGTGCTCAATGAAGCCGGCGACAATGTCCCCGCCGCAACGCACCAGCGCGTTACCGCGTCCGACAATTCCGGCGTCCACCCGCAACGCGCCGCGGACGAAGACCTCGTGGGCGTCAAGGGTGGACTTCACGTGGGCGTTGCCGCCGATCCACAGACGCCGTCCATCCTGGACGTGGTGTTCTATCACCGCATGCCCGGGAAAGCGGATGTCGCCGGTATCCGGTCCGACTTCCGGCAGCACGATGGTGTCCTCCACCCAGACCGTGTTGCCGTCGTCCATGCAAAGCAGACCGCCACGCTCGGCTCGGAGACAGCCCGCCGCCTCCCGGGTTCCCTCACCGGGCACGAGCCCGTCCACCTGCAGGATACCGGCGGGGATGGGCGTATTGTACACATTTACCCCGTCGATACCCGAGACTTCCTCCTGCATGGTCGCGATCGTCTCGCCGCGTTGGACAATCTCGAGAGCGAAGCCCCGTTTGGGTGCGAAGGGGGAGTTCCGGTTGCCCGCGCGATAGTGCTCGACGGCTCGCTGGAACCGCGGAACAAGAACCAAGCGAGCGGGGTTTGTTCGAACCGGCGGACGCCCGGCGGCAACGAGCACCTGCATCATGGGTACATGCTGAGCGTTGCAGGAGGCCACCGTCTCGGCGATGGCGGCGTGATCTATCCCGTAGTCTATTCCCTCAACCTTGAGCACGTTGGCCGCATAGGACTCGGTAAGGGGATCCCCGTCTCCAAAGGACGGGAGAAAGTCCGCAAAGGCGTGGAGGCCATCCTCCGTCACCCAGAGCCGTACCAGGGAGTCGCGATTGTGAGCTACAGGAGATGATGCGTTATCCATATGGGCAATATCTGCTGATTGCTCCAAAAAGTATAGCGCAGCTTATCGGAATTGTCAAAAATTGTTGAAAAAAAGAGGGAAGCCTATTGGCTTCCCCCACAAAGGACATACGTTTTTTACTTTCCGGGCATTGCTTACGCGCTTGTAGTAATGACCTGGTCCTCCTTGAATCCCAGCTCGGCGCTCAAGGTCGATGCAACCACGTTGAGCATGACGCCGTAGATGATCTTGGCGGAGATGTCGGCAGCAGTGTAGGTGAGCTGCTGAGCAACAATGGTGAATCCGTACTCGGCAATACCAAACTCCATGAGAAGCGGCATGAGATAAGCGCCGGGATAGAGGAACCAGGAGATGAAGAACAGCGGCAAAATGGCTCCGAAGATGCCCTGTGCGGCGGAGCCGTGCATGTTCGCCTTTCCCTCGCGGATGACGCGGGTGATAAGCACCAGAACCCAGATGAAGAAGATTGTGGAGATGGTACCCCAGACCAGCCAGGCAACAACACTCTCGTTGATTCGCCCGGGCTCGTAGAACTGGCCGATGTAGCCGGTCACAATCATGAGCACGCCGGCGGTGGAGAACCGGAACATGTAGCGCCTCCGCGCAACACCCACAATACCGGCAACAAAGAGAATCTGGATCAGCAGCATTGGAACGTCAATGAGCCAGTTCAGGTAGCGATACCCGTTGGTGAAGAGCTCAGAGCCTTCCTTCAAGGCGTAGGCCGATCCGGTGAAGGTGTAAGCGTTGCTCCAGCTCTGCTGCTGGGCAAAGAGCAGCAACAAAGCCGACACCATGACGACAACCGAGAGCACGGAGGACATGCGGTACTTCGGCATGGCCGTGTTCTTGGTGAGGACGAAATACAGGAGCGCAGAAGCCATTGCTGCGTAGCCAAGGGTGAGGATGTGTTGCACAACCTCAAATGCCTCGACGGAAATGGTGAACATCTCGGTGTTCATTGTTAAACCTCCAGCCAAGTGATATTTCGACTCATAGGATATCCATACGTACACCTTATGTCAAACTTTTGTACCACATATGAGCAACGATTCTTGTCTTGATTTTGTAAATGTACGCGCGCAGTGCTATACATTGTCATCGACATTCGAGTCATGTATCATCGCGGTGCAGCAGTAGGAGTGGAAGCTGGAATGGCATATCCAATTCAGATAGTGGCACGCAAAACAGGCCTCTCCCAGGGAACGCTGCGTGCCTGGGAACGGCGATATGAGGGAATCCGTCCAGACCGTGACAATACCGGTCGCCGACAGTATTCGGAGCAGCTCACCGAGAAGCTTGGCCTTCTGTCACGCCTCGTAGGTGTGGGATACCGGATTGGGCAGATCGCCTCTCTCGATCTGAGTGAGCTCCGAGAAATGGCCACCGAAGTCGAACCACTGACCGAAGCCGAGGAGGCGCCCGCCCCTGACACATCTATCCCTCGCGCGGTCGAAGCGGTTTCCGTCTTTGACGATGTCAGCCTCTACCGGATACTGGAGGAGGCTATCGCCGGTTACGGTCGACTGACCCTGATTGACGAGTTCATCTTTCCCTTGGTCCATGAGATCGAGCATGAGATCGAGGTCGGCGCCTGCCGGAGGATTCACCTGAGCTTTCTCTACTGTGCCCTTCGCACCGTGCTTTCCCAGCTCCTGGTGACGGTGCGTGATGATCCTGACCGGCCTGTGGCGCTCCTGATCTCGCCCGCATCACACTCCCAGGACCTCGGAATCGTTGCCTCTGCGATCCACGCGGATGCCGCCGGGTGGCGGCCATTACTGCTGGGAGTGGACGTAAAGGCCGAAGAGGTCGTGGAGGCGCTGCGGGCTGGTGAGGCGCGGGAAGCAGGGAGAGCGCGAGCCGTCATCGTCGGAGTCGTCAGCAAGCGCTACGATTTGGTCCTCATGAACGAGCTAGTCCGCGTGCGCAAGAGCGTACCCGAAGAGACACCCGTCTATTTCGGCGGCCGACTGCCGAAACGCCTGGTTGAGGATCTCCAAAGCGCCGGCCTCATCTATCTGCGGTCAATGGACGAGCTGCGGGACCGTCTCGAGAGGTTTGCTGAAGGCTCCTAACTTCAGTACGTTTGAGACATGCAATACAGAACACTTGGAACCTCGAACCTCTCCGTGTCGGTGGTGGGCCTGGGCACCTGGGCCATGGGCAATGACTTCTGGGGTCGTGTCGACGACGATCAGTCGGTACGCGCAATCCAGGAGGCGATCGACAACGGCATCAATCTCATTGACACCGCCCCTGCATACGGCGCGGGCCATGCGGAAAAGGTTGTGGGGAAGGCAATTCACGGCCGACGCGACGAAGTTGTCGTTGCAACAAAGGTCGGAATCATACGGACGGAAGACGACTTTATTCGCAACCTCAAGCCGGAATCCATGGAGCGCGAGATCGATGACTCCCTGCGCCGGCTCGGTGTGGACACCATCGACCTGTATCAGATCCATTGGCCCGATCCGGACACACCCCTGGAGAGCTCCATGGAGACGCTCAACAAAATGAAGGAAGCGGGGAAGATTCGCCACATTGGTGTCTCAAACTTCAGTGTAAAGCTCCTCGAACAGGCCCGCGCCGTTGTGGATGTCGTGAGCGTGCAACCCCAGTTCTCCCTGCTGCATCGCAAGGAGGAGAGCAGTCTCCTTCCCTACTGTGCCAAGAACAACATCGGCGTCTTGGGCTATGGGAGCTTGGCCGGTGGCATCCTCACCGGGAAGTTCCGCGAGATTCCGACCCTGGAAGAGGGAGACAACCGCGACCAGTTCTACCGCTTCTTTCAGGAACCGACCTGGAGCAAAGTGCAGCGCGTCCTCGATGTCCTTCGCGTCATTGCCGAAGAGCGCAGCGTCACGGTTGCTCAGGTCGCCATCAACTGGGCAATCGCCCAGCGCGGCATGACTACCGCCCTCGTGGGCGCAAAGAACCCGAGTCAGGCGCGCGCCAACGCCGCCGCCGGGGAGTGGTCCCTTTCAGATGAGGATCTTTCCCGCATCAACAGCGCCTACGACGAGCACATGAAGAAGTCGGCCTAGGGCAGGGGCCAGGGGCCGGTTCGGCGGCCGGCCAGCGTCGGCATCAATTCACGGCCCCGGTCGTGAGGCCGCTGATCACAAAGCGCTGAAACACCACAACCAACAGCACCACCGGTAAGACCGCCAGAATGGTACCGGCGGCAACCCAGGTCCACTGCAGCTGAAAAGCCTGACTGAAGCTCAAGATCGCCACGGGCACGGTCTGCACCTCGGGAATTCCCAGGCTCACGGTAAAGGCGTGCATAAACTCACCCCAGGAACCGAGAAAGCTCAGCACCCCGGCGGAGAAGAGGCCCGGTAGCGAGAGGGGAAGCAGAACCTTCAGATAGACGGTAAGGGGAGAGGCGCCGTCAATGCGGGCGGCATCCTCGATTTCCACCGGCAGGGTTGCAAAGTAGCTCGACATGAGTAGAAGCGCCAGTGGCACCCCGTAGACAATATTGGGCAGAATCATGCCCCACAAGGTTCCCAGAAGCCCCATGGCGCGAATCAGCACGAAGGTCGGCCCAATGACAATGATCGGCGGAATGAGCCCCGCCGCCTGCACCGCCACGAGCGATTGGAGGCGGAAGCGGAAACGCAGCCGAGCCACCGCGTAGCCCCCCAGGCTACTCAAGATGAGCGTTCCCACCATGGCGGTGCCGGATACCGTGAGACTGTTCAGAATTGCTCGCTGAATTCGAAAGTCTTCGCCCAAGACAATGCGATAGTTCTCCAAAGTTGGATTGTCCGGGAGGTACTCCAGGGGAAGGCGGAACTCCGTGCCCGGCACCTTGAGCGAGGTCACCAGAATCCACACCAGCGGTCCAACCGCAAAGATTCCGATCAGCACCACCAGGGCCCAGGAGCCGAGCAGATGGCCCCGCGCGCGGGTCCCGGCGTTGTTGCCTGGCGTCGTCATAATCTCCATCTCATCGCCTCAAAATGCGCGCACAATGCGTCGCAGATAGACCAGACTCACCGAGAGTACCAGCGCGAAGGTTATAATGGCGTAGGATGAGCCCATGCCGTACTGGTTGAAACTGAAGTAAGTCCGATACGCCAAAGTGCTCAAGGTCTCCGTTGCGTTGCCGGGACCACCCCTCGTGAGGCCAAAGACCACGTCGAAGACGCGCAGCGCGTCCCGCGTTCTATAGAGGAGCGCGACAAAGACCGTTGGCCACATGACCGGCAGCGTGATCGAAAAGAAGCGGCGCAGGCGGCCGGCGCCATCCATTCGCGCCGACTCTGATAGCTCTTTGGGAATGGTTGCCAAGCCGGACATGAGAAAGATCGATGAGATTGCCGCGCCTTTCCAGGAGTAGACCACAACCAGACTCAGCCCCGCGAGCCACTCGTTTGCAAGGAAGAGGGGCGGTTCAGCCACCAGACCGGTGCGCACCAAGAGATCTCCAATGACCCCGACCTCGGCGTTGAGCAGCCACCGCCACAGGCTCGCCTGAATCACGTTGGGAATGGCCCAGGGAATGATGATCAGGGCGCGAAACGCCGCCCGTAGCTTGGGGTGTACCCAGAAGGACGCCACCGCCAGCACCATTCCCAGGCTCAGGTCTAGCGCAACGACCACCACGGTGAAGCCCAGCGTGAAAAACAGGGCCTGCAGGAAGGAGGGGCTGGTCAGGACGTCTGCGTAGTTCTGCAGTCCCACGAAGGGGGCGGAGAGCCACGCGGTGCTGTACTCCAGCCGGAACAAACTGTAGATGGCGCTCTGGAAGATGGGATAGAAGTAGAAGACCGCCACCCCGAAGAGTGGCGGCCCCATGAGCAGAAGCGCAATCCGCCCTGTACGTTCCCGACGGTTCATATGAGTTGCCCGTGGACAGTCCCGGTCGGCGCCGCGGGTTGCCGCGACGAGATTGCCCGCAGCGCCCGGTTACGGAAGCGCGTTGATCCGCTCGTTCGCGGACTCGAGCGCGGCCCGTGGGGACTTGCCACCGGTAAGCGCGGCGTGAATCTCCCCCTGCAGAATGGAGGAAAGCTGCGAGTAGCGGACGCTCGGCGGCCGGCTCTTCGCGCTGTCGAGAACCGCGGTAATGCGGTCGGCGTTCGGGTTCGCCTCGAGGACCTCCTCGTTCTCGTACAGGCCGTCGTAGTACTGCACAGGCCCCCAGGCAATTGCGAAGGCCTTCTGCACCTCGAAGGAGGCAATGATCTCCATGACCTTCAGCGTGGCTTCTCGCGTGTCAGTGTAGGGGTTTACGGCGAAGGCAAAGCCGCCGGTCAGTCCCACCGCTTCGCCGGAAGGCTCCGCCGGCGTGGTCGTGAAGTTCCACCGGTCGACGATCTGCGAACGCTCCGAATCGTCCAGCCAGATCACCATATCGCTGTTACCCCAGGTGAAAACGGACTCCCCGGCCACGAAGGAGCGGCGCGCCTCTTCCATGTTCCAAGTAGTTGCGTTGTCCGGCGTATAGCCGTTTTCGATCAAGCTCACCATGAACTGCAGTGCCTGGACAGCCTCGGCGCTGTCAAAGTCGTAGTTCCCTTCGCTATCGAAGTAGGAACCGCCGAAGCCGTAAAGAAAGTCGGAGAAGACCATGACCAACCACTCTCCCTTCCCGCCCGGCCAGGTAATGCCGGAAAGCTCAGGGCGGTCGGCAAGAATGGTATCCAGGACTTCCACCAGCTCGGCGTAGGTCCCGGGCACGTCGAAACCGTACTCGTCCAAGAGATCGGTCCGGTAGTACATGCCGCTAATGCTTCCCCAGAACGGCACACCCAGGACGTCACCTTCGTGAGTAAAGACCTTCAGTCCCGAGTCGACGTAGTTTTCTTCGAGTTGCGGCAGCTCCTCGTTGAGGGGGAGCGCCCAATCGGCGCGGCCGAACTCCAGCACCCACGGAGTATCAATTCCGTAGATGTCCACCGTGCCGTCCTGCGCCGTCATCCAGACGGAGATCGCGTCGCGCATCCCCTCGGTGGTGTCGGGGAGAATGTTGAGATCAACCTCAATGGCGGGATACTGCTCCGCTACGGCTTCCTGAATCGCCTCAATGGGCGCCGGACCGGGCCCGAAGGACGAGGTGAGAAAGCGATTATACCCAATGGTGACAACCGTCGTTTCCACGGGAGCCTCGGGGGCGTCCTGCCCGCGAGGGGCAGCGTCTTCCGCTTGGCCTGCCGCGAAAAGGGCACCGGCGCCAATGCATGTAAGTGTAAGTAGCAGGATCAAAAGAACGGAGACATTTCTCATATACGACCTCACCGACTTGATAATGCCGTTAGAGTACTAAGGGTCTCCGTTCCGGGGCAAACCGTTTTCTACGGAGTGTCGGGGCGGTACCAGAGCTCGAAGCGCTGAGCACGATTCAGCGTGACCAACTCCACCACGGGCAAACGATAGCGCACCCCGCCCTCAGCCAGGCTGCCACCGCGTTGATCCACAATCTCACCCGGCACCTTCACGAGCACGTCAACGGCCGCCTCTTCCAGCGCCCGCCGAACAAGGCGGGGGTCCTCGTACTCCTCCAAGGCCCAGGTCAGGTACTCGATATACTCCTCCGCCGTCATGGTGGTCCGGTCCGGCGGCAGGAGAATCTCCGCCATGAGGGTACCCCTCCATGGAGACATGCCGATGACCGTGTCCAGAATCTGTGGTGTGAGCCGAAGCACCATGTGCGTGCGGTCTCCGGACTGCGTGACGGTGAGAGGACCGTCGGGCGAGGCGCCGGCGCTCGCGCGGCCGGAGCTTCGCTCACCGGCGCCCCCCGTGCCGGGCGTCTCCACCGCGCCGGGCGTCTCCACCGTGCCGGCAAGGGCTTCCCCCAGGTCCTCGTAGCTCACCTGAAGCCGCAGACGGTTCACGGCCGGGACATCGACGTTTTGCAGCTCGACCGTATCGATCTGCGCGAAGCTCGCCCGAACCGCCTCCGCCTCGAAGACCGCCTCCGTCTCAACCCCAACACTGGCGGAGAGGTCGCGGATGTATGAGACCAGGAAGTCGGAAAGGACCAGGTCGATGCTAGATGTTCCCGCCATCTTAGCGGGCCCCGCCGCCTCGTGGTGAATGGTCACCGTCTGCTCGGCGCTACAGCCCGCCATGGAGAAAAGTAGCGC
>CAYPTH010000074.1:8646-10220 GCA_964413635.1 uncultured Spirochaetaceae bacterium
TATTGCTCTCATGCCCTTGTCCTGATTCGCCTCAACTCCGGTCGTACCGACCGGCAAGACTCTTAAAATCCGCAGCCTCTGTGAGCCTACCACGCTTTGCACAGCCCTTCGCGTAGATTCGACACTTCCGCGCGAGGGCGTCCGCCGCCTCCACTGCATGCCGCGGGATGTCGCCAAAGGCGCCGACGTCAACCAAGTCGCGGAGCGCTTGAATGCGGAAGTACTCGATTGCCCCGTACTTCTCCGAGAGCTGGTCGCCGTGGCCTGCGCGCTTGATAGTAAGCGCCTCGTTTAAGTACGCCACAGGGTAGCGATGTGTAAGGCGCAGCCACAGCTCGTAGTCCTCAGCGACCTCCAGATCCTCCCGGAATCCACCGAGCTCTTCAAAGGTCACCCGCCTCATGACGGTCGTCGAGGGGCCAATGGTGCACTTGTGAAGCGCGTCGGCAAAGACGTCCCCTTCCCGGGCGTGATTCTGCCCCGCCTGAGAAATGGTCCGCGTCCCCCGCAGCCACGTCTCCCGCGTGTGACTGAGCACAACCCCGGCCCGCGGCCCCTCCGCGGCCCCCGCCGGCCCGCCCTCGAGATGGAGCGGCAACTGCCGCTGCAACTTCTCGGGCCGCCAGATGTCATCGACATCAAGGAAGGCAAGGAGATCACTCCGTGCTGCCGCCACGCCTGCGTTCCGTGCACGCCCCGGGGTCCCGCCATGCTCCAGGGTCACAACACGGACCACCCCGGGAGCTGCGGCCGCCGCCGAGGCGAGATACTCCGCCGTGCCGTCGGTGGAACCGTCGTCGGCGACAATGACCTCGAGCCCGGCGGCGCGGTGAGCACCCCCAACCTCGCCGCCGTGCTGGTCTGCAACTGCCGGCGCCGCCACGGTCTGCGAGAGCACCGATCCCAGCGCCTGCGGCAGGAAGGAGACTCGATTGTAGGTTGGAATGATGACGGATACAACGGGAGCGGACCGCTCCGAGTTCTCACGGCCTGGCCGCGGGTGCTTCGACTTTCCTTGTGACTCCGTCATGACTATCTTTCCAGCGCTCGCCGGGCGGACAACCCCGCGCCGGGGGCTACACCGAGCCGCGCGGTCGAACTCGGCGGCGAGCAATAACCTGCATGGGAGGTACATCATGATCGAAGAGGGCGTCAAGGCACCCGACTTCACTCTGCACGATGACAACGGCACTGAGGTCAGCCTTTCGCAGTTCGCCGGCAAGAAGGTGGTCCTCTACTTCTACCCGAAGGACAACACGCCCGGCTGCACTAAGGAAGCGTGCAGCTTCCGGGACAACTACGACGAGATCCTGGCGAAGGGCGCAGTCGTCCTCGGCGTCAGCGCCGACAGCCGGAAGTCCCACGCGAGCTTCAAGAACAAGTTCGAGCTCCCCTTCTACCTCCTGAGCGACCCCGACCACACGGCCATCAAGAGCTACGGCGCCTGGGGCGAGAAAAAGATGTACGGCAAGACATATGAAGGCATTATCCGGGCGACGGTCATCATTGATGAAAACGGCACCGTCTCCAAGGTGTTTCCCAAGGTGAAGCCCGCAGAGCACGCCGAAGAGGTG
>CAYPTH010000074.1:10320-15784 GCA_964413635.1 uncultured Spirochaetaceae bacterium
CCGCGGCGAGAGCCCGCTGCGGCGCGTTTGTCCGTGGTGCGCGGGGCCTGTTGCCGCCGGGGCTGGTAGATTGTGGATATTCGCGCTAAATTTCGAATTGTGAATAGCTTAGATCGCCATCGACAACAAGACCTCCGCCCTGCGGCGAGACTGGTGGTACTGACGGCGCTTCTGCTCCTGGGATTGGCGGGATGCCGACAGGTGAGCGATTTTTTCTCGGACTACCGCGGAGTGAATCTCGTTGCCGGCGCAGGCTTCGACAGCAGCGAGTGGAGCTTGACCGACAACTTTGTCGGGGCGACAAACGTTCCGAACCTCGACGACTACGCGGCGATTTCAGGTGAGGTCAGCGGGGCGGCAGCGACGACCGAAGGTCTTCCCGACGGAACCGATGCCGCGTCTATCCGGCGCCTTGAGATCCTCAATCTCTTTCCCAACGGAGATTTCGATGACGCCGGCGCGGCGGCTGAGAGTCGTTGGACGGTCAGCGCCGTCGATACAAGCGTGGGGATTGCAACGACCGGTGACGCGACGATTGACGGCAACTCCCTCGCCTTCGATGTCGCAAGTATCGAGGACTACATCACCCATCCCCTCGCGGGAAGCGACGGTCTCTCTGATGGCTTTCAAATTGGTGTGGAGTACTCGGTGAACCTCGATCTCCGGACAGATCAGGACACCCTTTTCGGGTACAACGAAGGCACAGTGGGAGGTGAGCAGTTTACGACGTGGAGTCTGACGACGCGGGCAACATCGCCGCAGGTCTGGGATTTCTTCACCGAGGCGGTACCATTGGCACGCTATATCGCTGACGAAGCAGCTGCGCAGAACTACTTCACGATCGGATCGCCGGTAAGTGTTCCCGAAGCGGCGCGCATAAGCCAGTCAGGCTCCCTCGACAACCTGCGGATCACCCGAAGTGATATTACACCGATGTATCGTCTGACAGTGAACCCGCAAGACAACCCCTACAGCGAGATGCCTATCATATCCGGCACCTACCAGTTCACCGTCTACGTCCGCACGGATCCGACTCATACCAATGAAGCAAGTGACGAAAGCGACAACGTGGCAAACCGATTTCCAGCCGCGAGCGTTACGTTGAGCATGGCGGTTCGCCGGGCGGAAGACAGTGTTGCGACAAGCTCGGTTCGACAGACCTTTACTGTAGAAGGCACCGACGGGGGATGGGGCTCGTGGACGGCGCTCACCATTACCGACTTCTTGCAGACCGACGATGCCGACTACACCGACGGCGAGCTCTACGTTGAGCTCACCGTCTCGCCCACCGACCTCTTGACTGCCGCCGGCGTTGCGCCAGGCGCTCTCCTTATCGCGGCGCCGACCCTCAACCTGACGTCACAGTAGCGCGGTTGCCGCGCGCGGCGCAGCGGGCCCGCCGGGTCGCTACTTCACCACCATTACTTTCCGGTACTCATCAAAGTCGGGGCCGACTACCCGGACGAAGTAGACACCCCGCGCGACGATTTGACCGCGCTGGTTCGTCCCGTCCCAGGCGTAGGTGTAAGACCCCGCGGCCTGACGGCCGGAGTGGAAGACGCGCACGACATCCCCGTTGAGGGTGAAGACCATGACGCGAACAACCCCGCTGTTGGGGAGCTCGTAGCTCAGATACGCCTTATCCCCAATGGTGGGATTTATGACGTTGTTGAAAATCGACACGCCGGAGCGCTGCTCGATTACCCCGCGCATGGGGATCAGGAAGGGCGCGAGAGTACGCGGATCGTCCTCATCGGCAAGACGCGCCGCGTAGCGCTCTCCGATGCGAAGAACGAACTCCACGTCCGCGCCTTCGCTCATTTCATCGTCCTCAGGAATCTGGAAGGTTCGGAGACTGCCGTCTTCGTTTCGCGTGTATGGAAGCACGGATTCCGCTTCGGGGTTGAAAACCTCGTTGTAGCCGGGAACGGGCGAGGGTAGCCAGAACTCCACGGCGGAGTCGTCAACCACCAAGGTATCCGGCGACGGTGCAATGTCGTAGTAGAGACGCAGGAGATCGTCGAAGTGATCATCGGCATTGATCTGTGCTTGAAGCTGAAGCGGCCCAGGGAGCAGACCGGTCCCGGCACCGGTGAAGTCGCGGATACTTGTAAAGTCTTCGCCAAAGTCCCCGTACTCCCTGAGCTGATCCGCCGCCAACACGGGCTCGACTGCACCGATTGCGATATCCGACAGCGGGAAGGCAATGTCGGCCAGCATTGAGTTCTGGAGGTTGTCGTAGACCTTGTCCGCCGCGGCGACGCGAATGCGGCCGTCCAGGGCGTCGTTGGCATCTATCGGCCCGCTCAGGGTAAACCAAGCGTCGAAGTCGTTGCCCGTCGTAACCTCTTCCGCGGGCGTTATGATTTCGATGTCATCTATCGTGATTCCATCCACGTTCTCCAGCGTGAAGAGGTTGTTCGGATCAAAGGTTTCAATGCTTGCGCTTGTGTCCGGGTCCCCCGTCGTGCCGTAGGCCACAATGGACTCTGAGAAGCGCACGTACATTCTGTCCGTCCCAACTCGAATCAACGAAAGGTCAATTCGCGGCGGCACACGCTCGACCGCGCTAATGCGGTCCGGCGTGCTCGGCAGGAGATTGCCCGCCAGGTCCGTAAGGAAGGCCGATGTCTCGTCATAACTCACCTCAATCGGGGTCAGGTTCGTCCATGCGGGGTTATCTACGTCGAGGGAGAGGTAGGGGTCGTCCGGGCGGTTCGGGCTGTTTGCCGGGTTGCCGTCGGGACTGAAGAGAAAGTTCGCGACCGAGGTCCGCAACGACTGGTTGAAGGCGTTGCTTAGTGTGGCATCACCGAGCTCACCGACAAGCAGCGAATCTCGTTCCTGCGGAGGACCAGGATAGAAGAGGGAAATGTCCCTGATACCATGCCGGGGGCTATCGAGGACGTGATCATCCTCCGGGATCCACGTATCCGTCTCCCCAACGTAGCCGTCCTCCGTCACGAAGTTGTCCTGCATGAAGAAGTCCAACCGGACAATGAGATTAGTCGTCGGGTTAATATCGGTGACGATTTCCCGCGAGCCCTGAGCATCCAGCTGCAGCGGCGGGTCCAAGGTGGAGAAACCGGGGGCGACGTAGTCCCACCCGGTCACCAAACTGGTGGATGGCTCGCTCGGGAGATTTACATCGGTACCCCAGTCGACCGAGATGGCGGTGATTGTTGGATTCCCTTTGTCGCTCGTGAAGGAGGGAACTCCCGCATTGTCGAAGGGCGAGTTGGACGGCTCGAGTTGATTGCCGGCAGCGTCGACGATATTGGCATTCGTTGGAACCGACGCGAACTCGCCGGCCGGGTCCGTAATGTTGAACGGATAGTTTTCGGGGCGACCGCGCGCATACGAGGTATTTCGATTGGCTACCGTCGCAAAGCTGTGACCGTACATGTAACCGGGCCAGACTCGATCCTCGCTCCCGGTGACTGCGCCGCCGGAGCCGTCATCGCTGTAGCTCGAAACGTATATTGCCAAACCGTGGCGGCCGTACTCGTTTTCCGTCACTCCATTGGGATTGTCGTCCCCCACTGCCCGGTAGAGTAAGTTTGTGACGATATTCCCATCCCTGGTACCGGGAATGAAGCTTCCCGGATATGAGAAATATCCGACCACTTCAACCGTTCCGAGATTTTCGGTTGAGCCGGAAGGAGGGCTGCTCGTGCCGTTATCGGTCATGTGGCCGCCGAAGTCGCCCGCCGCGCTGAAAGTCGACTCCGCCCGCTGGTTGTCCGCACTCAGATCGTTCACATCGATGCCGGCCCCACCGGTCAGCCCGCCAATATCTACCGGCTCGGAATAGCGGAGCCGGAAGAAGTTGTGGCCATCGTAAGGTTGCTTCTGCGCGTCGGTGAGGCCGCGTTCATGGGGTGCGCGGCCGGCCTCAACGGCAACGAGGGCCGGAGAAGTCTGATCCGACGTTGTCGTCCCCGCTTCCCCACCGTCGAACAACTCGTACCCGTTCTCGTTGTAATTCTTGTTCGGATTTCTGCCGTCAGCGCCGAACAGAAACGCTTTGGGAAACGTCAAGTCGGGTTTCTCGGTCTGGGCGACTCCATAACGGTCCGTGCTTGCGTAGTTACCCGGAGGTGCCGCCGCTGTATCCCCGGCGCTCGCCGCGGTGGCGTCCGTATTCCACGTCGCGTCCGCCGTTACGAAGTAGAATACGTTTTCGTCGCCCGAGGTGTACGAAGGATTCGCCGGATCGGAGAAGTCGGTGTAGACGTCCGTGAAGCGTGCGTTGCCGTTGTCGAGGCGAATGTACTCTGCGACAGGGTTGCCGACGGTGTTGAAATAGGCCTCAATCTCATCGTTGTCGTTTTCGATATCCTGGTTAAAGGTCACTTCAATAACGTTGTCGAAGAGCGTCGTCACGTCGGTAACGCGCACGCGGTCGAAGGACCAGTTGCCGATATTGCCCGCGACATTCGTCACGTTGTTGTTCGTCTCAGCGGTGCGCCCCCCCAGAGCGGCGCTACTTACAGGTGTCGCCGCCGCAACCCAGCCGAGGCCGGTCACGTCCCCATAAGAGACGGAGGCGTTAAACACGACGGCATAGGGGTCGCCGAAGTTGATGGGATCGGTTTGGTCACCGTCGATGGCAGATGGCGGAGCGCCGTTGGCGCTTGTTAGGTTCAGGGTCCAACGCGGCGTTGTTGGAACCACAAGATCCGCATGGTTTACATACAGGCTGCCGTCGACAGTGATGGTCGTACCGGCCAACCCCGTTATTGACGCGGTCGGCGCAATAGGAAATGTACCGTCTGCGACCGTGTATCCGGCGGCGCCGGGAGTGTACGGGAGCGGGGACTCAATGTGGCCAAAGCGGGTGTCATTCCCAGTCCAGTCTTGGTCGTCCGCAGCGTCGTTCGTGTTGTAGCCGGCACCAAAGATTACTAAGTCGTCCCCGACGCTGATGCTCTCCCCGTTTACGTTGAAGATTCCTCGATACAGTACGAGATCGGCCGCAACATTCAGATCTACGAGAAGCTGCAGCGTGACCGAGTCTGCATCCAGATACAGTGTTGAAAACTGGACAGTCGTCCCGCCAAGACCATCTCCAGCGCCATCCGTACTGATCTGGGCGTTGTCGTCATTGCGGAAGCGAAAACCATCAACGGAGGTGGTATACGTCTGATTGCCCTCGGTAATGAGATTGTCCGGTGAGCCGGTTGTTGCAGTGAAGTCGATTGCGCGCGCCGATATCTGCACATCCCCAGGCGCCGTTCCCTCACCAATCGCTCCACCGAGCGTCACCAGACCATCGGTTCCTGTTCCGTCAGCAGTAATGGTGAATGTACTCGCACCGACGGCGACACCGTCATCGATCGTACCGTTTATCGAGATATCGCCCGCGTTGCCAGATCCATCCACGGAGTCGATGGCTGTGTTGGTGTACAGTTCCAGATCGCCATTGAGCACGATGGGTGCGTTTTCGCTGCTTATGGATCCC
>CAYPTH010000075.1:0-15339 GCA_964413635.1 uncultured Spirochaetaceae bacterium
GCCATTACCGCCTTGCTTCGAGAGCACAACATCAACATCGACGATATGGAGACCGAGACCTCCCGCGCCCCCTTCACCGGCGCACCGATGTTTCACATGCGCATTCGCGCGATCGTCCCTCAGTCCGTTCGCGTCCAGGCGCTGAAAGAGCGCTTGGAGGACATTGCCCTCGAGCGCGACCTCGACGTCTCCATGACGCCGATCCGCCCCACCGGCGAGTAGGCACATGCGCGTCCTGATCATATTCGACCACCCCTTCGACGGAAGCTACTGCCGCGCCCTCCTCGACGCGGCGATCCAGGGGCTGAAGGATGGCGGCCACGAGTGTGACATCATCGACCTGCCGAAGGAGAGCTTTGACCCCGTTCTTCGCGCCGAGGACTTGGCGCAGTACATGGATGGTATTTCCTCCGACCCCAAAGTTGCCGAGTATCAGCGGCGCATCGATGCCGCGGGGCACCTGGTCATGATCTTTCCCGTGTGGTGGGAGGTCATGCCGGCGCTGTCCAAGGGCTTTCTCGACAAGGTACTTCTGCCGAATTGGTCATTCGAGGAAACCGGCGGCCTGGTTCCGCGGGGACTCCTCTCCCGGCTCTCCGTCACGGTCATTACAACCATGGGCTTCCCCCACTGGTACTACCGCATCTTCTTTGGAAACGCCCTCAAAGGTGCCCTTCTGCAGGGCACCTTTGGATTCGTCGGCATTCCCCGGCGTCGCCGGCGCTGGATCAACGTCGGAAACGTCGCCCGCCTCGGCGACGCCGCCCGCCGGCGCAAGCTCGCGCAGCTTCGCCGCTACTTCGCGCGGTCACTGAAGTCGCGTGGCTCCGGTCCCTGAAGGACGAACTCAATGTCGCCGGTGGCCATGTCGACTATCGCGGCCTGGCCGCCGTATCCATGGGTCTGGTCGTGGCCGCGCACGACAACGCGCTCAGTGCCGGAGGGTACCTCGATCGTCTCAGATCTCGTGAACTCCACTGTCCCGTGCGCGTGAAGGAGCTCACGCCGGCCGAGTTGCTCCCCGGAGAGATTCTCTACCTGCCACCAATTCGCGTAGCCGCTCTCGCCGTCATCGTCGTGGATCAGCGTAACGTCGAAGCGGTAGACGCCGGTTCCGCTCGTCTCGATAGCCACGTCCGTCACGTTGGCTTCTCGAAGATCGAGCTCTCCTTGTTCGGCGCTGCCGGACGGCTGCCCGGATGCCGTGACCGGCATCGCAATGAGCAGCAATACGAACACCGCGACGATCGTCGCTTGTCGTGCCCTGATTCGATGTTTCGACTTCTGTATCTGCATATTCACTCCTTGTCGGAATGAATGTACGAATACAGTCTGGCTTCCGTCACCCACGGCGGCCCGGAGATGCGGCGGCCCGAAGGCTATGACACCGTTCCCAGCTTCCGCGCCGCCTCCACCGTCCAGTCGGCGAGGGCGGAGATGCGCATTTCCTTCATGGTGCGGACGTAGGTGTACAGGACGTCGCCGATCGGTGCGCGCCAGCGTTCCGGGATCGCCTCCGGCCCCTGGGTTCCGCCGGCAACAGCCACGGCCACGGCGGTCATGATCTGGGCGGCGTTACAATCAACGTCCTGCCCTTCCATTGCAATGATGTACAAGGTCTCATCAAAGTCGCCGTTGCCAAACCACAGCGCGACAACCTCCGCACATACGTTCGGATAGGCGTGAACCCAGTTGTAACGCGCGTAGCGCTTCTCGCACTGCGCCCATGCTTCCTGCCAGTCGGAGGCCCCGCGACACGCGTCGAGCGCGAAGGAGACGACTGCGCCGTACTCGCTCTTCGGGGGCATGGAGGAGACCACATCTTCCACGAGAGCTCTGACATCGTCTTGAACGAATGCCCGGGAAACAAGGACGGCGTTGAAGATCTCCCCCATCACGCCGTTGTTCTCGTGAGAAATGGTACCGTCCATCCACGCCAAACGCGCTGCCTCACGCGCGTTGCCCGGCGCAACTAGGCCACACACCGCACCACGCATTTGCGCACCGATCCACTCAGAGAAGGGGTTGCGATACGTGCCGCTGTGCGGCGGAAGAACACCCTGGGACAGGTTTTCCAAGGCAATGAGCTCCGCCGACCACCCAAAGGGAATCAGGGAGACCCACTCCAGCGCAATGCCCCGAGCCGTGACGGCCGCGCCGGACTCATTCACGGCCTTGAGAAAGGCAAGCTCGAAGGTGATGTCGTCGTTGAAGGTGGACGGCGCAACAAGATAGTCCCGGATCTCGCCGTAGGCTTCTCGGAGCCGTTCCGCGGTGTAGCCTTCAATACTCGTCCCCAAGGCTCCACCCACAATTTGCCCCATCCAGCCGGCGTGAACGCGCTTGAGAAAGACGTTTCGCGGTTCCGTGTAGGCAGCGCTCCGGGAGAGAGAGGCGGCGGCATCGAAGTCTTCCCAGGTCTCGTAGCGCTCGTAGCTCCAGTAGTCCGATGACTCGTCCACTTCGGCTGAGGCGAGAGCCTCTTTTAGCGCGGCGTGCGCCCGGATGAGTGCGGGCATGTCCTCGCGCTCCAGGGCATCCAGACCGGCATCCACCAGGCGCTCCCAGCCGGGAACCCGCATCCCGCGGTTTTCGAGAGCCTGAACGGCGGCCACCATGAGGCGTTCCGGGGCGCCGGAACCCGGGACCTGACTGAACCACTGCATGCGGATCAGGCCGTCCTGCTGTTTCTCCAACTGCTCAATCACATTCCAGGTCTGGTCTTCTTCCTCACGGAGGACCGGAATAGCATTGGCCATGAGCTCGTGCTCACGTTCCCAGGCCCGCCGGCGGGGCTCCCGGCCACTGTACGAATTGCCGTCATTCATGATCGTCCATCCATTTCTCTGATTGCGTCGAGTATGCCCCGCTTATAGCGGTCTAAGTCCAGGTCAAAGGCGACATCCGCGTTCGGCGTCCTCCCGGTGACGCCGTAGACATCCACCACGGTGCGCCCCCTCGTGTGGAAACCCTGGGTCTCGATATCCGTCCGGAGATGCCGCGTCGTGAGGATGTCGGGCTCGGCGGCGGCCATCATTGCCAGCGCGTCGTGCAGGGGAGCGCCGGCCACTCCGAAGTTCTCCAGGTAGGCGTGGGCGAAGAACTCGAGGAGGGGAGCAACCACGCGCGACACCCGTCCACCGAAGGCGCCGATCGAGTCGATATCCTCCATGGTCATCATGGCGCGATTCGTGACATCCAAACCAACCATGGTAATCGGCCGGCCGCAGTTGAACACAATGTCGGCGGCTTCGGGATCGACGTAGATGTTGAACTCCGCGGCCGGTGTGACGTTGGAGTCGTAGACGCCGCCGCCCATAAGCACAATGCGGTCGATCTTCTCTGTGAGGGCCGGGGTTTTCCGGAACAACATAGCGATGTTGCTAAGCGGCCCGGTTGGCACCAGAGTGATCGGCTCATCCGCGGCGGTCAGTACGCTCTCGAGGAACTCCACGGCGTGCGCGCCCTGCGGCGTCACCGCGGATTCGGGAAGATCCGCGCCGTCCAGGCCGGAAGTCCCGTGAATATTCCCCGCCGTTTCCAGGGCGCGCACGAGGGGCTGATCACAGCCGCGCGCCAAGGGCACCGTGGTCTCGCGGAGCAGGGTCAGCACCTTGCCCGCGTTTGCGAAGGTGCGGTCCCCAGTCTGATTCCCTGCCACGGTCGTGATTCCAAGAAGCTCAATGCCGGGGTGGGCAATGGCCACCATCATGGCCATCATATCGTCGTGTCCGGGGTCACAGTCCAATAGTACGCGTGGCATGGTGAGTTACCTCCTGCTGCTTGAATCGGGTGGCGGTGCGTCGGACCGCTCGCCGGTCGGTCCACTTCCGTCGCGGGGCAGGCGCGGCGCCCGGTAGCGGTTACGCCGCGCGGCGTAGATCGTGAGAGCAATGACGGTTGCCACGTAGGGAATGGTCTGAATGAGGTCCGAGGGCACGTCCAGGGAGCTAATGTAGATCGCCACGGCATTCACGAAGCCGAAGAGCAGTGATCCGAGGAAGGTGCCAAGCGGCATGTTCCCCCCCATGGTTGCGGCGGCGACGGCAATGAAGCCGCGCCCAGCCGTCATGTCCCGGGAGAACCAGGAGACGTAGCCCATTGCGAGGTAGAGCCCTCCGAGAGCTCCAAAAATACCGGAAATGAGAAGCGCATATGTCTTTGTGCGATTTACATTTATGCCAACCGATCGCGCCGCGTCCGGGTTCTGACCGACGGCTCGGATCCGCAGCCCCAGGGGCGTCCGGTACATGAGAACGGCATAGAAAATGACCGCGACGACGGCCCCATAGGTCAGGACGTTGTGGCCGCTCAGGATTGCGCCGACGACCGGAATCTGAGAGATCACCGGGATCGAGACGCTAGGAAAGGCCAGGCTGGCAAGCCTACTGGTGCTACGCTCCCCGGCAATGACGATAAGCAAGAATATGGTGAGTCCGCTCGCCAGGAAGTTGAGGGCAACCGCAGCCAGGATAATGTCGGCTTTGAGATTGAGATGAAAGTAGGCCAGGAGCCCGGCAAAGATAATCCCCGCAGCCACGCCGCCGAGGAGCGCCACGATCAGACTCTGCGTGTAGATGCTGACCATTACCCCGGCGAAGGCGGAGATCAGCATGATCCCTTCCAAACCAATGTTGATGTTCCCGCTCATCGCGGTGATTGCAACGCCGAGGGCGGGGTAGACAAGCGGTGTTGCCACCCGAATGACTGCGTAGCCGAACTCCGGCGACAGGATGCTCTCCAAGAGTGGACTCATGCGTTCTCTCCCCTGGAGATGACGAGCCGCCGGCGCCACCACCCGAGAAAGGCTTGAGCGGTGATGAGTAAGATAATCACCGACTGGATTACCAGCACGATTTCGCCGGGCACATCGGCCATGAGCTTCAATTGCTGCCCTCCAACGCGGAGATAGGCAAGAAATATCGCCGCCGGCACGATGAGGAAGGGGTGGTTCCTGCCGATGATCGCAACGATCACTCCGTCCCATCCGTAGCCGGGACTGAGCTGCCAGTTGAAGCGGCGGTGAATTCCCATAACTTCCGTCATGCCGCCGACGCCTGCAATAAGTCCGGTCAGAACGTGCACGAGGATGATGACCTTGAAGGTGTTCACTCCCCCGAATCGGGCAAAACGCCGGTTGTGTCCGGTCATGCGGATCTCGTAGCCCGTCGTCGTGTGGTAGAAGAGGTAGTACACCGCGACCGCGGCCAGCAGAGCCAAGACAATGCCCCAGTGGATGCGGGTCCCTTCAATGAATTGAGCAAGCCACGCGCTCTCCGGCAGCGTATAGGAGACCATATAGCCGGCGTCGAGATCCCGAAAGTGGTAATTGATGAGGTAGAGGCCACCGTAGTACGCAACGAAGTTGAGCATGAGGGCACTAACAATCTCGCTGGCATTGAAGCGCGCCTTCAGGAAGCCGGGAATGGCGCCCCACAGCCCGCCAACAAGAGCAGCGACCGCAAGAATGATCGGCACATGGAGATACCACGGCATGGAAGTCGACACGGCAAAGGCCGTTCCCACGGCTGCAGTAATGTACATGGCCCCTTCGGCGCCAATGTAGAACTGCTGGGCGCTGAAGGAGACAGCAATGGCCAAACCCGCAAAGATAATGGGAGATGCGGTCTCGAGAATGGTCGCCATGGTTCGGCGGCTCCGGAACGGGCCAAAGAGGAAGGCGTCCAGGCTGTTCCCGGGAGAGGCGCTAATGAGCACGATAAGGAGCACGCAGATTGCAATACCGATGCCAATGGCCACGAGCGTGCGAATGAGCGTGAAGTTGCGCAGGATGAAACGTTGCACTTAGGACGCCTCCTGTCGTTCCACACCGAGCATATAGGGTCCCAGATCGGTGGCCGCGATCTTCGAGGGGTCGTCGAAACGCGCCACGATCTCGCCATTGTACATGACCAGGATGCGCGTGGAGAGCTTGAGGACTTCATCCAAGTCGGCCGACACCAGAAAGACCGCCCGCCCGCGGTCCCGCGCTTCCACCAAGAGACGGTGGACCTGCTCCCATGACCCGACGTCGACGCCGCGGGTTGGTTGACTTGCCACGACGACGTCCGGATCCGAGGCGAGCTCTCGGGCGACGACACACTTTTGGATGTTGCCGCCGGAGAGGGATGACATCTCCTGTTCCTCATCGCGGGCGAGAATGCGGAAGTCCCGGATAAGCTTTCGACTGTACGCACTGATCTCCTTCCACCGGAGACGGATCCCCTTGGAGAAGGGCTCCTTGTAGTAGCGGTCGATAATGAAGTTTTCCCGGATCGATGTATCGACGGCGACGCCGTCCTCCATGCGGTCCTCCGGAATATGCGCAATCCCCTGTTCCCGCACCTGCCGTGGGGAGAACCCGGCAATGTCGCGTCCCCGAATGAGAATGCGCCCCCCTTCAGGCTTCAGGAGTCCCGTGAGCGCCCGGACGAGCTCGGTCTGACCGTTCCCTTCCACGCCGGCAATACCGAGAATCTCGCCGGCATGAACGTCAAAAGAGACGCCCCGCAAGACCGGAACCCCCTCTTGGTTTACGTGCCGAAGATCCTCGACGTGAAAAAGCGGATCCCCGACGCGCTCCGGGGGTGCGACGCGACCGAAGTCGATCTCCCGGCCCACCATGAGCTTCGCGATCTCACCTCGGGAGAGATCCTGTGCTTGCCGCGTGTCGACCACGGTGGAGTCTCGCATAATTGTTACCGAGTCGGCGACGCGGGTGACCTCATCGAGCTTGTGCGAGATGAACAGGATCGTCTTTCCCTCCGCTTTGAGGGCGTCCAGCGTCTGAAAGAGGATTTCCGACTCCTGCGGAGTAAGGACGGCGGTCGGCTCGTCCAGGATCAGGAGCTCCGCTTCCCGGTAGAGCGCTTTGAGGATTTCCACGCGCTGACGGGTTCCAACCGGAAGGTCGCGAATCCGCTTATCCGCCGGCACATCAAGCCGGTAGCGCTCCGAGATCTCGCGCGCAATTTCCACGGTACGCCGGGTGTCCAGCAGAACCTTGCCGCGACGCGGCTCGACCCCCAACACGAGGTTCTCCGCCACGGTGAGGTCCGGCGCCAGCATGAGGTGCTGGTGGACCATGCCGATTCCCACGGTGATTGCCTCGTGGGGCGAGGAGGGTGCGTGGTGAAGGTCTTTGAAGAAGATCTCCCCATCTTGGGCATCCGTCATCCCGAAGAGGATCTTCATGAGCGTCGTTTTGCCGGCGCCGTTCTCGCCCACAACCGCGTGCACGGTCTTCGGAGTCACTGCAAAGGAAACGTCTCGATTCGCTACCGTCCCGTTGGGATAGATCTTCGAGACGCCTTGAACGCGTAGTATTGAATCCATCTGTATTGGATGAGCGGCCCTCGCCGCGTGGGCGTCCGGCGCGGAACCGGGGCGGGGGTGCACCCCCGCCCACCGGCGGCCCGTGGCGTTGCCGCCGTCGCCTTTACTGCCCGAGAGCGGATTCCACCTGAATCTCTCCACTCTCGATCTGTTCGATCAGCTCGTCGATACGGCTGACGATACTGTCCGGCACAATGCGGTCGAAGTTCTCATTGCGCGCAAGGCCAACGCCGTTCTCTTGCAGTCCGAGCACCTCGGCTTCACCGTAGGGAAGCTCGCCCTCGAGGTGAAGACGAACGGCTCGGTAGATCGAGTTGTCAACGTTCTTCATCATGGACGAGACAATCGCGCGGGCCTGCTCCTCATCGGTCTCCTTCAGCAGCTGATACTGGTCGGAGTCGACACCGATCGCGTAGTGGCCTCGCTGGTGCGCCGCCTCGATCACGCCCAGGCCACTCTCGGATGCAACGCCGAAGACAATGTCCGCGCCCTGCTCGATCTGCGCCAGACCGAGCTCCTTGCCGCGAGCCGGGTCGCTGAAGCTACCGACGTAGGTGGCCAGCACCTGCACCTCCTGGTCGACGTGGCGCGCTCCCTGCTCATAGCCGACGCGGAAGTCGTTAATGACCGGAATGTCCTGTCCGCCGACAAATCCAATCACCTTCTCGTCGTTGATGCGCTCCATCCCACTCTCCTGAGTGAGCATGGCGGCCAAGGCACCTGCCAGGAACGAGCCCTCGTTCTGGCTGTAGAGAATGGAATACACGTTGTCCAGATTGCCCTGGGAGAAATCCACCGCGGTATCGTAGGTTATGAACTTCTTGTCCGGGTGCTCGGGGGCAATCTGCCCGACGTACTCCGCGAGCTGCCAGGTACCGGCAATGACAATGTCCCAGTTGCCGTCGGCAAGCTGCGCGATATCCGGCTGCCAATTGGCGGGATCCCAGCCGCCCTCTACGGTTCGTCCCACGATGTCGAACTCCTCGATTGCCCGCTGCATACCGCGGTGAGCCGAATCAAAGAATGACTGATCGCCGAGCGTCCCGTTGACGTAGAGCACGACGCGGAGTTGATCTCCCTCAGCCTCCTCGGCCTGTCCACCCGCAACGGCGGCACCGGCGGCAATTACTGCAATCAGCAGTGTAAAACCAACAAACTTCTTCATACGAACCCTCCTTACGGGTCATTCGTTACCATGATGGGGGGGGCCGCGCTAGCCGCGATCCTCCCGGCGATAGGGGCGCAGCAATGCCGACGGCACGCTGGCGCGGCGGCTCACGCCGACCAGAGCAATAACGGTGAGCAGGTACGGCACCATGAGAAAGACGTCGAAGGGTATGTCGAGCCCCACGCCCTGGAGTCGCAACTGCAATCCGTCAAGAAGACCGAAAATCAGCGCGCCGATCGTACCCTTCACCGGGTTCCAGTTGCCGAAGATCACCATGGCAATGGCGACCCAGCCGCGCCCGCCGATAACATCGATCAAAAACATATTCTGGTGCGCCAGCGTCAGGAAGGCTCCCCCCACCCCCATGAAGGCGCCCCCGACAACGAGGCAGAGGGTTCGGGTCAGATTGACGTTGACGCCCACGGTGTCCGCCGCAAACGGATTCTCGCCTACAGTGCGCACAACGAGTCCCACCCGGGTGCGGTAGAGGAATAGCCACACAAGGGGAATCATGATGATCGCCACATAGGTCAGGAAATAGTGGTTGAAGAAAGCGGGACCGATGACGGGAATCGATGCCAGTCCGGGTATGGCCAATCGGGCAAAGGGATCAACCGTCGGGGGCACGGTGGGAGATCCGATCTGCAAGCGATAGATGAACATGGCCAACCCGGTGGCAAAGAGGGTGATTCCCAGGCCGGAGACGTGTTGGCTGAGGCCCAGAAAGACGGCCAGGAATGCCATGAGAAGAGCGAGGAGCATCCCCACCATGGCGGCCGCGGCGACACCAAGCCAGAGAGAGCCCGAGTTGAAAGAGACCATGAAACCCGTCATGGCGCCCATGAGCATGATTCCCTCTATGCCGAGGTTCAGCACGCCTGAGCGCTCGGTAATGATCTCACCGAGCATGGCGAAGATAATTGGTGTAGCCATGCGGAGCATGGCTGCGAGGAGTCCTGTGATGAACGTACCGGACAGAAACTCAAGCATCGGTCTACTCCGTCTTTGCCAGTTTGAAGCGATACAAGTTCAGCAGGAGGAATATGAGCATAACCATAAGGGCGATTCCCTCCATGACCCCTGAAATGAAGCTGGGGATACCGGCCATGCGGCTCATGGTCTGCGATCCGACGCTTATGATGCTGAAGAAGAGAGCTGCGAACAGCACGCCTACGGGATGAAGATTCCCGAGCATGGCAATTACGATGCCGGTGTACCCGTACCCGGGGGAGATTCCGCTCACCAACTTGTACTGCACCGCGGCGACCTCGCTCACCCCCGCCAATCCCGCGAGTCCGCCGGAAACCGCCGCGGTTGCCAGAACGACTCTGGTGGTCGGGATCCCGCCGAAGCGCGCCGCCTTCAAGTTCACTCCCACTGCCTGCGCTCTGTAGCCGAAGACGGTCTTGGCATTAATGAACCACACGACCAGCACAAGGAAATAGGCAAAGGGAACGCCCACGTGCAGCCTCGTCCGCGCCGCCACTTGCGGAAAACGTACGGCCTCTGCAACCTCCGCCGACACCGGCCAACTCGCCGCCGGGTTCTGAAGAGGGCCGAAGAGGAGCGCCCCCATGATGTGGATCATCACGAAGTTCAGAAGCAGCGTAGAGACAACATCATCGACCTGAAGCCGCGTCTTGAGGATTGCCGGGATCGATGCCCACAGGGCACCGGCGAGAAATCCGGCCACCATGACAAGAGGGATATACACGACCGAGGGAAGCCCGAAACCCTGGACGCCGAGCCAGGTGGTTGCAATCGCCCCTGCCAGCAGCTGCCCCTCCGCGCCGATGTTCCAGAACTTCGCCCGGAAGGCGAAGGCAACAGCCAGGCCGGTCAGTACCAGCGGCCCAGATTTCAGCAGTGTCTCGAATAGGTTGAATCGTGTTCCGAGAGCGCCGTATACAAGCGCCCGGTACGCCTGCCAGAGATTGCCCCCGGCAAAGAGTATCGGGATTGCCGTCAATATGAGCGTAACTACAACCGCCGCAACGGGAATGGCAATGCGGGTCCAGCCCGGCATGGGCGGGCGTTTCACAAGTACCAGTCGCCTCATTCTACTACCCCACTCATCCAGAGTCCCACCTGTTCCCGGTTCGACGGGTCGGCGGCCGCCTCTCCGACGATCCGGCCTTCGTACATGACTATTATGCGATCGCTCAGCGCGAAGACCTCGTCAAGATCATCCGATACCAGCAGCACCGCCGCTCCACGCTCTTTCTGCGCAAGGATTTGGGTGTGCACATACTCCATGGCGCCCACGTCCAAGCCCCGTGTCGGCTGGGCCGCAACCACCACCTCCGGCTCCCCGCTCAGCTCGCGGGCAAGGATCACCTTTTGAAGGTTCCCGCCGGACATGCTTCGCACCGGCTCGGACAGTCCACCCACCTTTATGCTGTAGTCCTCCACGAGCTGCTTCGCAAAGGACTCTACCACCCCATGTTTCAACAGACCGTTTCGGCTATACGGGGGCTTTCCATGCGACTCGAGCACGACGTTCGCCGGGAGGTCGAGCTCCATGAGAAGCCCCGTGCCGATCCGGTCCTCGGGAACGCGCGCAACCCCCAGTCTCACGACCTTTGCAGGATCCGCACCGTAGACGCGGGTCCCCTGAACGGAGATCGTTCCCCCGGCGAAGGTGCGAACGCCGAAGATAGCTTCGCACAGCTCGCTCTGGCCGTTGCCCGAAACCCCCGCGAGCCCGAGAATCTCGTGGCGTTTCACCGAAAAGGAGACACTGTTCACCGCGTCCAAACCGCGGTCACCCTTCACGGTGAGCCCGTCCACTTCCAGAACGGTTTCGGTCGGTTCCGCATCGACGCGCTCGATACGCTCGAGCACTTCCCGGCCGACCATGAGATTGGCGAGCTCCCGGACGTCGGTATCCTTCGTGAGACGTTCTCCCACATTGCGCCCGTTCCGCAATACCACCACGCGGTCCGCAATATCCATGACTTCCCGGAGCTTGTGAGAAATGAAAACGATCGAACGGCCCTCTGCAGCCAACTCCCGAAGCGTTGAGAAGAGGTCGTGAATCTCCGCGGGAGGCAGGACTGCGGTCGGCTCATCCATAATGAGAACCTGGGAGTCCCGGTAGAGCGCCTTCAAAATCTCGACCTTCTGCTGCTGTCCCACCGATAGGGTCCACACGTAGGCCTCGGTGTCTACATGCAAGCCAAAACGGTCCTGGATCTCCAGGATGCGCGTGCGTGCCGCCTTGCGGTCCACGAAAAGGCCGCGGTCTCGCTGAGCACCAATGATGATGTTCTCGAGGACCGTGTGGGCAGGAACCAGCGTGAAGTGCTGATGGATCATTGCAATGCCGGCGCGTATTGCATCTCGCGGGGCGCGCGGGGCAAGAGGCCGCCCCCCCACCTCGATCTCCCCTTCGTCGTAGCTGTAATAGCCGAAGAGGATATTCATGAGGGTGGTCTTGCCGGCACCATTCTCGCCCAGGAGAGCGCATACTTCTCCCGGGGCGACCTCGAGATCGATGGCGTCGTTCGCGACGACATCGATAAACCGCTTGGATATCCCTCGCATTCGGACGGCAGGCGATTCTACAGACATGGGCTTCTTCGTATGAGCAGCAGCCGCCGCCGGACCGGGTCCGGTGGCGGCTGCGCAATGTTGGAATGATCGGAGCCGAGTCTAGTTGGTCTCGGGCTCCTCCTCGATGATGGGAACGCGGAAGGTGCCGTTCAGGATCTGCTCTTCGAGCTCGGCCACCTGCTGCTTGGCCTCCTCGGGGACGACGTCGGCCATGCCGTGATACGGCGCAAGCTCGGCCCCGCCCTTTGCCATCATTGACCAGTCTTTGAGATCCTGGGCCACGTAGGCGTCGGCGCGCACCTGATTCACCAGGTACTCAATAGTCGGGTACATGTTCCAAACGGCGCTCGTAATGACTGTGTTGGGTGCAAGCTCGTTTTGGTCGGTCATGTTCCCGAAGGCGTAGATGTCGTTCTCACGAGCCGCTTCGAAGACGCCGAAGCGTTCGGCAAAGATCAGGTCCGCGCCGGCCTCGATCTGTGCAAGAGCAGCCTCCTTGGCCTTCGGCGGATCGAACCAGCTTCCGATGTAGGTGATCTCCAGCTCGGCATCCTCGTTCACGCTGAGAGCGCCCCGGTGGAAGGCGTTGACCAGCCGGTTGACCTCATTAATGGGGATGGCCGCGACTACACCCAGAACGTTCGTCTCAGTCATGTGACCGGCGATCACGCCCATGAGATAGGAGGGCTCGTGAATCCAGTTGTCGAAAACCGAGTAGTTCGGCTCTGCCGGCCCGAACTCCGACCCAAACGCAAAGGCGGTATCGGGATAGTCCTGTGCAACGCGTCGAGAAGGCTCTTCACCGGCAAGAAAGGCGTCGCCGATGATCAAGTCGAAGCCACGCTCTGCGTACTCCCGCAACACCTTCTCGAAGTCCGCCGCAGCAACCTGCTCGGTGAACTCGTACGAGATGTCGAGCTCCTCCTCCGCTTTCAGCGCCGCCTGGTGAATTGCGCCGTCCCAGGGCTCCTCGATGGCGGTTTGATAGACGGCGGCCATTCGGAACTGGCCGTCTTCAGCAGCCTCTTGCTCGCCTCCGGCAAAGGCGACGGCGCCGAGTACCAGAAGACATCCAACCACTAGCAATGCTCGCTTCATGACACTACCTCCTCTCTATTTGTGCGATGCCTGCGGCACCGCGTACAGTTGTGTATGGAAAATGCAACCGGGCGTCTGCGTGTGTACAAATCGCTGAGAACCTCATGACGCAAAAGCTGACTCACATTCTTAGACCACAGACCGGAGCTGTCAAGTCGCATTTCGATATTCCTAGACGGCTTGACGAGAAGCGCCCTGAAGGGGTGAACTACCGGGGAGAAGGAAGCTGCGTATGGACGTGATCATTCGAGATGCGGTGATTCCCGGCGGCGCCGGCACACGC
Organism: uncultured Spirochaetaceae bacterium; assembly: GCA_964413635.1. Lineage (GTDB taxonomy): Bacteria > Spirochaetota > Spirochaetia > DSM-27196 > PWMO01 > CAYFQV01. The sequence goes on from CAYPTH010000075.1 coordinate 13,440, forward strand.
GATATTGCTATTCGTGACGGCTCTATTGTCGAAGTGGCCGAGAAGGTGGCCGACACAGCCGCAGAAGAGATCGATGCAGCCGGCAACTTCGTCTCCCCTCCGCTTGTTGACGTCCACTTTCATCTCGATTCCGTGTGGACGAAGGTGCCCAACGCATCCGGCACGCTGCGGGAGGGGATAGACAACTGGTTCCGGTACAAGCAGGAGCAACTCACCGTAGACGACGTATACGATCGCGCCAAGCGCTACTGCCGACACGCCTTCGCCATGGGCCTGCAGGCAATTCGCTCCCACGTGGATGTCTGCGATCCCAAACTGCGCGGCGCCCAGGCGCTGACGCAGCTCAAGGAGGACATTGCGGAGTGGATGGACATCCAGCTCGTCGCCTTTCCCCAGGACGGACTCTACTCATCCGACGACGTCATCCCGCAGCTAGAGAAAGCTCTCGACATGGGGGTGGATGTCGTCGGCGGCATTCCCCACAACGAGGCAACAACCGAGCGCGGCTGGGAGAGTATTCGCACCCTCATGGCAATTGCCGCCGAGCGCGGCCTCCCCGTCGACATGCACTGCGACGAGAGCGATGATCCCAACTCTCGTCACGTCGAGGTCTTGACCGCGGAGACGCGGCGTCTCGCCATGGGGGGACGCGTGGCCGCCTCTCATCTTACCTCCATGGCTACCATGGACCCCTACTACGTCAGCCGAAAGCTCATTCCCCTCATGGTGTCCGCGGGAATGCAGGTCATCACCAACCCTTTGATCAATATTCATCTCGGCGGCCACTTTTCTCACCCCGCCCACCGCGCCATGGCACCATTAAAGCAGCTGCGCGCCGCCGGAATCCCCGTTGCCTGCGCCCAGGACTGCAACCAGGATCCCTGGTATCCCCTCGGCAACGCCGACATGACCGAGGTCGCCAAGATGGCGGCGCACATCAGTCACATGATGTCGGTGGATGAGCTTCCCGCCATGCTGGAGACGGTCACGACGATTCCCGCCAAGATCATGGAGCTCGATGGGTACGGAATCGCAAGGGGCTGTAGGGCAAATCTGGTCGTCTTCGACGCGCCGGATGCCACCGAGGTACTCCGCACGTCGGCGGCACGGAAGGTAATCATGCGGAACGGAACAGTACACCGGCCCGAGACCTAGGCGCCGCACCTTTACCCTATGATCCACTCACTCCAGTTTCACTCCGGCTATCCCACCAAGCTCGACGGTATTCGCAATACCACCATCACCTTCAACGCCAGGATCAACCTCGTCATCGGACCGAACGGATCCGGCAAGAGCACGGTGCTCGACGCCCTTGCGAAGGCCGGCGGCTGCGGCGACGGCGGTTGGTCCAAGCCGAACACGGTCCCACACGCGACACCGCTTGCCGGCCCGGAGGAGCGATACCGGGCCGCCGACTACGAGGTCACCGTCGAAAGAGATGAGTGGCCGGTCTTCTATCAGGACTGCTACCGAGACTCCGAGCACTCCTTCCTCGATCCCGACTACCTGGAAAGCAAGTCGATGCTCCGGTCAACCGGCGAGAAGCGCGTCGGCCTCCTAAACGAGCTGATCGACCACATTGAGGACCGCTTCCCGACCTTTCGGCTCAAGCGACACGATCGTCCCACTCTGCTCTTGGACGAAATCGACAATCACGTCGGCTTCGCCGGCCAAGCAATCCTGTGGCAGAACATCATCCCAATGCTATCCAAGAAGTATCAGCTCATTCTCTCCACGCACAGCATCTTCCCCCTGCTCCTGCGACGGGACAATCCCTCTCGGCAGGACAAACTGATTGAGCTCAGCGAGGGCTACGCGGCCATTTGCGTTGAAGAGCTCCACCGGGCGGTTCGCTACTTCAACCGTGAGGGAGATGGGGCACAATGAACGCATAACACAT
>CAYPTH010000076.1:0-6015 GCA_964413635.1 uncultured Spirochaetaceae bacterium
GAGGCTCACCGCTACGCAAACGCGGTGGTCCCGCCGCTCTTTCAGAACTCGCTTTTCACGGGCTTTGGAAACGACTACTCGTATACGCGCGGCGGCAATCCTACCATAGAGATTGCCGAGGCCAAGCTTGCGGCATTGGAGCGGACGGAGCTCGCCCTGTGTTTCTCATCGGGGATGGCCGCCATTACCTCATCCATCCTCTCATCGGTAGAGGCCGGCGACCACATTGTCGCCATGCGCTCCGTCTACGGAGGGACGCGGCAGTTTCTCCGCGACTATCTCCCGAAGTTCGGCGTGAAGACGACGTTCATCTCGGGGGATTCCGTCGAAGAGCTCGCCGCGGCGACAACGGATCGCACCCGCGTCTTCTACCTCGAGAGCCCGTCGACCTTCATCTTCAAGGTGATCGATCTGCAGGCTGTCACCGCTCTTGCACGGGAGCGCGGCATTACGACGATTCTCGACAACTCCTGGGCGACGCCGCTTTTCCAACGGCCCGTGGAGCGGGGCGTTGATCTGGTCGTCCATTCGGCAAGCAAGTACCTGGGGGGACACAGCGACATTGTCGCCGGCGTCGTTGCCGGCAGTCGCGAGCGCGTTGAGCCCATGATTCTCCGGGAGCGGGGTCTCCTCGGCGGCGCCATGGATCCCCACCAGGCGTGGCTGCTTACACGCGGCCTGCGCACGCTCCCGGTGCGAATGCGACAGCATCAGGCGAACGGCTTCCGCGTTGCCCGCGCCATGCAGGACCACCCGCGAGTCGAGCGTGTGTTGCACCCGGGCCTCGAGTCGAGCCCCTACCACGACCTCGCCGCGTCGCAGTTGGACGGCTACTCTGGCCTCTTCAGCATTGTCCTCAATGCCTCGGACGACGCAGTTCGGTCCGGTTTGGAGCGGCTTCAGGTTTTTCGCTACGGCCCGAGTTGGGGCGGTTTCGAGAGCCTGGTCGTGAGCCCCTTCCTGGAGTCCGGCACCGAGGATCGCGCGGAGCTCGAGGTGCCTGCAGGCATGGTGCGGATCTCGGTGGGCCTCGAGGACCCCGAGTGGCTCATTGAAGACCTGCATCGCTTTCTCGACGGAATGGAGGTGTGACCATGGCGGAGTATCAGACCGGAGAGAGCAAGGGCCGACGGCCCGCCGGCGGAACACGCCGTCCGACGCGGCGGGACGTCGCGGAGCTCGCCGGCGTCTCGACGGCCACCGTCTCCTACGTTCTCAACAAGACGCAGAAGGTTCCCGACCGAACCGCGGACAAGGTGTGGGAGGCGGTTCGCGCCCTCGACTACAAGCCGGATCTTGTTGCGCGAAGCTTGGTGACGCGGGAGTCCAAGCAGCTCGCCATTGTCCTCAACAATATTGCCAACCCGATCTACGCCGACTTCATTCTCGGCTTCGAGAACAAGGCGATCGAGAACGGCTACTTCGTGAACATTTGTACGGGAAACCAGAACGTCGACGACTATATGGAAGACTTCGCGTCGCGCCGAATCGATGGAATCCTCATTGAAGCGCTGCCGCATAAGTACCACGAAGAAGAGCTCTTCAAGCTCTTGGCGGCGAACATTCGGATTGTCGTCTTTGGCCACACAAACCTGGATCTCCGGACCATCTCCTCCATTGAAACCGACTACATTCACGCCATGGAGACGGCGGTCTCCCACCTGACAAGCCTGGGCCACCGGAGGATTGCCTATCTCAGCGGCCTCGAGAGGAGTCAGACCTTCGACCGCCGTATCGACGGATATCTCGGTGCCCTGGACTCCCACGGATTGGATTATGGCGATGATTTGCTGATTGCCGCTCCGCGCATTACGAACACCGATATCTCCGACGGCGCCGATTTGGCAAAGCGCCTTCTCGACACGAAGAAGGATTTCACGGGGGTGGTGTGCACCAACGACCTCATGGCGACCGGCGCCATGGCCGCGTTCAAACAGGCGGGTCTGCACATCCCTGAGGATGTATCCGTCATGGGTATCGACAACGCCTACATCGGCAGCATCACCGAGCCCGGTCTGACCACCCTTGCCATTTCCTATCGCGACGTCGGACGCAAGGCCTTCGAGCTCCTCTACGCCGATATCCGCGAAGAGGTAAAGGGCTACTACATAAACCGACCTGAGCTCCTGGTGCGCGGGTCTACAGGCGCGCCCTCCCGGTCAGCTTCCGTTCCCGCGTCGTCGTAAGCGGAGCTCGTGGGGGCCCGGCCCGAGCTCTTTTCGCAGGTCGTGTGCGTCCGCGGGGCTATAGGTATCTGCTAGTCGAAGCCTGCCCACCGATTGCATTGGGATGCGGATCGTCAGCGTGACGTCGGCATCACTCGTACTCTTCTCCCACTGTACTTCGGCACTCCCCCGCGGCGTGTGCACTGACGCGGCGGCGTAGTGAAGGGGACCGTCGAGGTAGGGCGAAATCTCGATCTCCGACCACCCCGGGCCGGCGCAGCGCAAGCCCGCGAGGCGTTCAAAGAACCAGGTGTCGACGCTTCCGAGCATGATGTGGTTGTGCGAGTTCATGCCGCCGCCCTCCAAGAGCTCCCAGCGTTCCCACAGGGTCGTTGCGCCGTTGGCGAGCATGTAGCCGTAGCCGGGGTAGGAGGGCGTCGTGGCGACCTTGAGTGCGAGGTCTGTGCGGCCGAGATCGCTTAAGACACCGAAGAGATAGCGCGTGCCCACGATCCCCGTGTCCAGATGGCTGTCGTGCTTCTCCTGCACCAAGTGGATCAGGGTTGCGGCAACGCTGTCGCGCTCCGCCGGAGGGACCATGTCCAGGGCGAGGGGCAAGACCTGCGCGGTCTGGCTGAGATTGCTGTCCGCACCGCGCCCCTCGACGGACCGATACGCGCCGTCACGGAGAAAGGTGCGGTTGAAGGCGGCGGCCACGGCGGCGGCGCGCTCGTCCAGGGCGGAGGCGTCCGCCGTACGCCCGATCGCGGCGGCCAGGCGCTGGAGAAGCCGGAGATCGTGGTAGAGGTACCAGGTCGATGTGAACTCCAGACTGACGTTCTTCGGCACAACGCTTCCCGGCGGGCACCAGTCTCCGTACTTGCCCAAGTCGGTGACAACGCCGTTTGGGGCGGCCCCCTCCAGAAAATCCAGGTAGCGCAGCAGCGCGTCGAAGGGCTTTTGAGTCGGACGTTCGTCACCGTAGAACCAGTAGAGGTACCACGCGCTCTGTAGGAAGGCGGAGCCCCACGCCGGGTCCGCGGGGTAGAGTTTCCAGTAGGCGGGGACGACGTCGGGGATGCTTCCGTCCTCTCCTTGGCTGTCCACGATGTCGGTGAAGGTTTTGCGAAGGAAGCCGGCCGCGTGGAAGTTGTGACAGAGCTCCTCGATGATCAGCTGATAGTCCCCGAGCCAGCCCTGCCGCTCGTCCCGTTGCGGACAGTCCGTGGGCACGCCGAGGATGTTTGCCCGCTGGCCGGAGAGGATGTTTCGGTGTACTGCGTCGACGACAGGATCATCCACCGCCAACTTGCTCACGGCCTCCAGGTCGGTGCCGAGTTGGTGCGCGGAAATGTCACGGGTCGTCGGCACGCCGGGATAGCCTGTCACCTCAACGTAGCGAAAGCCGTGGTAGGTGAAGTGGGGACGAAAGATTTCCTCGCCGCCGCCGGCGGCGATATAGGTGTCGGTGGCTACCGCCGCGCGGTTGGTCTTGGTATTGATTTCTCCGTCGGCGGTGAGAAGCTCCGCGTGGCGGAGGGTTGTTCGGTGACCTTGCGGCGCCCGCAGGCGGAGAGAGCACACGCCGGCAATGACGCGGCCGAAATCGAAGACGTACCGGCCGGGGCCGACCCGCCACTGGCCTATAGGCTCGAGGAGCGCAGTCTCCCGGACGGGATCGAGGCATTGCGCCGTGAGCTCCGGCCCGTCGACCTCTCCAACCTGTGCGATCGACTCCCACGTGCGCCGAGCGTCCACGGTGCACCCGTAGTAGATGCCGTTCCGCGCAATTGGCCCGCTTCCCGCCTCCCAGTCTGCGCCGCTCGCGAGCACGGAAGAGCGGCCCTCTTCGCCGTCGACGACGAGCTCGCAGAGCAGCATTGGCGGACCGTATCCGTAGGCTTCCACGCTCCGCCCGTTTCCCACCGCAATGGTGATTTCGTTCTCGTTTCGGGCGCCGGTTCCGGCGGCGCCGCGGAGGAGGTGGCCCACGGCGGTGACCGTGTAGTGGGCACGCCGGTGAAAGTCCGTGGGCGCCGGGTCCAGATAGCCTTCCGTGACCTCCGTGCCGTTAACCCACGCGCGATACACGCCGGTCGTTGCAACGACCAGGAGTGCGCCGTGGACCGCGGCCGGGGTGGTGAAGCGACGCCGATAGTACACCGCTTCGTACTCCCGCTGACTTCCGACGAAGGCGAGATCAGCTTGGTCGAAGGGTGTGAGCTCCGCGGCCCGGATCCACTTGGCCGCCTGCGGCGTGGTAGAGAGGTAGCCCGTCCTGAAGCCTGCAATCTCGCCGGCAATGGTGACCTTCGGGCCTTTGGCAGTCTCGAGTCGCTCGAGAAGCACCGTCCAGTGGTAGCTCCGCAAAGGTTCGAGGGGCGGGCCTCCGTAGTCCACACTGTTTGCGGGATGGCCGTTCTCCCGGTCAACTTCACCGATCCATACGTCCGCATGGTGCCGTGTACACCTCTCAGGGCTACTCGCCACGAGGATGAATTGCCGCAGAGCGCGGTCGGGACTCCCGCTCTCTCCGGCTGTCCATTCCGGGAGCTCCCAGGTGAAACGTGGGCGGGGAGTGTCCACCACCACCATGCCCAGCCGGTGCTCGCAGCGGAGGCGGATGGGGCCGTAGCTCGCGTGACCGACCATTATCCGTCTCTCTGATCGGCGCGTGGCGCCGTTTCGACGACCATACGGGCCGCGCCGATTCCCATGGGAAGAAACGCCCGCTCCCGTGTCCACGGCTCGGTGCGGCGAAACGCATCCGGTCCGGTCATGGTTGGCAGTCCGCTCGTCTTCCAGTTGGGCCCGAGGAGGTTAAAGAGATCCGTCGGCATACGGAGACGCAGCTCGTGGCGGCCTCCGTCAAGAAGGGATTGCGGTAGCGTCAACTTCCATGGCGGCCATCGCAGATGGCCAAGGAGCGAGCCGTCGACCTCAATATCCACTGCCGGCACGCGTACATCCTCGAGCTCCAGATACGCGGCGCCCCGCGGACCGTCGCCTGTGTGCGTCGGGAGAATGGAGGTCGTCAGCGTAAAGGTGCCTGCGTAGAACGGATGACCTCGCTCCGAAAGGGAGAGGGGAAGGCCGACACGCTCCGCGTCCGACCGTTTCGCGCCGATCCAAAACCTTTGATTCTGCCGGGAGGCCACGTGAAAGTCGCCGGTGAGGTAGACGGCTTCCAACTCGGTCGGCCGGTAGTCGGAAGCGATCTCGGCGGGTACGCGCCGGTGAAATCCTACCCCTCGAGCGCCGCTGGTGATGTTGTTGCGCTTCCGTCCCGAAATGCGGAGTGTGTTCCACCCCGGCTGCGCGAGCTCGGAGATGGCGACGCGCTCGAAGCCCGGATCCGTGAAGGCGCGCCCGGCGTCGGCAATCCCGAGGGGCTGCTCGTTGACCCACGCCCCATCCAAGTTGGACAGTCGCTCGATGATAAGACCGAGTTCCCTTTGCGGCGCGGCGTCGAGATAGAACTCGTATTCAGCCTCGAAGGGCGTCCCATCGTCCAGTGAGAGGAAGTGCTCGTCCCAGAGCAGATGAAGCGGGGCGCGTCGCGCAACCTCACGGCCCTCGACCCGGAGGGTCACCTCATTGATGGGGAGAATGTTGTGGTCGTCGAACTCCAGTGTCCAATCGTCGAGGGGAACGAGAAGGGCGGGCGCCGTAGAGCTAGCCCGGGACCGGGCCGCATTCGCGGTGGCGCCGCCGCTCGCATGTGCCGATGAGCCCGGACCTGGTGAGATGCGGTATAGGTGGGCCTCGCCGGGCTCGAAGACGGTGGAGAAGATGGCGCCGGGGGCGCGGGGACCGCCGAAGCGACCGCCGCGACCGCGGGGAGCTGCGT
>CAYPTH010000076.1:6115-10594 GCA_964413635.1 uncultured Spirochaetaceae bacterium
GCGCCGGGGGCGCGGGGACCGCCGAAGCGACCGCCGCGACCGCGGGGAGCTGCGTGGTCGCGACCCGCTTCGACCGGCTGCACTACCCCAGTCATACAGTCCAACTCCTCCAGGAGGGCGTTGTCGCTTCCGGGGCTCCCCCCGGGGCGCTGGGGCACATCCTGTATGCGTATCTCCACGGGAATGCGCGCGGCGCGGTCGGCGTTTGCGAGAAATACCAGCTCGGATCCGTCGGGGAGGACGCGCCGGTGGATGCGGATGCTCGGCACCGGTGTGCCAAGGTCGGTGCGGCGAAGGCCGAGGGGCGAGGGTGAGACCTGTCCGATGGCGGCAATTGCTTGATCAATGCTGTCCGCCACCACCGAGCCGGCCAGTTGCGAGGAAAGATCGATCTCGACGCGCATATCCTGAAAACGAGGTAAGGGCCGCATCAGGACAACGTGACCGCCGGCTTCGGCAAAGCGGCGGAGGAGCTCCAGCGTCGATGCGCGCCAAGTCACGCTCGCCGGCACGACGACGGTGGAGTAGGAGATTGCGCCCACCTGGAGCTGCGCGCTCGGGACATCAACTGACGCGTGTCGCTCCATGATGATCTCGTCCCCAAAGTGGAAGTCGAGCTGGTTCTCCAAGAGCCGCCGAGTAAGCGTTTCGAGGTGGCGGTCGTAGGGTTTGATCGGGCTTTCCCGGTCCTCGGTATACGCCATGACGTCGTACAGCGCCCAGGCGCTGCCGATGGGGTGAAGCACCAGAATGTCCACGGCGCGGCGCCCGCGGCTGAGGGCGTAGCTTACGCGGCCGAAGTAGTCGTTTACCGGGTCTTCGAACTCCCACCACGGTTGCTGGTAGAAGAGGTTTGCGGGAAAGTCCCGCTTTCGCTCTCCGGACATTGTGTACAAGGCGAGGTGCGGATTGGCAACGTTGATCCCCAATGCCGCTTCCCAGTTGTAGATCCAGCGCCGGTCGGCAAACGAGAGGTGCTGCCCCCCGCCTCCAAAGGTCTCGCAGAAGGTGCGCTCCTTCTCCAGTTGGTCCGCCACGGAGGAGACTTGCTTGCAGGTGATGTGCTCCTCGACGTGGCGCTCGAGCTTATCGATGCCGGGCCACGTCATGTGCTCGTAGTGGGGCATGGCGGCACCGATCCACTGCGTCTGCCGCTCCAGGTTGTCCTCCGACATGAAGTGGCCGGTAAAGATCAAGCCGTGCCGCTTGGTATACGCCTCATAGGTCTCGGTGAAACTCTCTTTGAACAGGCGCGTGGCGGCGTCAAAGAAATCGTAGCGCACGCGGCCGTAGTCGCCGACCGGCAGGAAGAGGGAGGCTAAGGACGATGTCAGCTCATACCCGTGGCGCTCGCGGAAGTACGCTGGAAGCGACGGCGTCCAGGGGAGAAAGCCGCCGCGGAAACCAAAGAAGAGAAAGCACGGTTCATCCGTGAACACCCCGGGCACGGTCTTCCCGAACTCCTCCCCGACGGCGCCGCGGTACGCCTCCACGGTGATCTCGAGGAAGCGCTCGACGGTGCGCTTGTTCATGAGGTCAACGTAACTCGCGTAGTTGAACCACGGGTCGCCGAGGGAGCCGGTCTTCGCACAGATCGCGTAGTGTGTGCCTTCGAAGTCTGTCCGCTGGAGCACCTCCTCTTCGGGAGTGGCTTCATCGGCCTGTACCACATGAATGCCCTTTAGGCGATGTTCGGCCGACTCTTCCGGCACCAGGCCACCGGCGTATCCGCTGGGCCACTTATCTTCATCGTAGATCCACGCCTTCAAGCCCTGCGCCTTTGCCTCCTCCACCGAGGCACGAACGAGGTCGAAGAAGGCCGTCGAGAGGTAGGGCGTCACCAGGCCCACCCGGGTGTGCATGAAGAAACCGCCCCAGCGTCGGGCGGCCATTTCGCGGACTTGTCGTCGCACCTCATCCACAGTCAGGTCGGCGTTCCAGGACCACAGCGGGGTCGGGCGAAACAACGAGCCAGGGTCCTCGAAGGCGTGTTGCTCAAACGACTCATGCTCACTCATGGGGTGCTCCTCTGCTCCTGGGTGCAACAATTTCGGGCGCGGGTGTTACGCGGGTAACAAGATGGTAGGGTGAATCCTCTTCGGCGTCAATCACGCCTGTTCCTATTGGTTCACGAAGGCGCGGGTCCGACGCTCTCTCTGCCTACATAGCTCAGAGCGTTCTTGAGGTGAGACCTGGTTCCGTCGAGAAGTTGGGTGTTCAGGAGGTCGAAGGCGCGCCGACCGAACTCGCGCTTCTGCATGTCGAAGCATGAGAGTGGCGGATCAATGAGCTCTTCCGCGAAGATGTTGTCGAAGGCCAGCAGCGATACGTCGTCAGGAATTCGATACCCCGAGCCACGGATCACTGCGTGTGCGCCGAGCGCCATCATTGCGTTGGTACATATCACTGCAGTCCCTGGGGCGCGAATTCCGGCTTCCGCCGAGAGGAACTTCTGCGCCAGGAGCTTACCGTCTTCGAGGCTCGTGTCGTAGCTCCCGGGTATCTCGAACAGTAACTCGTCGCCGGTACCGATCCCGTACGCTTCGACGCAGCGGCGATATGCGGCGGCGCGGTTGTCGAAGCGCAAATTTCGCGGCAGGCCGCTCAGATAAGCAATCCGCCGATGTCCGAGACGGGTGAGGATGCGGAACGCCTCTTCCATTGCCGCGTCATAATCGTTCTCAATGGAGCTTACCCTGCGGCCGTCCACCGTCCGGTTCCCGCTCACGACGACGGCAATTCCCGAATCGACCAACTCGTAGAGAAGGCCCGTGTCGAAGCGGGTGGGAAGCGCCGCCACAAAGATGCCGTCGATCCGCCGTGCGATGAGGTGCGAAAGGTAGGCGTCGAGGTTCTGTGTGGCGGATATGATATTCACGAAGTAACCGTGCTCCTGCGCCGCCTCCTGGAAGCCCAAGACAATCTCACCGAAGAAGGGATTGGCGATATCCGCCACGGCGATTGCCAGCTGCCACGTCTTGTTGCTGGCGAGGCTGCGGGCCACGATGTTCGGCTCGTACCCAAGCTCCTCGACCGCCGCCAGCACGCGCCGGCGCGTTGCCTCACCAACTGATCGCGAGTTATTGATGACGTAGGAAACAGTCGCCGTCGAGACACCGGCCCGTCGTGCGACATCGTCGCGGGTCACGCTCATGCTGAGGGGAGCATAGAGCGGGAGCGAGTCGCGGTCAATGCGACGTCGGTTCGCTGCGCATCCTTGCCGCTAATTGGAACGGAGAGTACCATGCCTCTATCGCTCGCACGCGGTCAGCGCGAAAGGGAGCATCACAATGACCACCGCCGATCTCACAGCACGGATCTCCGCGACTGATGCAGCGCTTCTGTACGTCACCACCACCGACTGCTCGGTCTGCAAGGTGCTCAAACCGAAGGTGCGCGAGCTCCTCGACGAGCGCTTTCCGCGGATGGAGTTCATCGATATCGAGATGGATCTGCTGCCGGAGGTCGGGAGCGGGCTCGAGGTGTTTTCGGTTCCTACGGTCATCGGCTTCTTCCGGGGCAAGGAGCACGTTCGCAAGGTTCGGGTCTTCGGCATTGAGGAGCTCGCGGAGGCGATAGAGCGGCCGTACCAGCTGCTCTTCGAGTAGGAACTTCCCCCCGTACGGTCCCACCGTCGAACGGTCTAAACAGACGCAAAGCAGCTGACTCCGGAGGACGAAGCCGCTTCCGACGCCGTACATTGACGGCGAGGAGGCTAGACATGAAAACAGTCTGCATTACCGGAGTATCGCGAGGAATCGGCAAGGGCTTAGCTCGGGCCTATCTCGAGCGGGGTGACCGTGTCTTCGGAGCGGTCCGTGATGTGAACGCCCCAGGGGTGAAGGAGTTGCAGTCGGAGTTCGCTCAGACCTTCACGCCCGTGAACATGGACGTGTCCGACCGCGCCTCCGTCGACAACGCAGCCGGGGAGATCGCCCGGCACACCGACGCAATTGATCTGCTCATCAACAACGCGGGCATGGCCGTTACCCCCGACGAGAAGACTATCGAGGACATCAACGAGGACGACGTCCAGCGCGTATTTAACGTGAACACCCTCGGGCCGCTGCGCACGGTACAAGCGCTGCTGCAACTCCTCCGCAAGGGCACGGATCCCAAGGTCGTGATGATCAGCTCCTCCGCCGGGAGCATTTCCGGCCAGGGCGGCGGCCGCGGCGTCCCCTACTGCGTCTCGAAGGGCGCCCTCAACATGCTCAGCAAGCTCCTCTACTTCCACTGCCGGGACGAGGGAATGGCGATCGTCGCACTTCACCCCGGCTGGGTACGGACCGATATGGGTGGTTCCGGCGGCGCGCTCTCCGTCGAGGAGTCGGTGCAGGGCATGATGAAGGTGATCGACCAACAGACGACCGAGAGCCCGATCTACGTGGACTACACCGGCCGGGAGATGGCGTGGTGAGCCGCGCCGTCCCGTGACGTATGCCGAAGCAGCGAGGTTTCGGTCGATTCTCCACCTAT
>CAYPTH010000076.1:10694-15303 GCA_964413635.1 uncultured Spirochaetaceae bacterium
CACCACCAGCCCGTCTTCGATCACGATGATGCGGTCGGCATCGAAGGCGTGCGTGAGCTCATGCGAAATCTCTATTACGGTGCGCCGTTCGTGCCGCGCCCACGAAAGGACCGCTGTACGAAGGTCATGCGCTGCGGCGCGGTCGAGGCCGGTAAACGCCTCATCCAAAACAATGATCGCGGGATTTCGCACGAGCATACGTGCGATTGCCACGCGTCGCCGCTGACCGCCGGAGAGCTCCTCGTGCGTGCCGCCGACGAAGGTGTTCTCGCCGAGCGAGAGATCCTCGCACAGCCTCGCGAATCCGCCGACATCGTCGGCTATGCGCCGCTCGGCCGGCGTAAGATCAGCCGGAAGCTCCTCTGCGGACCCGAGCCCCCGCCGGCTCCCAAGTGCCACGTTATTCAGCACACTCCCTCGCACAAGTCCCGCGCGTTGCATTGAAGCGGAGATAGAGGTCCGCAGCGCGGCATGACTGTACGCCTCGAGCGGTTCGCCGGCAAGAAGCACGCGGCCACCGTCGGGACGTTCGAGTCCAAGCATAAGTCGCGCCAGGGTGCTCTTACCGGAACCGGAGCGGCCGGCCACGAAAAGGTGCGTTCCCTGCGAGACGGCCAGATCGACTCCGCGGAGACCACGTTTTCCACCGAAGTCAATCGTAACGTTTTGTAGAACGATGTCGACGGACGCGCGTACTGACTCACGCTGCGGCCCAGAGGATTGTCGAATTGACTCTGTTCCCTCTGCGACGTCAAGAATTCGCGCGGCCGCTGCGGCACTTCGAGGCAGATCGTCGACCGCGCGGCTGATCGCGAGAACCACCCCGAAGCTCCCGGCCACCGCGCAGGTCATTGCCCAAGCGGTCGGGCTTGGCGCGCCTGCGATCGCTACGCCTAATGCAACGATGAACAGGGTCGACATGAGCAGGAGGTCAACCGTTATGTCCTTGAGTGCGTTTCGTCGAGCCAGACGAGCGTTGGTGTGGGCCACTGCATCGCCGTGGAGCGCAATTCGCTCTTGCCACCGGTCCTCTGCGCCGGCGGTCACGATGTCGGTTAGACCGGCCAGTGTCTCCGAGACCTCCGCGCTCAGCTGTCCCGAGGCCGCGCGACTCGCGGTGGCGAGTCTGCCGTTGAGGCGCTGCCATACGAGCGGGACCACGAACCCTGCCCCAACGAGGGTTGCGCCAAGCGCGATACCCGTGGCGGCGCCGGCCACCGATCCGACGACGATTGAAAGCGACACGACGACGGGGACGGCCACGACGACCGGAACAAGCGTATGTGCAAAGAAGACCTCTACGAGCTCTACGTCCGCCATTGCGCGCGAGACTATGTCACCGGAGTCCGACGTCGCACGGAGCGCCGCCGTGCGGTGGGCGAACCACTCGTAGATCCGCCCGCGAAGCGTGTCGAGGACGCGAAAGGCGCCGACGTGACCCGTCACCTGTTCGAGATAGCGCGCCACCGCCTTCGCGCTACCGAGTCCGATGAAGAGTACCCACTGTCGCGTCGTCACCGTCAGACCCTCGGCAACGGCGTCGCCGACGTAGCGTCCAGCCAGGCCGAGAAGGACGATCCCGAGGCCTACGTTCGTGAGTCGCAGGAATCCACTCGCAGCGAGCATGAGGAGGTGCGGTCTGGTGTAGGCGGCAATACGCCTGAGCGGGCTCGATGTCTCAACCGCCGCCATGGACGCTCTCCATCTCAGACTCGCTCACCTCGAGGTGCACGACTCGGTCGCACTCACCAAGGGTGCTCGCCCGGTGTGCGATGACGAGGATCCCGACGCGAGAGCGGATTAGCCGCAGCTCGCGCCAGATGTCGGACTCGTACATGGAGTCGAGCTCTGCCATCGGCTCGTCGAGTACCAAAAACGGTGTTCCCGCAAGCACTGCTCGAGCAAGTGCGACCCGCATCCGTTCTCCCCCCGAAAGCGTTGACCCGTTTTCACTCACCCTGTGCTCAAGCCCATCCGGCAGCGATGAGACGAACTCGTCCAAGCCGCTGCGACGGATTGCGTGCGCAACTTCGGCATCGCTCGCTGAGGGATGCGCAAGAGCAATGTTCTCGCGCAGCGTTCCGGAGAACAGATAGGGGTGCTGCGGAAGGTAGGCTACGCGGCGGGCAAGCTCGCGGTGATCAAGTCGCGCGACATCGCGTCCCGCGATGATCACCCGTCCCGCCTGTGGATGGAGCAGTCCAAGCACGAGGCGCGCTACCGTGCTCTTGCCGGAGCCGCTCGGACCGGCAAGTCCCACAACCTCGCCTTGGACGACCTGCATGGAGAACTCTTCGAGTACCGGCGATTCGCGTGAAGCCGGGTAGGCGAAGCTCACGTTCTCAAGCGCAAGAACCGCGGCCTTGGCGGTCCTTGATTGCGTTAGTGTAGACTTCTCCTGCGCGGTACGGTCTTCCTCGGCCAGACCGATATCGGGTGCGGACGGGTGGGCGTTCACGAAGGCTTCGATCTCTTTGCGCGCGTCGCGTCCTACCACGCCGGCGAAAAAAAACGCCCCAACGAGGTTGAGAGGACGGACCAGCTCAATCGAGATCAAGGGCAAAGCAAGCGCAGTCGCCGGATCGAGAGCGCCGACGCGGAATCGCGCAATCGCGAGTGCAACCGTCGTGGCAAGGATCGTGAGCGAGAAGAAAAGCTCGGCGAGAAGGAGTACGAGCTGGTTCACCACTAAGAGCCGAACGGTGCGCGATCGGAGCGATGCGCTCGTCGATCGCAGGATGGCACCGTACGCCTTGACACGTCCGAAGATCGTGAGAGACTCAAGTGCGTGGATGCTGTCCAAGTAGAGTCTGCCGAGCTCCTTCTGCGCGGCTCCGTATTCGACGCCGACGGCGCGAAACCTCCGCTGCGTGAGTGCGAGGAGCAGCGGAACGATCGGCATGAGGGCAAGCAGCGTCAGGCCCGTCGTCGCATCGATCCCGATCACGATCGTGAGTATCCCAATCGGCGTGATCAGCCCCGCGATGAGTTGCGGGGTATAGAGTGAGTAGAATGGGTCGAGCGCATCGACCCGGTCGACCATGAGGCTTCGCAACTCGCCTACTCCAAGCTTGCGAACCGTGTCGGGTCCGGCTGTGACTATCGAACGGTAAAGCGCCGCGCGCGTCGCGGCGAGTACCGACGAAGAGAGACGAGCTCCGAAAGCGCGCGACAGTCCGAGGAGCAAGTACCGCAGCGCAAGCGCGACACCAACGAGGACGAACACCGATCCGAAGCCATTGATCGCCGGAAGCGGCGGTTCACGTCCAGCGACTGCCGCCGCCAAGGCAAGATATACGGCCACGCTTGTCAGACTCGCTCCAAGCGCACCGGCGACGGTAATCGCAAGGCGTCCGCGTGGTGCTCGGATGCGAAACGAGCCCGCCTCGCGTCTTGGCTTCCCGTAGGTAGGAATTGCGATCATTGCAACGCCCTTTGCCAGCAGTACCGCCGCAAGCGTAATGCGAACATGCGGGCTCGTCGTCCCGAAGAGCGCGAATGAGCCGAGCATGAGCGTGGCGACCGTCATACTCACAATCTTGGTTCGAAGGGGGACCCCCTTGCCGTCGCGCATCCGACGCAGTGTACGACTCACGCCGGGGCGCGTCATCAGCCAGCGGTGAAGCCTGCGAGACGAGCGCAGGAAGCATACCGAGGCAATGAGGAGGAACGGAGTTGTTGGTAACACCGGGAGCACGACCCCCAGCATCCCGACGCCGGTCGCGACAATTCCCACGAATGCAAGCAGGACGTTCATCGCACTCCTATTCGTGCGCACGTTCGAACGCTTGGTTTCATGTCGTCGTTTTCTTTGCAAATCAACTCACCGAGGGCCGGAGTGGCTGGATTACTGTGCCGCTGGGTTACTATGTTTGCGCAGGCGCGAACCCGCGCCGAAAGCGCTCTTTGGCGTAAGCCCAAACGGAGACAACGCCAAAAAAGAGCGTTAAGGTAAGGACAATAGCGGGGCCGGAGGCAACATCGCCATAATAGGAGATGTAGAATCCGATCACCGTGGCCACGAGAGACATTGCAACTGAGAGCATCACTATCGTTCTCAGTCGTTTAGATATCATCGACGCCGCCGCCCCAGGAGTTACGAGCAAAGACAACACCAGAATGACCCCGACGGTTTGAATTGCGACTACGGTCGTCATGGCAAGCAGAAGCAGCAGTAGGTAGCGAATTGCCGTCGGCGATAGCCCGATAGCGACCGAGTGCGTGGGATCAAAGGATGCTACCAAGAGCTCCTTGTACGAGAGCCCCAGAACAGCGATCGTCAGTATCACAACCGCGGACATAACGAACAAATCCGAAGACGCAACTCCGAGAATGTTGCCGAACAGAATATGCGCCAGGTCCTGGTAGGTGGTGATGCGACTCATCAACAGGACGCCGAGGGCGAAGAAACCGGAAAAAACGATCCCGATGGCAGTATCCTCTTTCAAGCGTTTTCTTCCGGAGATGAGGCCGATGAAGAAGACGGCGATCACAGCCGCACCGAAGGCGCCGAAAAAGAGACTGAACCCGAAGACGTAGGCAACGACGATACCCGGAAGTATGGCGTGAGCGAGGGCGTCTCCGACAAATGCCATTCCCCGCCAGACCA
>CAYPTH010000077.1:0-10011 GCA_964413635.1 uncultured Spirochaetaceae bacterium
ACAATGATGCGGGCGCTGTTTCCCTCGTCGAGAATGAGCACGGTGTCCCCGGGACCCGCCTGGGCGCGGTCCATGGCGACCAGCAGCCCCTTCGCCGGCGTGCCGTCGGGATCCACGGGCTTCACCACCAGGAGCTTCTCGTTCCGGTAAATGTCGATGTGTTCGGTCGCCGTCACAGTGCCAATGACCTTTGCCAACTGCATGGTCAGCCTCCGCCACCGCGCTTCTGCGCGGCGTCGGACGCCTGTTTCCCGTCCTCGACGTCGAAGCGATCCACAATGGCGGTGATGGTCGCGTCGCTGGGGTTGAACCAGCGCTGCATGGCCATGGCCGCTTCTCGGCCGCCCTCGAAGAGCACGGTGTCACCGGGGCCGCTCTGGAGGGGGTCGCAGGCGACCACCAGACCGCCGGCCTCCTTGCCCGCCTCGTCCAGCGGCTGGACCAGCATCAGCTTGATGCCGTCCCAGGACTCGACCTTCTGCGTGCACACAATGTCACCGACCACGCGTCCGTACTTCATACAATTCGAAAGCTCCCAATCAGGGCGCAGCGCCGCTCCCGGGTGAAGGTTCGCGGCCGCGTAAAGCCCTCGCCCGTGGGGCTCGCAATGGTGTAGCTCGCAAAGCCCGGCCCCCCGGCGCCGAGGCCGTTGAAGTTGGAGCCGTTCTTCACAAAGAGCGAGCAGTTCATGACCTTCGCCATCCGCGAGAGGTGATCAATGTGCTTGGAATGGATCGATGCGGTGTGGCGAAAGCCGTGCTCCACTCGCACGGCGAAGTCGATTGCCTGATCCGCCGTGTCGAAGCGGACAATCGGCAGGATGGGCATGAGCTGCTCGGTCCAGACCAAGGGGTGGCCTTCGGGAACCTCGCAAATGAGAAGGCGCGTTTCGGGGGGCGCCTGAAGCCCGGCGAGACTTGCGAGAACCGCGGCATCCTTGCCGACGAACTGCTTGTTTGCCGCACCCTCCTTGCCTTCACTCCCCGGATTGGTAATGACGGCGCGGGTGATCGCCTCGGTCTGATCCGCCGAGAGCTCGATTGCGCCGTGCTTCTTCATCTCCTGTTTGAGCTCGTCGGCCACCGTTTTGACGACGAGAACTTCCTTTTCATCCGTACAGACGATGTTGTTGTCGAAGCTCGCGCCGAGGACGACGTCCCGCGCCGCCTTGGGAATGTCCGCGGTCTCGTCGACCACCACCGGCGGGTTCCCCGGCCCGGCGGCAATCACCTTCTTCTGCGTCGTCATGGCGGCGCGCACAACTCCCGGGCCACCGGTCACGCAGAGCAGGGCGATGTCGGGGTCCTCCATGAGCTCGGTGGCGCTCTCAATGGTGGGATTCGACACGGTGCAGATAATGTCCGGCGGACCACCCACCTCGCGGATGGCCTGGCGAAGTAAGCCAATGGCGTACTGCGTACACTTCGCGGCGCTCGGGTGCGGGTTGAAGACCACGGCGTTTCCCGCGGCGATCATCCCAATCCCGTTGGAGATCACCGTCTCCGTGGGGTTGGTGCTCGGCGTAATGGCGCCGATGACGCCGTAGGGCGCCCTCTCTATCAACGTCAGTCCGTCGTCGTCGGTGTAGGCGGAAGGCTCGATGTCCTCGACGCCGGGGGTCTTCTCGGTGGCGAGGCGGTTCTTGACCTTCTTGTCCTCCACACGCCCGAGGCCGGTCTCTTGGACGGCGAGCTCGGAAATGGTATCGATCTTGGACAGGAGAGCCTCGCGCATCCGCGCGATCATTGCACGGCGCGTTTCCAGGGAGACCTGCCCAAACGCGCGAAAGCCCGCCTTTGCCGCGGAGATGGCGG
This sequence comes from uncultured Spirochaetaceae bacterium, assembly GCA_964413635.1. Lineage (GTDB taxonomy): Bacteria > Spirochaetota > Spirochaetia > DSM-27196 > PWMO01 > CAYFQV01. Next base: position 1,815 of record CAYPTH010000077.1, read on the forward strand.
CGGTCATGGTCTTGTACGCTTCGCCCGAGGTGGCTGACTGGCCGCCATCCGTCATGAGCTCCTGCAGCGTCTCTTGAATGATTTCGCGAACCTTCTGTTCATCGACCTGCATAGACTAGCCTCTCGTGAGGAATCGACGGATCTGCTCGTCGGGCCGGGGGATGATCACCTGCTTGCAGAACACGCCCTTGGCTTGAAGCACCTCGACCCCGGCGGCAACGGCGACCTCGACCTCCGAGACCGGCCCGAGGAGCTTCACCGATGCCTTGCCGCCCATCTCGTCTCCGATCCGGATGTGGAGGAGAGAAACGTCCGCCGCCTTAGCGATCCGATCCGCCGCTTCAATGATCCCGAAGGAGGTGTAGGACTCGAGGACCCCGACCGCATCGAGCTCCAACTCGCTGACGCGCGACTCGGAGGCCGCAGAGTTGTCGAGAGCCGCAACCACGCCTTCGTGGAGGTTGGGGAGATAGATACGGTCGAGCAGACAGTCGGATCGGATCTCGCTCCCCGCCGCCAGGCCCGCCTCCACCGACGCCTCGCTTCCGGTCACCAGGATCAGGTACTTCCCCGGACACACCGTGCGAGCGTCAATGATCTCGAGGGGCGCAGCTTTCACCACGGCGTCCAAGACCTGGACGCCGGCGGCGACGCTGTCGAGCTCGAGTCCACCAAGTACTGTCACGTTCTCTTGCGTGATCATGGGCGTTGCGTCACTTCCGGTACGTGGTCTTGCCACCGACGTCCACCGCGTCGACGATTCCGGCAATCACCGCGTCAATGGCGGTCTTGTCGGTCTCCGGCGTCTGCCGGGCGGAGCTCCCTTGCGATAGGACAACGAGCTCCCCAGGCCCGGCGCCGACGACGTCGAGGGCAATGATCTGGGAGCCGCCCGCGGCCTTGCCGCCGCCGCGCGAGGAAGACCCCACCGCCTCGTTGGCGGACGACGCGTCGGAGGGCACCGCCCCCGTTTGGTCCGCCGGCTCAACCAGCAGGTACTTCGGTCGGTTCACCCCGTCATCCACCGTAGAGGCAACGACGGTACCGACCACCCGTGCAAGCGTCACGGCCTACTCCTTCCGGAAGACGGTCTTCCCGCCGAGCTCGACGCTGTCGACAATGGCGGTAATGGTCGCGTCGGAGGGCTTCCCTTCGGTCACGGCGGTGAGGCGAGAGCTCGAGCCGGAGACGTAGAAGACCACCTCTCCGATCCCGGCGCCCACCGCGTCCATGGCCACCACGTAGCTCTTGCTGCCGTCCATGGTGGCGGGGTCCACCTTCTCGACCAAGAGAAAGCGGATCCCCTCGAGACGTTCTTCCTTGTTGGTGGACACTACCGTGCCGGCGACGCGTCCAAGTACCATTGCTTACTTCTTTGCCGCAGCGCCGTCACGTCCCAGCGGCAGAACCTCGTCCACGTTGCCGTGGGGTCGCGGGATGATGTGCGTGGAGACCACCTCACCAACGCGCTCCGCCGCGCGGCCACCGGCGTCCACCGCGGCGCGGACTGCAGCCACATCGCCACGAACGACGGCCGTCACGTAGCCACCGCCGGTCTTCTCGTATTGGACCAGCTCGACCTTTGCGGCCTTGACCATTGCGTCCGCAGCCTCGACAACCGCCGCGAATCCGCGGCACTCGATCATGCCCAGGGCATTCTCAAAGACTTCAGCCATGTCGTACTCCCCTTTGGGTTATTCCGATTGTCCCGAGGCGTCGCGCCCTTTGAGGGCGTCTACCCGGGATTCGACGATTTCCTTACTCACAACTACTTCCGACTCCGGACCGGCAATGTAGACCCGACCGTAGCGCCCGTAGCCAATGACATTGATGATATTGATGTGGGACGCCTTCTCCGCCTCGTTGGCGGCGTAGTAGGCGTATCCGGCGGGCTCGAGCTCGAGGACGTAGAGCGTGTCCCCCCGAAGGACCATGTTGCCGTAGCGCGTCTTGTTGATGAGCTGGGCGTGGTGGTCGGAGATGTTCTTGATCAGCTGGCTCGTGAGGATGGCCGGTTTCATGCGGTCTTCTTCAGCCGCGCCGAGCTCCTTGAGCACCGACTCGCCGGCCTGCCGCGCATCCGCCTGGGAGTCCGAGTGCACCTCTAAGAGACCGAAGAGGCGCTCAACGATCTGAATGCCCGGCGTCACGTTGGTCGCCTTGAGGGCGATGTCGGTGAGCCTGTTGATTTCGATCCCCGGGGAGATTTCCAGGATGGAGCACGCCTGCCCCGCCACGGGAAAGTAGCCCTTGGATATGGTCGCTATGAACGATGCCATCTGCAACTGCAGTGAGTCCAGAAACACGTACGTCCGAAGCTCAATTCCGCTTCGCATCGATACCTCCCATGAGGGTCGGCGGTCGCCGCGACGACGGCACCGCCCGCCATCTACTTTTCACATTCTACTTTCGATGTTTCACAAATCGCGGTACAATTGTTTCACGACCTGGGAGAGGTGTCAAGCAATTGAGCAGAGAAGATCGACTCCGAGAGATCACCCGACTCCTGCGCGTGCGAAGCGGCTGCAGCATTCGGGAGCTCGCCGACCACCTCGACGTCTCGCACATGACCGTCCGGCGCGACGTAGCAGAGCTCGAGGAGGAGGGCACGGTCCGCGCCGTTCACGGCGGCGTCTTCTACACCGGAGCGCCCACGTCCGGACCGGAGCGCTACTCCCTGGTCTCGGCGGGAACCAAGCACGTCGACGAGAAGTCGCGCATCGGCGCCGGCGCCGCCGCCCTCGTAGCCGAGAGCGAGGTCGTCCTCATCGACTCCGGGACGACGACGGAGTACGTCGCCAAGGGACTGCCCCGGGACGTGCCCCTCACCGTCATCTGCTTCAGCTTGAACGTTCTGCTCACCGTCGTCGACATGGAGCGTGTCGATGTCATCTTTCCCGGCGGTTACTTCCATCCGAACACACGGATGATGACGAGCCCCGAAGCAATCGAGCTCATTCGCCGCAAACGAGCTAGCAAGGCCTTCATTTCGGCGGCGGGAGTCAGCTTCGACCTGGGCGTGACCTGCCTCAACGCCTACGAGGTAGAGCCCAAACAGGCCGCCTTGGCTTCATCGCTATCAAAGGTCCTGGTGGTCGATTCTTCAAAGTTTGGGTGGGTCCAACCCGCGCTCTTTGCCGACATTGGCGACTTCGACACGGTCGTGACCGACGCCGGAATACCGGCAGCCTACGCCGACGGGATCCGGGAACGCGGCTTGGAGCTGATCGTCGTGTAAGCCACGGCCTTCGCAGCGCTTGGGAAGATGGCACCACCCGTTGTACCTTGGGACAAAGAGAGGGCGCATACAATGAAGCTTCACAGGCGTCGCAGGGGACATATTGCGGCAATCGCGGCAATTCCGGCGGTCGTAAGCGGCTTGCTCTTCCTTGCAAGCTGCGCGACCCAAAGCGGCTCACTGGGCTCGGAGGTGGTTCGCGTCGAACGGGGAGAGTCGGAGGAGTCGACTGACGGCGAAGCCGTTGGATCCGAAGCGGACGACCGAGAGGATGAGCCCGAAGACGCGCTGAGGCTGTCCGCGACGCCGGTGGATGCGGTCGTGTTCCTCAATGACCGCTACATGGGGGAGGCACCTCTCACTGTGTCCACCCTGGATCCCGGTCGGTACACGCTGCGGGTTGAGGCGGAGGGCTACGTCTCGGTCACCCAGACGATCCGTGTCGGCGAAGAATCGAACATCGATATTGCCATTGAGCTGCAACCGATAACCGGAAAGCTGGCTCTCTCAGGCGAGCTGGACGGCGCCGTGGTGCGGATAGATGGGTCGTCCGCGTCTTCGGTCGCCGTGGACTCGACGGGTGGGACCTACGAGCTACCCATTGGGAGCTACGAAGTGGAGGTGAGTCGCTTCGGATACGAGTCATTTCGGCGACGGGTGACCATACACGAAATGGAAACCACCTCCGTGGACGTTGAGCTCACCGCACTGCGATTCGAAATCACCGAGATTTCCGTCTCGCGAGAGCGCTTCTCCCCCGCCAACGCAGGCGCCCTGGGGACCGCCGCGATCCGCTTCAGCGTCACGACGCCGGGACGCGGAACGCTGCGCGTTGAAGACGCCGACGGCGAGGTGGTCTACCGGAAGTCTCTCGACCGCTTCTCCGATCCGGATCAGCGGGTCGTCTGGGATGGAAGTGTGAGCGCCGCGGGAGACGGCGCCGGCAGCGGTTCAGAAACCGCGCCTGACGGAACCTACTTCGCCGTCGTCCGCGCAAGCGGCGCCGGCTTCGACGGGAGCGACGAAGAGAGCGTCCCGGTAACCGTTGATTCGTCGGTGGTGCTCCGCTACCGCGGCCTCATAAGCGGCGTTGCGGGGCTCGCCTATGCCGGCTTACCCGACGCCCTGCCCACCGGGGCGTGGCAGATCGACGCTACGGTGCTCGGGCACCGCACGACTGTGGGCGGTGCAGGGATTGGCCGCATTCCCGCCTTTGCCGCGCTCCGCATTGGGGTAGCGCCCAAGACGGAGCTGGCCGTTGAGGGAGGCGCCGTCTCCCTCACTTCAGGGGAGCAGCCGCGGTGGTTTGCAAGCGCATCCGTGAAACGGCAGCTTCTGCAGACCGGCACGGCAGGCCCGGCTCCCGTGGCCGCGGCTGTTGCCCTTCGCGGCACCGTCCAGGGCGCCGGCGGTCGAGACGATGTAAACAGTCCCGACACGCTCACGAACTTTCCCGGGATAGCACTCTCGGCGCCGATAGCGGTCGGCGGATCGGCAAAACTGGTCATTACTCCGGAGCTTCTCGCCTCTCCGGCGCGCCCCGTATACTCGGAGGCGGATGCGGCGGGAGCCGGAAGCGGCTGGGACGCCTGGGCCTACGCCCGAATCGGCGCCATGTATGAGCGGCCCGGCTGGAGTGTTGGAGCCTCCGCTGCGCTTCGGAGCATGCCCTTCGGCGAGGGCTTTGGCATCGACCTGCCAATGCAAGCCGCCCTGGAGGGGCGCGTCATTATTCCGGGTAGCAGCGTCTTTGTCTCCGGCGTCCTTGCCGGAGAGCTCGCTGCGGTCAACGACTTCTACCTGGTCGGCGGCGGCAGCCTGGGCGTCATGTTCTAAAGCCGCACCGGTCGGCTCATGGCGTCGCGGCTGCTGTTTCCCACAAACACCGTGTAGGATGGATCCAAGCTCCACTGACGGCTTGTGGGGTCGTAGAAGGCCAGATCCGCAGGTTCCACCTCAATGCGGACCCTCGCCGACGTGCCCGGCGCCAGCTCGAGACGCTCGAAGCCGCGGAGCATCTTGAGGGGGCGGTGGTCGCCCCCGCCCTCCGAGCCGACGTAGACCTGCACGACTTCGGCGGCGGGGGTGTCGCCGGTGTTCTTCACCTCAGCGAAGACGGAAATGCCTCCGTCTTCACGAGGGGCGGCAGAGACGTTCTCAATTGAGAAGGTCGTGTAGCTCAGACCAAACCCGAAGGGGTAGGCCGCCTCGACCCCGTCTCTGTCGAAAAGGTAGTAGCCGTTGTAATACCCGTATTCGATCTCGTATGGCCGCCGACCGATCTCGAGGAAGGCTGGATAGTCCTCCTCCCTCCGGGCAATGGAAACCGGGAGCTTGCCGCTGAAGCTCACCTCTCCGCTGAGCAGTCGGGCAAGAGCAGTCCCAAAACGCACACCGCCGTAGTACGCCATAATTATCGCATCTGTGTAGGGCTCGAGCTCTTCGGTCAACACCACGCCGCCGGTGAACAGGACGGCCACGACCCGCTTGCCCGCCTTCTTCAGTGCCTTCAGCAGCTCGAGGTGGTCGGGCTTGAGGGCCAGCGTCTCCCGGTCCCCGCCGATTGCCCGCTTCGGCTTCGCGGACATCCTTTCGCCGACATTGATGAGGAACTCACCTTCGTCGCGCCGGTCGCATCCAATGCAGGCAATAACGGTATCCGCCTCCGCCGCTGCAGCGAGCGCCTTGCGCACCTTCGCCCCCTGGTAGAGCCGGACCCGCTCAAACCTGGCACGAAGGCCGGCGAAAGCGGTCACCCCGTCCTTGCCGACACGGACCTTGCTACTCCCGGTATCCCCGACATTCACGGTGTTTGCGTAAGGGCCCACCACCGCAATCGGTCTCGCGGAGTCGAGGGGCAGAACGGCGTTGCGGTTCTTGAGCAGCACCATACCCTTCGTCGCGGCCTCTTCGGCGAGGCTCAGGTGGTCTGCGGACCTGACAACTGCCTTCGATTGTGGCGAGATGCGCGGCGGCAGGAGAATCAGGGCTCGAAGTATGTGTGCAACCGCGCGATCAATTTCATGTACCTGCACCGTTCCGCGGCGCAGAAGCCTGCGAAGCTTGGCCGGCCGATAGTGGCGGGGAACCGGCATCTCGCAGTCGAGGCCGGCCTTCAAGGCTCCGGCGGTGTCGTGAACGCCCCACAAGAAGTCCGACATGACGAAGCCGTCGAAGCCCCACTCGCTACGAAGGATGTCGTGCAGCAAGCTTCGGTTCTCCGCGCAATAGACCCCGTTCACCTTGTTGTATGCGCTCATGATGGAGCGCGCGCCCGCGTCAATGCAGCTCTTGAATTGGGGAAGGTAGATCTCCCGGAGGGCGCGCTCATCCGCATTCGAGCTTACCAGGAAGCGAAGGTTTTCAATGCTGTTCAACGCGAAGTGCTTTGGGCAGGCAATCAGTCCCTCTCCCTGAACGGAGGAAACCAGGGTCGCCCCCATTCGCCCGAGCAAGTGCGGGTCCTCTCCGTACGACTCCTGGCTCCGGCCGCCGCGAGGGTTTCGGACAAGGTTGATGCAGATCCCGGCGAAGAAGTTGCCGCCCGCCGCGATCACCTCCCGCGCAATGGCGGTACCCACACGCTCCTCGAGATCCACATCGAAGGTGGCTCCGCGCATGATGGCGGCGGGGAAGCAGGTGCCGTGACCGGTCACAGCCCCCTTCGGCCCGTCGGAAAACCTGATTTTCGGCACGCCCAGACGGCGACAGCCTCCGCCATGAAAGGGCAGATAGAATATCGATCCCTTGAAGATCGCACCGAAGATCACCCGCGACGCGAAAGCGAGATAGCTCCCGCTCAGCATCTTGACCCGTTCGCGCACGGTCATCTGACGGCAGAGATCGCGGGATAGCCTGTCCAGGGTCTGTGGAGATGGGGCTCTCCAATACTCCTCAACAGCTTGCGGGAAGGTCATCCATTCGGTGGCGCGTCCGGCGCGCCCGGCGCGCCCGGCGCGTAGGTCTCCTCTAAGATCAGATAGCGCAGGCGTGGGTTGTGCATGGCGTCCATGATCCGCTCGCGCACCTTCTCGCCTTCGCTTTCGGTAATGTGGTCGATAATCGGCCGGATGCGGTGTCGCTGCGACGTCGCGTCAAAGCCGCACTGGCACACCACAATGTCCTGCTCCATCCCGTTCGTATAGGCAACGAGCTCCTCCTCGCTCACCCAGGCGAGGGGCCGAATCACCGACTGCCGGTAGCGGTCGTAGTTCATCTTCGGGAGCATGGTGGAGAGCTCTCCCTTGTGGGTCAGATTCATGAAGAAGGTCTCCAAGATGTCGTCCATGTGGTGACCCAGGGCTATCTTCGTGAAGCCGTTTGCCTCGGCGAACTGAAGGAGCTCGGTACGGCGCTGCGTCGAGCACCAGTAGCAGCTCATGGTTTTTCCCGGCTGAATGCGCTCGGCAATGTTGATGCGGATGCGGTGAAAGGGCACACCCCACTCCCCGCAGAGCTCTTCCAGACGGTTGATCGCCGCCGGGTTGGAAAACTCGGTCTCTACATGCGCCGCCGCCAGCTCGAAGCGGCGGGAGAACCGCGGCTGTTTGAGGCTGAGTTGGCGCAGAAGGGAGAGAGAGTCCTTTCCGCCGGAGGCGGCGACCAGGATCTTGTCCCCACTCTGAATGAGATCGTATTTGAAGACCGCCTTGTCGATTTTCTTGCTGATGCGTCGCGACAGGGCGCGGTACTCGTCGTTTTGTTCCACAGTTGACTAGGAAACTATCAAATTGCGCGACATAGGCAAAGGTGCCGTGGCATACTCGCCGCATATGCAGGTGTATCGGCGGCGCGTGCATCTCGAGAGCTTAGAGGGCAATCCCCTCCGTATGTCGCCGGAACGCGACGTAGTTATCTTTGTGCCCGACGTAGGGAAAGACCACGCGCGTCACGACGGACGTTTCCCGACGGTGTACTTCCTCCACGGCTACGGCGCTTCCTTGGACCCGCCGACTATTG
>CAYPTH010000077.1:10111-15194 GCA_964413635.1 uncultured Spirochaetaceae bacterium
CCGACGGTGTACTTCCTCCACGGCTACGGCGCTTCCTTGGACCCGCCGACTATTGGATCCAATGCCGACCTCCGGAAGAACCCACTGCGCATCCGCCTGCTCTTGGCCCTCTTCTTTCGCAAGCTCGTGACCTTTGAGCGTCTCGAGGCCGCAATGCACGCCGGTGCCATGCCGCCATTCATGTTGGTGCAACCCGACGGAAGCCTCCCAATGCGGCAGAATCACGGCCGGCGGAATCCCGATGGCACGAGCATGTGGAAGGGCAGCCTCTACGCCGACTCGCCGTACACAGGTCGGCATGGATCGGCCATTTTCCGCGATCTCGTCTCCTATGTGGATGCCGAGTTTCCGACGCTGCCCAACCGTGCCTACCGGGCGCTGGTCGGCGGCTCAATGGGCGGTTACGGCGCCCTAGTCGGTGGCATCCTGCATCCGGAGACCTTCGGCCATATCGCGGCCTTGAGCCCCGCCGTATGCTGCCTGGACGTCATTGAGCACCGGATGGTCGTGCCGCTTCGCCGCCTCCTTGCCGGTACCGCCGCAGCCGCACAGGAGGGGCGGGAGCTCATTGAGGACATCTTGGACAGCTGCGACATGGTGTATTCCCGGGACAAACCCCTGCTACCGACACTACGCAAGGACGAACATGGAACGACCATCGACTACGATCCCGTGGCGTGGGATCGGTGGGCGCAGTGGGACGTGAGTCGCCTCATTCGAGAGCGCCCCGACGCCCTGGCTCGTACCCAGGTGTTGATCAACTGTCACGAAGGTGATGAGTACGGCTTCGCCGAGCCGGGACGTCGCGTCCATCGCGCCCTCACTGCCACCGGGATTACTCACCGCTTCGAGATTTATAACGACCTCCTATCCGCGATCACCTCGCCGCACATCGTCGGTATTGGGCGCCACCTTGCGCCGGCACTGCAATGGGCCGCGCACGGGATGGCGCAGTAAGACAGCGGCCGCCGCGCGGGGCAGCCCCCGCCGCCGCGGCACACGGTGCCACACGGTACCACAAGGGCGAGTTGCCCGCCGCCCGGTGGCGTGCGATAATGCGAGCCTGAGGTTCGCTTTCCATGCCGCGTAATGCTCCCCACCTCATCACATATCCAGACGGACTCGGCGGTGATCTACCGGCGCTCCGGCGAATCCTCGAGGAACACTTCTCCGGAGTCTTCGGCGGCATTCATGTTCTACCGCCCTTTCCCTCCTCCGCCGATCGCGGGTTCGCGCCGACGAGCTACTACGAGATCGATCCTCGCTTTGGCCGGTGGACGGACCTCTACGCCCTCGCCGAGGACTACGAGCTCACCCTCGATTTCATGGTGAATCACATCTCCCGGCAATCGAAGTACTTCGTAGACTATTGGAGTCTCAAGGATGACTCCGCCTATTGCGACTTGTTTCTGCCCATCCGTAAGATTTGGCCCGCCGCTACAGTACCGGAGAAAGACCGCAGCCGGATCTACAAGCGCAAACCGGAGGACCCATTTCTGGAGCTGCGCTTTCCTGACGGCACCACCGAGCTTCTCTGGTGCACCTTCTCAGAGGAACAGATCGATCTGGATCTCCGCGCGCAGAAGACGCGTCAGGTCGTGCGAACATTTCTCGAGGTGCTGGCGCGCAACGGCGCCTCGATCCTCCGGCTGGATGCCATTGCCTACACGACGAAGAAGGCCGGAACCGCGTGCTTCTTCGAAGAACCGGAAATCTGGGAGTTCCTCGACTACCTCCGCGGCGTCGCCGAGCCCCTCGGTATAACGCTTCTACCCGAAGTTCATGAGCACTACAGCTACCAACACAAGCTCGCCGAGCACGGCTACTGGACCTACGACTTCGCGCTGCCCATGCTCCTCATCCACGCCCTCTACCGCGGCACGAGCACGCGCGTTGCGGAGTGGCTCCGTCGAGCTCCCCGACACCAATTCACCACCCTCGACACGCACGACGGGATTGGCGTGGTGGACGTCGTCGACCTGCTAGGTGAGGAGGAGATTCACCAGGCCAAAGAGGATCTATTCACTCACGGAGCCAACGTGAAGAAGCGCTACAACAAGGCGGAGTACGGGAACCTGGATATCTATCAGATCAACTGCACCTACTACTCGGCCTTGGGCGAGGACGATGCAGCCTACCTCTTAGCCCGCGCCGTTCAGTGTTTCGCTCCGGGAATCCCCCAGGTCTACTACGTTGGGCTCCTCGCCGGTACGAACGATGTAGAATTAGTCGAGCGGACCAAGCTCGGGCGGAACATCAATCGGCACAATTACGGGCTCCGGGAGATTGAAGTCGCCCTCGAGAGACCGGTCGTGCAGCGCTTACTTGCACTCCTTCGCTTCCGGGCGACACATCCCGCATTTGCAGTTTCGGGAAGCATGACGGTGGAAACGCCGGAACCGCAGCTCTTGCGGGTTCGGCGTGAATACGAGGGCCATCTGGCCATCCTGGAAGCCGACCTCGCCTCGAAGACCTTTCGAATTTCAAAGACGGATGCAGCCGCGCCGGGCGGGAACATGCAGGAGCTGGCGCTTTCCCTCCCTTGAAGCGCGTATCCACGCTACCGTATAGTGATCCGGCAAGGAGGACTTCGTGACATTTCTCAGTGATAACGCGGTAGCAAGAATACGGGACTTCGTGCTCGAGGGTATCGATACCGAAAGACACGAGTTCACCGGTGCTGCGGATCCATTCTGGCAGCAACTTCGGGATGCGGGAACGGAGATCTGGTTGGACACCGGCGATATCGACGCGGCCCGAGAGAACTGGACCGCCGAGATGAGCGCCCTCACAACGAACAACACCCTCCTCAACAAGGAGATCCAGAAGGGAATCTATGATGACTTCATTCCCAAAGCGGATCGTCTCCTCGACGGCGTCGACAAAGAACAGCGAGTCCAGGAGATTGCCTTCATCTTGAATGCGCGCCACGGCCTCCGTCTCGTGCAGACCTTCGGCGGTAAGGTGAGCGTCGAGCTTCACACCGCCCTCGCCGACGACCTGGACGGCATTGTTCACTACGGACGTCGCTTTCACGAGATCGAGCCGAACAAGTTCATTGTGAAGGTGCCCCTGACCGCGACCGGCCTGCTCGGGGCGCGCAAGCTTCGTGAGCTCGGAATTCCGGTCAACTTCACCCTCGAGTTCTCCGCTCGGCAGAACGCGATCGTCTCGGTCGTGGCGAAGCCGAATTACTGCAACGTCTTCCTTGGCCGCCTGAGCTCATATGTAAAGGACCACGATCTCGGCGACGGGGTGAACGTCGGGGAGAAGGCGACAATCAGCTCTCAACGGATCATACGGGAGCTCACCGCTCACCGCGACGTTCCCACTCGCCAGATTGCCGCGAGCATGCGAGACGCGTCGCAGGCGGAGAAGCTCGCCGGTGTCGATGTCTTCACCATGCCCACGAAGGTGGCGGCAGAAGCTCACGGCACGGGTTCGATCTCCTTCGAGAATCAGGTCGAGACGGACTACCCCGTGAGTCTGAAGTCCGGCGTCGAGCCTGTGGAAGTCCACATCGACAAGCTCTGGGAGGTAGCCGACGCAGTCCGCGACTTCGCCCACAGCTGCGACGCCGACACGCCGCGCACCGGTGACGAGTTGGCGGAACGCGCCCGCAAAATGGGCCTTGCCGACATGTTCCCACCCCTGTCGTCCGCGGACAATCAGCGCATTGCCGACGACGGCAAGATCCCCGACCACAGCTTTTGGAAGCACCGCATCCGCGCCGGAGAGGTCGCCGTCGACACGCTTCTCAACCTGGCAGGCCTGGCTTCATTTGCCGCCGATCAGAAGGAGCTGGATGATCGGATCGCGGGCTTGATCAGTTAGGCTCTGCGACCGACCGGGGAAACGGGGTTTAGGTCCGGAACCGGTTGAGCTGATCCAACAGGGCGGTGAGGTTCTGCACGTTCTCCTCGCCGTGCTCCGCAGTCTCGGTGACGATCTCGTGAATGCGGGAGAGTTCCGAGGTGACGGTGGTCATCTGCTCACGGACATCCGTGGACGCGTTCGAAACGGTGTCGAGGCTACGGTTGATGCTCTCGCTCGAGCTGTCGATCTCCTTCGAGGCCCCGGTGACCTGAGACGACAGGTCGTCAATGGTCTGGAGTGAGTGGAGGATCTCCGAGCTCGCCACGGACTGCTCGTTCATGGCGGCCACGATCTCGCCCATTGCCTGTGCCACCTGGCGAATGTCTCCAACAATGTTTTCGAAGGACTGCCCGGCGGCGCGATTCATCTCGCCGGCGAAAGAGATCTTCTCGACCTCAGCTTTCAGGGTGGCATTGATGGACTTCGAGTTCTCGGCGGTCTGCTCGGCCAGGTTGCGAATCTCCTCCGCTACAACGGCAAAGCCCTTTCCCGCCTCACCGGCGTGAGCGGCCTCAATGGCAGCGTTCATGGAGAGCAAGTTGGTCTGGCCTGCGATATTATCGATGACATCGATCATGCCCAAGATCTCATTGGTCGACGCTTCAATGCCGCCAATGGCCTCCACTGAATCGTTCATTTTTTCGTAGCCCGTCTGGGCGGTATCCAGGAGATTGTTGGAGAGCTCCTGCTTCTCACCGGCGATCCGGACCAGGTTCTCGATTGAGGCGTTCATCTCCTCGACTGCGGAAACGGCGTCGGATACAGAGGACGCTTGATTCTCCACCGACCGGGCCAAGGTCGAAATGGAGCTCGATATTTGATTCATGGCCGTGGCGGACTCTTGAATCTCGCCGTTCAGGGTTTCGACTCGCTGCTGCGTGGACTCAACGGATGTGGAGATGTTGTCGATTGACCCCGCGGCGCTCTTACTCGACTGCGCCAGGTCACGCCCCAAGGCCGCACTGGTCTCCGTCGCCTCCTTCATGGTAGCGACGATCTCCCGAATGCGCTCGGAGAAGTCGTTAAAGCTGCTCGCGATCTTGCCAATCTCATCCTTTGACCGGACATCGACCCGGTCGGTGAGATCTCCCTCGCTCCCCGAAATATCGTCCAACCTCCGCTGCAGGGCCATGAGGGGCCGCACGACGTTCATGCGGAGAAAGAAGAAGGCAACGACTACCGTGCCAATGACAATGATTGCCACCAA
>CAYPTH010000078.1:0-6455 GCA_964413635.1 uncultured Spirochaetaceae bacterium
ATACGAGGAAGGGAAGATTGTATGACTTCGTACCGGGGCCGCCGCCGGTGGTCGTAATGATAATAGCGAACTCTTTGATGATGAAGACCAGCCCCAGCATGATCGCAACGTTCAGATGGTTCTGCACCAGTGGCAACTTGATAAGGAAGGTGCTCTGGAACCAGTTACAGCCGTCGATCTTCGTGCTGTCCATGACGTCTTCCGATATGCCTTGCAAGCCCCCGAGTGTGACCAGGACGAAAAAGGGTAGCCATTGCCAGACAAATAGGGCAATCACGACGGCCATGGGATACTCGCTGAGGAAATCGACCCGGGGCAACCCGAAGGTCTGAGAGAGCACGCCGTACCAACCGAAGCGACTGCTGAAGATCGTCGCCCGCCAGACGACTCCTGCTGCGGTGGACATGACAAAAAAGGGTCCGAGAATGAGCGTTCTCGCAATATTGACACCGGGAATGTCGTTGTCGAGTAGCAGGGAAAGAAGAAACCCGAGTGCGGTGCATAGAACCAGCGTGACACCGGTCATGATCACCGTCTGCCACAAAACCTGGTAAAAGATCGGAAGCTGCGACCAGTTATCGAAGGAGAGAAAGTATACGAAGTTCTCGAAGCCCCTGAACTCAGTCGGCAGATCCGGACGGGCCAGATTCCAGCGTAACGTGGAGTATGCGAGTGTCAGGAGAAACGGGACCTGAGTCATCAGTCCCACAATGAGAGCAGCCGGGAGATAGTACTTCCGACCCGCTCGTACCTTTCTTGGGTTCATGGCACTCCTACCGATCCGTTTCGATTTCGTTGGGATGATGATGTATTCAAAACAGAAATGGAAGCCCCCGGTGAAAGCACCGAGGGCTTCCTGTCCACGATCTCTTCATGGACCAAATCGTCTAGCGATAACCACCATCAATAGCGGCCTGGTCAAAGGCTTCCTGGGTAAGGCGAATCGCCTCATCAAGAGACATGTCTCCGACAATGTAGGCGGCAAGCCACTCGGTCATGCTATCACCGAGGTCCGTAAACTCAGGGATAGCAATGTACTGCAGCCCCTGGTACGGAACCGGATCAACCGTCGGGTTGTCGAACTCGGTCTGTTCGAGGGTCTCGAGGGTAATGTCCGCGTACGGTACGTCGGCGTAGCCTTCAAGCTCATAGGTGGAGGAGCGAGATGCCGGAGGCGTAATTGCACCGGTCGAATCCTCCTGGTAGGAGAGCTCGATGTAATCCTTCGAGGTCGCCCAGAGCATGAAATCAAAGACCGCTTCCTTCTTGGCCTGCGTCGTTTCCGGGTTGATGCCGAAGGCCCAGTTCCACAGCCACTGAGACACGTGCTCGGGGCCTCGAGGCGGTAGGGCGTAGCCTACGTTGCCGGCAATCTCAGACTCTGCGGACTCGAGGGGCGGAGCGATCGAGGTAGCGTCGAAGTAGATACCCGCATTCCCCGACTGCATGAGCGCGATAGCCTCGTTGTAGGTGTAGGAGACAATGTCTTCCTGACCCGCATCGACAAGGATGCGCTTGAACATCTGCCAGGCTTCCCTCTGTTCCGGCGTGTCGACCGTTGCGTTCCAATCCATGTCGTAGAAGCGTCCGCCGTAGGCATTTACCATGGGGACGAAGGGTGCGCCGACCATGCCCCAGCCGGGAGCACCGCGCATGGTCATGCCGACGATCCCTTCCTCTTCGTCGTGGATCGTGGTCGCGAAGTCGTAGAGCTGGTCCCAGGTCGGCTGCTCCGGCATGGTGAGACCGTTGGCCTCGAAGAGCTCTTCGTTATACATGACGAAGGCGCTCTCACCGTAGAAGGGCAGCGCGTAGGCATCGCCCTCCATTGAGAGAGATTCGACCATGGCCGGAATTAGGTCATCCCGGTCGTACTCGGCCAGCCGATCTTCCGGGAGCGCGTCGAAGAAGGGCTCCAGGTTCTCGAGCCAGCCGAACTTTGCCCAGTTCAGCGCTTCGTAGGGACCGAAGACGAACATGTCGTAGGTCGTGCCTCCCGTTGAGGCCTCCGTGAGCAGACGGGAGCGCAGGTCGTTCTCCGGGAGAACGGAGATCTGCACCGTTACGCCCTCTGCCTCGTAGTACTCTTCCGCAAGGCCGGCAAGACCCTGGGAGATCGGGTTGTTCGGCAGAGCGAGGCTGATGGTTACTTCCTGGTCCGCCGCCTCGCCTTGTCCTCCGGCGAAGACCGGGAGTCCAGCTACAAGCAGAAGTGCGATAGCTATCGCAACTGCACGAAAAGAGCGTTTCATAGTTTCCTCCTTGTTGGCTTTAGCAAGCCAAAACACTTACACATAACTTCATATTTACCTTACCATAAGTTCGCAAACTGTCAAGTAAAACAACTATTGATTAGTCATTATTGTGTTACAGAACTACTTCAGTTATAGTATTCGTTGAGGCGAATTTCAGGTGAAATCGAAAACACGACATGTATATACAGCGCTTCGCGACATGATTGAAGCCGGCGACTATCCGGATGGGACCCGCCTTCCCTCGGAAACTCAGCTGGCCGCGCGGTATGCGGTGTCACGACCGACAGTCGCCAGCGCCCTGGCTGAGCTTGTACGTGAGGGGTACGTCGTACGCCGCCCCGGTTCGGGCACCTTTGTCACGATTGACCGGCAAACCGTTTCGTCCTTGCAAAGAAAGACGTTTGGGCTTCTATCCCCCAAGCTCGGAGAGGTCTTCGAGCCCATCTCCGGTCGGATTGCTTCCTTATCCCATCAGAACAACTTCAATCTGCTGTGGAGCACCCCGGGAGAAGGAGATGCTGAGGCCAGCGCCAGTTTCTACGTGACGGCGGCGGAGCGTTTCGTCGAGTCCGGAATTGACGGCGTGTTCCTGGTACCCCTCGAGTACTTCGAGGCGGCAGAAACCGCGAATCGCACGGTTGTCGAGCATCTCGAAGAGGCCGGCGTCACCATTGTGCTGATTGACAGTGACATTTGCGTCTTCCCTCAACGCAGCCGCTACGACCTGGTGGGCATCGACAACGTGCGGACCGCCTATGAGGCGACCAAGCACTACCTTTCCCAGGGCGCCGAGCGCGTTGACTTTGTCGTTCGGCCCTACTCGCACAGTACGGTACCCGAACGAATCTACGGCTATCAACTCGCCCTCCTGCACCACGGTATTACCCCGGAGAAGGAGTGGATACACCGGGGAAATGCGGCGGACACAAGCTTCGTTGAGGAGTGCCTCCGTCGTGGCAGCTCCAACGTGATCTGCCAGAACGACGCTACGGCCATTGAGTTCATGCACGCACTCACAACGCTTGGCGTAGCAATTCCTGAGCAAACTCGGGTTATCGGATTCGACGACGTTCGGTACTCCCGGCTGGCGCGAGTTCCGCTGACGACGAGTAGTCAACCCTGTGAAGACATCGGCAGCGTGGCAGTTGAGATGATGCTACGACGGCTGGCACAGCCAAAAGCGTCGCCGCTCTCGGTTCAGCTCCAGCCGTCTCTCGTTGTGCGAGCGTCCTCGGTGTTGCCGGCGCACCATGGAGATCCCAGCGTCAAGGTCGGCGTCAAGAGCTCGAACAAACCGAGACGAGCGGTTTCGCCGTGACGGGGAAAATCGAGACTACGGAGCAAGGAGCATGGGTGGATTCGTAGTAGGCTTGGACGTAGGCACGACTTCCGTCGCCGTCGTTCCGATCACCCGGGACGGGACAGTCTTAGCCGGAAAGAGCAGGGAACACCACGCCGAGCTTAGAACCGAGCATCCCTGGGAGTCTCTGCAGGACCCGGAAAAGCTCCTTCGAATGGCCCGAGAGCTGCTTCGCGAGTGTGCGGAGGAACTGGGGCCACCGGAGGCAATCGGCGTGTGCAGCCAGATGCACGGCCCGATCTATCTTGATGCGCGGGGTCAAGCGGTCAGCCCCCTCTACACGTGGCTCGACGGCCGTGGAGATTTGCCGCTCCCCAGGTCCTCCGGCGATTCAACCGGCACGCCGACAGACTCCCAGACCAGCTACGCAGCCCATCTCTCACGGAGAACCGGCGCCTCTCTTTCGAGTGGCTTCGCCCTCGTCACCCATCACGTTTTACAATCCGGCGGTGACATACCGCCGAACGCCCGGGCGATCGCGACCGCCGGTGATTTCGTAGCAACGTCACTTGCGGGTTGTAGCCGTCCTTTGATGGACGCGAGTCAGGCTCATAGCTTCGGCGCCTACGATGTTGCCAACGGAAGGTGGAACCTCGACCGCGCGCGGGAGGCGGGCCTGCCCGCGACGCTTCTTCCCGAGATCGTCCCGGCCGGCGCCATTCTCGGCACATGGACAGACTCCGCAAACACGCAAGTAACTACCTGCGTCGGCGACAATCAAACCTCGGTGCTCGGCGCGGCGAAGAGCTTCTTTCGAGACGCCGTGCTGTCCCTTGGTACATCCGGCCAGATTTCCGTCCACGTCGAGACCCCCGAAAGCCCCCATCCCGCCATCGATGTACGGCCGTTTCCGGCGCCGGGCTACCTGGCAGTGGGCGCGTCACTTACCGGCGGAAAAGCGTATCAGACGCTGCGGGACTTCTTCGATGACGTGTGCGTGCGCTTAGGCGGCTGCGCGCTGCACCGCGTCACCTACGATCGCATGAACGAGGTGGCAGAGGAGCTCATGCGGTCTCTCGAAGACCGGGCAATTGCACCGCTTGACGACTCAGACATGCCGAATGTGAACACCCGCTTTCTTGGTACGCGTTCCGACCCTCGCGCCCGGGCGGCAATATCGAATCTGACTCCCTGGAACTTCACGGCTGGCCACGTTACCCTGGGATTGCTGTCGGGCATGATCAATGAGCTGCATCAGCTCTTCCTTGCGCTCCCCAAACCGACCCGCGAAAACACGGAGCGCCTATCCCTGACCGGAAACGCCCTGCGGCGAAACCCCGTCCTTCAGAAGCTGGCGGGGCTGCACTTCGACCTTCCCACCTACCTTCCGGCCTACTCCGAGGAGGCTGCTGTCGGCGCAGGCATCATTGGCGGCGTCGGCATGGGCATGTGGTCCTCATATGAGGAGGCGTGTGCCGTCGTCGCTGCAAACGAGAATTCGTAAAGGGGCCGGATTCGCCGGTGCCGAGAGTGGTCCCGCCCGGTGCGGATCAGGCTCGGCCGGCTTCCACCTCGCCGAGGGCAACATCGATCTTCGGCAGTTTTGCCGGGTCGAGCCACTCCCGGCGCACAAAGAATCCAGACACCACCGCCGACGAGATACGCGCTTCACCGTGGGCAAACTCGACGAGCTCCTCACCACCCGGGGCGTTCGGGCCCGCATCGGCCACCGTCTCCCGGCGGTAGAAACGGTGTGCCAGAGTCTCCGGATCGAGGATCCAGTACTCCCGCACCCCGTGCTGCTCGTATTCCGCGAATTTTGGTCCCACGTCGCGCTCCGCGGTGCGCGGACTGAGCACCTCAACCACCAGATCCGGCGCACCCTCGAGGTAGGTCTCCCGCGCCGCCTTCTCCCGGCCCGTCGCGTAGAAGGCCAGGTCCGGCAGGAAGACGTTGCGACCGCTCAAGCGCACCGCCACCGCCTCCCGGTAGAGCCGGCCGAGGTCGTGTCGGTCAATGTACGTGCCGAGAAGCCGATCGAGGAAGTTCAGAAGATCGGCGTGACGAACCGAAACCGGTGAGTGCATGAACAGCTCTCCGTCAATGAGGTCGGCGTGCCGGCCCGGCTCCAGCCACTCCAGGAAGTCGGCAGCGGTGAGGAGCTCTCGTTCGAGATCGGCGGCAACGGAAACTCTGGTGGGCATGGCACCTAAGAGTATACGCCGTGGTGCGGAGGTACAGCAAATGAGGCGGGCGGCGGCGGACGGCCCCGGGCACCCGTCAGCCGCGCTCGAAGACCGCCTCGAAAAGCGGCGTGGTGCGGAACTCTGCGTCGTCGCCCATTTTGCCGGAGCTCTCAATCAGACCGAACTCGGTTCCCAGATAGTCCGCAAAGAAGATGTCCACGAGTGTGCCGAGCCACCCGGAGAATGCGAAGGGTCCCGCGCGCGCTCCCGCGCTCTCCTCTTGCTCCGCCCCAACCGCCGCGACAAAGCGTTGCACGAGCAGCCGGTCGGGCACCCAGCCGGCGTCATTGCGCCGCGCGTCGCACAGCTCTCCGGCCGCGTAGAAGAGAAAGCCCGCCATCCGGTGGAGATACGGCGGCGCCTCGAACCACCGGTGCTCGGCCCAGTCGAAAGTGCGAAACGCCGTGGTCAGGAGGTGGCGGTAGAGTGCCGCCGGATCGTCCACGAGGCGGAGCGCCGTGTCCGTCGGCTCGAAGCGCTTGCCGGAGAGGCGAAGGAGCCCGGCGCTCTCAGCAAGGCGGCGGACGCGCAGCAGGCCCAGCCAGTCGGCTTCCTTCTTCGGCCGGACGCTCTCGCGGAAGGCCGCCTTGGCCTCCGACATTTCGCCCTCGCCAGGGTGTGCAACAAGATCGCCCGGGGACGGAGCGACGCCGC
>CAYPTH010000078.1:6555-14844 GCA_964413635.1 uncultured Spirochaetaceae bacterium
GAGCGACGCCGCCCCCCGCTTCATCAAAGACCGCGCCCGCGAGGACCTCGCCCGCCGCCTCCGCGGATGTCCGCCACGCTTCCTCCGACCACGCGTCTGCGTTCTCCGGCAGGTCAAGCCATGACGCATAGCGACCGGGAGGACCCTGCGGCGTGCGTACCGGCGGCGTTTCACTCACGCGGAGCATGGCGAGGAAGGGCAGCGGATCGCGTGCGGCAACGTCGCTCACCGGTGCATCAGGCTCCGCCACACCGAGGAGCGGTACGGAGCCGGGAGCGGCGCTTGCCTGGGAAACGACGTCGGCCATGAAGAGCGCGTCGGCCTCATCGAGTCCCTGAAAGGGAATCGCCGCGCCGTAGGTCACGAAGGCCGGGCCGGCATCCACGAGCAGGCCGAAGAAGAGCTCCATTCCGCGCCGGTAGTTTTCGGTAACGGACCGCGAGTAGATGAGCAACTCGTCCCACTCGTTTGGGTCGCTCCACGTCGACGGCGCGTCGCCGACCGGCGCCACGACTAGTCGTCGGTCTCCGAGCTCCTCCACTACCCGAAAGAAGGCCCATGCCCACGGTCGCGCGCGCCAGCGGCGCACAAGCGCGGAGGCATCGTCATGAAGATTGCTCTTCGAACTGCGCAGGAAGGCGGCAACCCGCTCGGGACGGGTGAAGACCGCAGCCGCGGCGAGCATTCCCAAGACGCTCTCCTCCCACTCCTCGGGGAAGCCCTCCCACCAATCCTGGTTCTCGTGAAACTGCGCGAAGGGACGGACCACCAGCCGCTTCCGTTCCGCGTAGCGGAAGGCCGGCTGGACAACGTCGTTGAGCACTGCCGACGCGCGCTTGCACTCGACCTCACTCGGAAGCTTGTCACTCATGCGTGCCCCCTACCATTGCGGCTCTCCACGGAAGATGGCGTTCACCCGATCAATGTCGAACTCTTCGGGGTCAGATTTCTCGGGGTCGAACTCATCGGCGAAGTGCTCCACCGTGGGCACTGCCCGCGCGCCGGTGACGCAGACGACGGCGCGGCGCTCCTCCGCGGGAAACGCGTCGGCCGAAACGATGCGATGAACCTTGATCTCATGTTTCCAGTTGTCGCCGAAGTCGTAGGTGTACTCGAGGCGGGAGGACGCGGCGAGCCCGAGATCGTCGAGCGTGCAGCTGCCCGGGACGCGAACGCGCCGCCAGATGCTCGGTTCGATGCCTTTCAGCGTCACGGTGAGGACAAAGACCGACTCGGGCTCCGGTGGCCCGATGATCCACGGCACCTCCCAGCCGGCCGGCTCCGTCTCCGCCTCTTCAATTGTATTGTCGATGATCGGCTCGAGCTCACTGATCATCTCGTGCAATTGGCGGATCTCCTCCGGGTCGCTTTCGTCGGTTTTGTTGAGCAACTCAACGACACCGTTGAGCATTCCGCTCATCTCGCCGAGCCGCGTCATCGGCTCTGCCGGCAGCTCGCTGGGGTCAAACCCGCGCCGGTCGAGGGACCGGATCCAATCGGCAATGCGCGCAGCTCTTCGATCGAGGCCATTGACCCCGTGTCCTCGAGGACCCGCGCAATAATGTGTTCGGGATTGTTGTTGCGTCGTGCCACGCCTGAGGGTAGCCGGTGACGCGACGTTCTTCAATGGTGGCGTGAGTTACGTCTTCCGGTATCAACAAGCTCTTACATACGTTTCGCACCGCTTTGCCGGTAGTTTCGAACGCTTCCCGGTCGGTGTCCGCGCTCCGTGCAATGCACTCCCTCTCGCAACACGAAGAGGGCCGGCCCATAAGAGAAAAGTTCTCCTTGACGGATGCTACAAACGGATTCAGAATGTCATTATTGAAACATGCTATTTCATATATGAAATAGCATCTCCGAAGGAGGGAGTATGGTACGCAAGACGTTGGTGAGCACAGTGCTCTTTGCCGTTCTGCTGGTGGCGCCGTTGTCGACGGCTTTCGCCGGGGGAGCACAGGAGGGATCTGGGGAAGAGGAGGATGTGACCATTACGTTCTCGTATGGTCTGGATCCGGGCGGAGCAATCCGGGCGCTTGCCGAGCGATATAGTGAGATCACGCCGGATGTCACGGTGGAAACGCTCGAGCTGCCTTCAACGCCCAACGAGCAGTATGACCGCTACGTAACGACCTTTGCATCCCAGGACAGCTCCATCGATGTAATCGAAACGGACATTATCTGGGTACCCCAATTCGCAGCAGCGGGGTGGATCGAGAATCTGGAGAGCGAGATTCCGGCACAGACTGTGTCGAGACTTCTCAAGGGCCCGGTAAATGCCAACCGCTACAAGGGCGAGCTCCACGGTCTTCCGCTCTTCACGGACACCGGTCTCATGTACTACCGGACCGACCTTCTTGAGAAGTACGGCTTCGACGTTCCGGAAACCTGGTCGGAACTCGTGGAACAGGCACAAACCATCCTGGACGGTGAGGAGAACGAAAACCTCGGCGGCTTTGTCTTCCAAGCGGCACAGATTGAGGGGATAACTATCAACTTCCTCGAGTTTCTGAAGGGAGGAGGAGGTCACGTCCTCGACGGCAACGGCAATTACGTCTTTCCGGACTATCGAGAAGAGGCTCGCACGGCCCTGCAGTTCATGTACGACATGATCTACGAGTACGAGGTAGCCCCCATTTCCGTCACGACGGCGAATCCGAACGACAACAGGATAACTTTCCAGCAGGGCAACGCGATCTTCATGCGCAACTGGCCCTTTGCCTGGGGATCGCTGCAGGACGAGGAGCAGTCCGAAGTTGCCGGAAACGTCGGTATTGCGCCGATTCCCCATTTCGAGGGAAACGCCGGAGCGAAAACATCCAATCTGGGTGGCTGGCAGTTGACGGTGAACGCCTACTCCGACAACAAAGAAGAGGCAATTGACTTCATCGAGTGGACGGTTAGCGAAGAAGCACAGATGATCCTCGCGAAACAGGGAAGTCAGCTTCCGGTTCTTGCGTCGCTGTATGAGGACGAGGATTTCCGGGCGCTGAATCCCCTCTACGAGGAGATCCTCTCCATTCTCGAGCGCACCTTCCCGCGGCCCGTTACCGAATACTACACCGAAGTCTCCGGGCAGATGCAGCCGGAACTCAACGGTGCCGTAACCGAGGTGAAGCCGGTCGATCAAGCAGTGGAAGACATGATCAACAACGTGACGAGCGTTTTCCAAGAGTAGAGGCGGTGGACGGTAGATAGAAGGCCCGGGTGGGCTCCCCACCCGGGCCGATTTGCCCAGAGATACGGGGAGTGGAGAGAAGAGATGCCCGACAGCAGAGCCGAACGAATCAGCAAGTGGTTCTGGAACGAGACGCGCTTCGCCTATGTCGTACTGGCACCAGTCCTTCTCGTGCTCGCGGTACTAACGATCTATCCCTTGATTTCAGCCTTCGTCATGAGCACCCAGTTCGTCGACTACCGAAGGCCTGCGGAGCTTGGCACATTTGTCGGCCTGAAGAACTACGCGCGCTTGCTAAGCTCGGAGGACTTCTGGCGGAGCCTGGAAATCACGGGCGTTTTCGTTCTGGTGACCGTAAGCCTGCAGACGGTCTTCGGATTCGTCATTGCCCTGATTGCCCACGCCGCTAAGGCGGGGCGCGGTATCATCCGCGCCGCAATCCTCCTGCCCTGGGCCCTGCCGACGGCGATCAACGCCATGGTGTGGCGGTGGATGTTCAACTCCGAGTACGGAGTAATCAACGATCTCCTCGTGCGGGGCGGGCTTCTCGAACAGGGTATAGCGTGGCTGGGCAACGGAACGACGGCATTTGCAGCAGTTATTACCACTGCAGTGTGGAAAGTGAGCTCCTTCATGGGTCTGCTCATTCTCGCCGGTCTCCAGGGCATTCCTGATTCGCTGTACGAGTCGGCCGCCATGGACGGGGCGAATGGATGGAGCCAGTTCCGGCACATTACCTTTCCGTCGGTGAAGCCGGCGCTCATGGTCGCTCTCATCTTCCGCACGAATGATGCGGTACGGGTGTTTGATCTGATCTACGTTCTGACCGGTGGTGGGCCCGGAGATTCCACGCGCAGCCTGGCTATGTACGCCTATCAGGTCAACTTTCGGGAGCTGAGTTTTGGCTACGGATCAACACTTTCCATTGTGATGTTCCTCATCTCCATCACGATCAGTGCGATCTACCTGTACAGCTTCTACATCCGGGGGAGGGACTGAATGATCAACAGACGGGAGAGACAGAGCAGTCGCCGGATGATCTTCTGGGGCCTGGTTGTTGTCGTGTGCGCGATCTCCTTCTTCCCGGTCGTGTGGGTTGGCCTCTCGTCGCTAAAGATTCCATCTCAGCTCTACGACTCGCCGGTCCGTTATCTGCCGAACCCGCCGACTTTGCAGCATTATGTGGATGTATTCACCCTGCACCCCTTCGGGCGGTTCTTCCTGAACAGCCTCTGGGTGGCCGGCTGGAGCACCGTCCTCACGGTAACCCTGGCGGTGCTGGGGGCCTACCCTCTGACGCGACTGAGGTTTCGTGGCCGCAATTTGGTGCTGGTGTTCATTCTTGCCAGCGGCATGCTGCCCGTCCTCGCTCGGCTCATTCCTCTGTTCTCTACCATGCGGACGCTGGGCCTGCTAAACTCATACGCTGGAATGGTCCTTGTGTATAGCAGTCTGGCGCTCCCACTGAGCACCATGACAATGATCGCGTTCTTCGGTCAGGTTCCTCGAGATCTGGAAAATGCGGCGATCATTGATGGGTGCAACAGAATGGGGGCCTTATGGCGGATTATGGTACCCCTGGCCGCTCCGGGAATGGTTACCACCGCACTGTTGTCGTTCATCATTGCCTGGAACGATTTCATCATTGCACTGGTACTGATTTCCCGCCCAATGATGCGAACGATTCCGGTAGGAATCGCTCTGTTCCCGGGCGAGTACCAGTTCCCCTGGGGTACGATCTCCGCTGCGGTCATTGTGGCGGTCATTCCTATTGTCGTTGCCATCGTATTTTTCCAGAAGCGAATCGTTGCCGGGCTGACCTCAGGAGCGGTGAAATTCTAAAGGCCAAGTGAGACCAGATGGATAGCGATTCTGTAAACGACGTACAGGAGATCAAAAGCGCCTCCGAGCCGACTTCCCGGGTTCTTCGCGTACTCGAGTTCGCGAATACCCGGGAAGACACGCCCTTCACTCTGCAAGAGTGTGCCCAGGTTACCGCGATCACCAAAGCAACGCTATTGCGCCTGCTTCGCACCCTGGTTCAGGACGGATATCTCGCCAATCTGGGCCAACGCTATCAGAGCAACCTCTTCTTCTCCCGCCGCCTCTCAGTGTCGGCGGAGCATATGGCCGCCATGGACTCCACCCTGGCGGCGCTCGCCGAGGAGGTGGGTCAGAGTGCGGAGGTCCTGACGGGGCGTATTCCGAACCTCTACTGGTTCGAGAAGCGTGACTGCTCTCGGAGTTCCATGCGCGTGGTGGCCCGGGGCGGCACGACGCGGTCCCTCTACGAGTTGGATGCACCGGCAAGGCTTTACCTGCGGGAGCTTGGGATCAACACGGTCCGGCAGGAGATGGTCCCCGGTTTCTTCCACATTGGCCCGGAGAAGCGCGAGCTTTCGACGGAGCAGGCCCTCGAGCTCATAGCGTCGGTTGATCCCCACGGGGTCGAGTACGATTACGAGGGAAACAGCAACGGCGTGCGCCGTTTCGTCACCATCGTCCGCTCGGCCACGGGAGCGTATCAGTACCTTCTGTCCGTCGCGGAGCCCGCGATTCCCCAGAACAGTCGGACGGAACACGTATCCGTCGTAGTGCAGGCTCTCGCGGATGCGCGTGGCCGCCTTAGTGAAAAGGAGTAACAACTTTGACATACGATAGACCGAACATCGTTTTTATTATGTCCGATGATCACGCAGCCCAGGCAATATCGGCCTACGGCTCGCGGATCAACGAAACCCCAAACCTGGACCGCCTGGTATCCGACAGAGGAGGCGTGCGCTTCGACAACTGCTACGTCACCAATTCGATCTGCACCCCCAGCCGGGCGGCAATTCTCACCGGCACGTACAACCACGTGAACCGTGTAACCACCCTGGACACGCACATTGACAATCGCCTTCCCAACGTCGCAAAGCACCTTCAGACCGCCGGATATGAGACCGCAATGGTGGGCAAATGGCATCTCGGTGAGGGAAAGGCCCATGAACCTACCGGCTTCGACTTTTGGAAGGTTCTGCCCGGTCAGGGAGATTACTACGACCCCGATTTCCACACGCCCAATGGAGTGGTAAGGGAAAAGGGGTATGTCACGGACCTCATCACGGATGAGTGCATATCCTTTCTGGAACGCCGCGATGGGGAGCAGCCCTTCTTTCTCATGTGTCACCATAAGGCGCCTCACCGCCCCTGGGATCCAAAGGCGGAGCACCGGGACAAGTATCTCGAGTGCCCGCAGACACCGGAGAGTTTTGATGATGACTACAAAAATCGCGCCCGGGCGGCGGAAGCCGCAAAAATGCGCATTGCCGAAGACATGACCTATGACGATCTCGATCTCCAGCAACTCCCCGATTCCCCGGGCGAACGTTTGCTCGGAGGTGAGCATCGAAAGGTCCCCTACCCTGCAAACCCGGATATAGCGGAACTGAAACTGCGTGATCGGAACACCGGTGAAGAGTTCCGCTTCTCCTCTCAGGCGGAACTGAAACGTTTCAAGTACGAGCGCTACATCCGCAAGTACCTGCAAACCGTACACAGTATCGATGAAAACGTCGGCCGGCTCCTGGACTACCTCGACGCAACCGGCCTCCGCGACAACACCGTCGTGATCTACACCTCGGACCAGGGCTTCTTCCTGGGCGAACACGGCTGGTTCGACAAGCGCTTCATCTACGAGGAGAGCCTGCGCATGCCTTTCCTGGTTCGTGACCCCGGCGGGGCCGGAGACGCACCGCGGCATTCCGGGGACATGATCTGCAACGTGGACTTTGCCCCAACCTTCTTGGACATGGCCGGGCTTCCCATTCCAAGTTACATGCAGGGACGGTCAATCGTACCGCTACTCCGGGACGCCACACCGAAAGATTGGCCGAAGGAAGTGTATCACCGCTATTGGATGAATCAGGACGAAGTCCATAACGCGTATGCGCACTACGGAATACGAACGCATCGACACAAGCTGATCTACTGGTACAACCAGGAGTGCGGTGAACCCGGAGCCAACCCGGGCAGCGATCCGCCGGAATGGGAGCTCTTCGATCTGGAGCGGGACCCGTATGAGATGGTGAACCGCTATCGTGATCCGGACTACGCGGATACCGTCCGGGACATGACCCGGCGCCTGAACGAGAAAATGGCCGCCATCGGCGACACGCCGATCCACTCGGTTTAGCCCGGGCGGGAATTGTTACCGTCCACCCCGAGAAGACGTCAGCGTCCTTGTTCCCCGCCAGCAGGAGCTTCCACGACGGGGGTGCGGACGTTTTTTGGGCAGTTCATTCCGCCGTTTCTAAGGGGCGCGAATTGAAACAACCGATAATCCGTGGAGCGTACAAAGGGTTCCTGGTCGACCCCCCGAGCGGGCGCGCGGAGTGGGATCAGCGAGGAGCGGGAAATCGCCGCCCCCGGATGGCGTGCATGCCGGGGGCGAGCGTGATATCCGAAGACCCCGCTCAGTCCACCTCGTTCAAGGTGAAGGTGTAGGGGCCCTTTGTTGCATGGTCACCGTAGCCACCGACTTCCCAGCCGTCCCAGTCCGTCCCGCTGAAGCGGAGGTAGTATTGGGCGCCCACCGTAGCGTTTTCAAAGCCGGGGATCGAAGGATTTGCACCTCCGGTACTCGCGCGCCACTTCTCCATGAACTCTCCGTTCGAGGCGTACAGTGCGACACCGATCTCCAGGTCATCCCCGACATCGCTAACCAACAGCTGCAGGTCGGACGATGAGGTCGGGGTGAAGGCGAAGTAATCCGCCTCCAAGGTGGACGCGAGAACCGCGTCGTATGAGGTGTTGAACTCGATCGCCTGAGCGTCGTCGATGCTGTGATTCCCGGCAAATTCGTCGTTCGCGTCCAGGTTTTTCACCGTGAAGGTATACGGCCCCTGGCTGTCTGCGTCGCCAGTTACGCCGACTTCCCAACCCGTGATACCCCAGGTACCGCTGAAACGCACGCAGTAGGCGCCGTCGGACGTGAGGTCGTCGCGGGAATACGTGAGATCGGCACCGCCGGTATTCGTGGTTCTGCTGCCGATCAAGTTGCCATCCGGATCGTAAAGGGCAATCCCGATCTTGAGGTCCGACCCGACGTTCGTGACGCTGATTTCCACCAC
>CAYPTH010000079.1:0-14809 GCA_964413635.1 uncultured Spirochaetaceae bacterium
CTCCGCTTGCCCGGTGGTCGTTGACCTCGTTACCAAATACTACCCCGCCCTTGCCCGACGGATTCGTACTGCCGATCCGGAGGCCATCGTCGTCTTTGTCGGTCCGTGTTTGGCGAAGAAACGTGAGGCTGCGGAGTCCGGGGTGATTGATTACACCATCTCCTTTGAAGAGCTCGGAGCAATGCTTGTGGCTCATGAGATCGATGTGCAGGCCTGCGAAGCTGAGGCCGCGGATACGCTCGGACAGGCCGCGGGGCGTGGGTTCCCCGTTACCGGGGGTGTGAGCGCCGCCGTCACCGCGGCGCTCGCCCACCGAGAGGATGTGACCGCCGCCGCGATTGACGGGATTGACGCGGATACAGCCCGCATCTTGCGGCGCCCGGGCTCAGCGCCCGGACCGCCCCCCTGATCCGCCTCTCTGATGGCCCCGGGCCGGTCCACGGCCTCCGCCCTGGCCACTTCCCTTGCCGGTGCCGCTACCGCCCCGATAGCCGCCACCCTTGCTGTTCCCTTTGCTGCTGCCGCCGCCGCTGCGGTTTCCGCCGGAGTTACCCCCGCGACCGCCGGCATTCGAGGCGGCGCGACTCGAGGCCGCTCGCCCACCGCGTCTCTCCGCCGGTGGCTCCGCGTGGAAGGGGTGATCGCGGTCAATGGCGACCGGTTGCTTGAGCAGTTGCTCGATCTGTCGAAAGTCCTTGAGCTCGTCGGTGTCACACATGCTAATGGCCTCGCCGTCGGCGCCTGCGCGGGCGGTGCGGCCGATGCGGTGGACGTAGGTCTCAGGCTCATGGGGGATCTCGTAGTTGATGACGTGGGTAATGTCGTCCACATCAATGCCGCGGGCGGCGACGTCCGTTCCAACGAGGGCCTGCACCTTGCCGGAGCGAAAGCCCTCCAGGGCGCGCTGCCGCTGGTTCTGCGTCCGGTTGCCGTGAATCTCGGCCGAGGGAATGCCGTCTTTGGCAAGGGTCTTTGCCACTCGGGCGGCTTTGTGCTTTGTCTTGGTGAAGACGAGAACGCGGAACATGTTGCGATCGCGAATGAGCTGCGGGAGCAGCGTTGACTTGTCCTCCCGTGCGAGGTGCAGGACGGTCTGGTTGATCGCATCCACGGTGATTTTCTTCGGCGTGACGGCGACGCGCGTCGGATTCTTCAGCAGCTCTTGTGCGAGCTCCTCGATCTGCGGCGGCATGGTGGCCGAAAACATGGCGGTCTGCCGGCGATTCTCCGTCCGCTTCGCAATGCGGCGCACGTCGGGAATGAAGCCCATGTCGAGCATGCGATCGGCTTCATCGATCACGAGCACCTCTACGGAGGATAGATCGATGACCCCTTCCCCCATGAAGTCGAGAAGCCGTCCCGGCGTTGCCGCCAAGACCGTGGGATTGCGCCGCAATTGACTGAGCTGGCCGCTCTTCGAGGCGCCACCGAAGACCGCTGTGTGGGACAGCCGGGAGCCGGCGCCGTAGGTGGCAACGCTCTCATCAATCTGAATGGCGAGCTCGCGCGTGGGGGCCAGGATGAGGGCGCGGGGGCGTGCCTGCTGCCCCTTCCCGCCTCGCTTCGACGCATCGTCGCCCAAGCTGTGAATCAGGGGCAAGGTGAACGCAGCTGTCTTGCCGGTACCCGTTTGCGCAGTGGCAATGATATCGCCCCCCTGCAGGAGTACGGGAATTGCCTGGCTCTGAATGGGCGTTGGCTCCTCGTAGCCTTCGGCTGCGACGGCATTGAGCAGGGCTTGCGATAGACCGAGACCGGCAAATGAGTGAGTATCCATGATAGTCCTTTGTGAGTGAAACGCGTCCCGCGGAGGGTTACACCAGATGTAGTTTGCGGGCGAAGGAGCGCTTTCAGAACGCGTACAGGACGATAAGCGCAATACATGCGCCGTGCGGGAACGTCCGGGTCAGTCAGCCGCTGGATCAATAGGTACCTATGATTCCCGGGAAAGTCAAGCCTGCAGTGAGCCGAGGTATCCGAGGCGCTCGAGGACGTGGCGAATTTGCGCCTTGGCGCGGCGAAAATGCGACTTCAGCGTGTTTACCGGAAGGTCGGTGATGTCGGCCGCCTCGTGGTACTTCAGGCGAGAATCGGACACCAGGGTCACAACGCGCCGGTAGTGCGCCGGCAACTCGGCTATTGCTGTCCGCACGGCTTGCGCGAGCTCCTTTCCCATGAGCCGCGCTTCCGGACCGGTGCGTGAGGGCTCCGAGACGAGACCATCCACCGTCTCCGGTCCGTAGGCCTCATCAGCGTGTCCCCGCGAGCGGGCGTTGAAGGCGGTCGTGAAGGCAATCCGGGCAGCCCAGGAACGGAAGCTGCCGGTGCCTCGAAAGCTCGACAGACGGGCGAAGACCTTGAGGAAGACGTCCTGGACAAAGTCGTCGAGATCCTCGCCGCGGCGGAGGACTCGCGCGCCAATGCGCCGAATGGAGGGCTTGTTGCGCTCATACAGCTCGCGGAACGCGTGTTGGTCGCCCGACAGCGCTCGCGTCACCGCCAGGCGGTCGAGCGCTTCCGGACCGTGCTCTTGCATCGACATCATGCTGCCCACAAGATATCAGTGCAGGGCACCTTCTGTCGCGCAAATTCTTAAGTTTCCGGGTCAGATTCGCGTGGTCGGCTGCGCTACACTGCCGCGGAGCCGACGTCGCGCGGGCCTACACCGCCGCTGCGCCGGCGCGCCGGCGGTCCAGCTGACGGAATGATATCAGCCGTCCGTTTGCCTCGTCCCAGAGATTCATCCAGATCGATCGAAAGCTCTCGCGAATAGTCAGATGATCCTTGACCTGCAGCTCGGGGATACTGTCCAGACAGCGCTGCAGATTGTAGTTGGGAATGCGCGGCCGCAGGTGGTGCACATGGTGGAGGCCAATGTTTCCGCTGAACCATTGCAGGATCTTCGGCAACTTGTAGTAGGAGCTCCCCTCAATGGCGGCGTCCACGAAGTCCCACTCCTCGGCCCGTTCCCAGTAGCCGGGATCGAACTGGTGCTGCACGTAGAAGAGCCAAATGCCTGCCATTCCGGCGAAGTACATGATGGACATCTGAATGAGCAGGTAGGGTCCGATACCGATGGTGAACGTGGCCGCCAGAACAATGGCAGCGATGAAGCCGTTCGTGATCCACACACTGCGCACCTGCTTCTTTCCGGAGTGCTTGTCCGGAAAGCGTTGCGAAACGACGAAGAGGAGCAGCGGCGCGATCCCAAACATGACGAAGGGGTTGCGATACACGCGGTAGGCCAGGCGCCGGTACCAGGGGCTCGCCTTGTACTCCTCCACGGTGAGAGTCCACACCTCCCCAATGGTGCGCCGGTCCAGATTGCCGGAGCTCGAGTGGTGAATGCCGTGGCCGTAGCGCCAGTTGCCGAATGAGGTAAAGGTCAGGACTCCCATGGCGGTACCGACAATCCGGTTCGCGGTCTGGGACTTGAAGAATGATCCGTGGCCGCAGTCGTGGAAGATAATGAACATCCGCACCAGGAATGCCGCCGCGGGAATTGCCAAGAGAATGGTCGCCCACACTGGGAATCCCCACTGCATGGTGAAGTACATGAGGACACCTATTGCTGCGTAGGGAACCGCAGAGTTCACAACTTGCCAGATGGCGCGCCAACGTGAGGGCGTTTCAAATTGTTTGAGCTGTTTGAGCCAGCCCGGTCGAGAGTTTTCCGTGCTCATACCTAGACAGACACGGAAATTCCGTCAGGGTTGCAGCACCCACTCGAATTGGCGGGAGATTTGCTCCCGGCCGGGAGGTGCGCACATGACAATCAGGACGGTGGGCACCCTAAGGTGGAGGCTCGAATGCTACGCCAGTCCAACACTGCCGCCGGTGCCCGCGCCCCACTCGACCTCCAGCTCGAGCTGATGGCGCGTGCCCCCCGACTTCTGCTTCTCCTCGTACTGAACCTCGAGCTCAACCTGCTCCGGTACATCGACCGGAGTCTCCGTTGAGCCGCTGGTGAGGACGACGCGCCCGGTCTCGACACGGTCGGCAAGGCTCCGCAGGAATCCTGCCAAATCCTTCCGACTCATCTGTTCCTCGCTGCTGTAGATCACGTTCTTCGGGCCACTCATGACAAGCTCCTCCATTCGGCTATGCGTGTCTATTCTGCGTACAAATATAGCGAAGCCCCGCGTGTAGACTAGGCGCTTTCAGTCGTAAACTGCGAAACGAGCTCTTCGAGTCGCTCCATACGCTCCTTGTTGGTCACGGAAAGCTGCGAAATGTCGTTGAGTGCATTGAGGATCTCCTTGGCGCCGCGATCAATCTCATTGATTCCGTTCGACATCTCTTCAGATAGCCCGTCCGCACTCTCCATTGCTTCGCGAATGGTCGCGCTACTCTCCTTCACATCCCGGGCGAAGCTCTGAATCCGCTCAGTCGTGTGCGAGATCTCATTCGTAGTGTCGAGGATCGACGAGCTTCCCTCAGACAGTTCCGACATGCTCGAGACGATCTCATCCATCGATCCGGAGAATACGCTGACGTCTTTGTCGATCCGTTCGAAGGTTGCAGCCGCCTCTTCGCTCGAGCCGAGAGCCTCTTTGATTCGCGCCGCGATGGTGTGCAGGAGCTCGCCGATGCGGCCGGCATTCTCGCCGCTGGATTCCGCGAGCTTGCGAATCTCCTCGGCGACGACGGCAAAGCCCTTCCCCGCCTCGCCGGCGTGGGCGCTTTCGATGGCGGCATTCATGGACAAGAGGTCCGTTTGCTCCGATATCGTGTTTATGATTTCGATGATTTCGAGGATGTCATCGACGTCGTCGCTCACAGCTCGAATGGACTCGTTCGTGAGCTGGATGCGCTCACCGCCGGCCCGAATAACCTCAGCGAGCGTATCTGCAGCCTCCTTCCGTTCCGACGACACCTGCCGGATGCTTTGGATGGAGGCGTTCATCTCCTCGATCGACGACGCACTTTCGCTAATGGCGCCCGCCTGCCCATCAATGTCTCCAGTCAAACTCTGCAACTCGCGATCGATCCGCTCGATCGCCTTCGAGGAGCGCGAGACGTTGTCGGTCAGCGTCTCGAAACGGGTCCCAATGGACTCGATGTTCCTGGTAATCTGGTTCAACGAAGCGGCGGACTCCGAGGTCCCTGATGAGAGACCGTCTTTCAACTCCTGTACGTGCCCGGAGGCCTCTTGCACGGAACGCATGAAGCGACACAGGTCACCGAGAGCGCTATTGGTGTAGCGGGCGAGGTCCGCCACCTCGTCGGAGCCGCGGTCATTGTACCGGGCGGTGAGATCACGCTCGGCGAGTCGACTCATTCCGTTTCTCATCTCCCGGATCCGGTGGGAGAGCTGGCGAGTAAACCGGAACACGAGAACGTTCGACACGACTACGAGGATCAGGGCGGCAATGCCAAACGTGCGGTACGCGACGGCGGAAGTTCGCTCGCTTTGTAACCGCACTTCCTCGACGAGCTCTTCCAAATTGCCGACAACAATCTCTTTCCCGGACGCCTCGAATGCGCGCAGCTTGTTCGCCGCAGAGCTCGCCAGTTCGAGGAGCGCCGCGTCGTTGCGCTCACGCGCGAGTTGCTGCATATCCTGCACGCCGGTCTTTGCGTAGTTGGCAATGCTCGTGTCATCGAGAATGGTGTTGAGCTGAGACTGAGCCGTCAAGAGATCTGGTCGGGCGATCTCCCAGACGCCCCGCGTGCGTTCGATAAGCTCCACCGCTTCCTCCCCAACCCTGGGAAGCGCGGGATGTTCGGCCAGCGTAGCGAGAGAGGAGTCAAAGCGCTCAATGCTCCGGTCGAGACCACCGATCTTCCGGTTCAAGGGGCTGTGCGTAAGGATGAGCTCCTTTGCAACATCAGTAATCCGATAGACGTCTCCGCTGACGCGTACCGCCGCCAACCGCAGACCATCAAGCTGTGAGGTAATACGCAGGGCAAGGATGAGTCCACCAATGAGGACAACGAAGGTTGCCGCGACCACGAGAATGGCGACGTTGATCTTTGCGCGAACGGTCATGCCAAGATCGTAACATGTTCGCATTCTAGTTAAACAGGGAGTAAGGCCGGCGCGTCCGCTCCCGGCATCACCTTTGCCTGCGTGGTCACTGCCCGCTCCGGCATAGAACTGTCCATCCGCGCACACGCTCAAAACGGTAGCGATCGGGTCCACTATCGGTGTACCTTGATCTCACGCATGCATCCTCTAAGAAAATGGCTAAGCGAACTGTGGCAGTCGTTGCGGGCCTGGTCACAACCCTGCCCTGAAGGCCTCCGGGATCCGTGCCGCCGCGCTGCCGGTTACACGAATCTCACGCGGATGCGGATCGTGATCTATGCGCTCTTCCTCCTGGCGCTGTACTTGCTATTTGTCGATGTGCGCATGGCGCAGGGTGAGCGGCCCGGAGACTTCCGCTACTTCTTGTACGTCGACATCTTTCTCATTGCCGTTCTGGCGCTGCACCTGGCCGGATCTCTGATTCAACGACCCGCCGGACCGCAGAAGCTCAAAGGCTTCCACCTCATCCTCCCGCAATCCTTCGGCGTGACTATCCTCATCTGGTCCGTGCTGATATCCGCGGCTGAGTTCGAGCTCACGGGAAACGTGACTAGCTACGTCATTACCGTTTTCGCAATCGCGGTGCTGCTGCTGAGCCGGGCAATCCCCCTGCTGCTGATGTACGGAACGAGTGCAGCTGCACTCTCTCTGGCAAATCAATACCTCGGCAGAGGACCCGAAGACCCATTCCGGGAGATGCCGTTTTTGGTTGGATTGCTTGTGGTGAGCTTTACGGTGTCGAGAATTGTACGGCATCAATACCTCACCGAGTTCGTCGCCAGGGAGCGGCTGAGCGCCGCAACGACGGAGCTATCCGAAGCAAATGCCGAGCTCCGAGAGACAAACAGGCGGCTTCAGGACGCGCAACTACAGCTCATACGGCAAGAGAAGCTCGCCTCCATTGGATACCTCTCTGCGGGGATTGCCCACGAGATCAACAACCCCCTCGGCTACTTGAAGAGCAACTTCACCACCCTCCTCGACCGGCTCACGCGACTCGAGCTAGGCCTGGACCGTGGAGACGGCGAAGCCGGAGACCAAGCCGAGGCCGAGGCCGACGCCGACGCCGACGCAAAAGCAAGCGCTCGATCCCCGCAGCGAGACCGCATTCTCGAAGAGATCAATGGGATGACGGCGGACATTGAGGAGGCAATCGAGCGGATCCGGAGGGTCGTGCAGAGCCTCGTAGATTTCGCAACACCACAAGCCGGCGAGGAGCCGGAACTCGTTGATATCCATGAAGGGATCGAGCAGTCTCTCGAGATTGCCCGGAACAGTTACAAATATGCGGCGGAGATCGAGCGCGACTTTGCTGCAGTTCCACCTGCCGAGTGCCGCCGGAGTGAAATCAATCAGGTGTTCTTGAGCATTATTGTCAACGCGGCGGAAGCCGTGGCCTCCGCCCACAAGAACACGGGCAGGCGCGGCACCATCCGGATCCGCACGCGGAGGGACCAGGAAGCCGTGATCTGCGACATTAGCAACGACGGGCCGGCAATCCCGGAATCGGACCGCGAGCGCATATTCGAGCCCTTCTACACGACCAAGCAGAGTCAGCGCGGAGCGGGCCTGGGATTGAGCCTGGCGCGTGAGATCGTCGTCGACAGGCACCACGGTAGGCTCGATCTCCTCGAGAGCGGGGACGAGACAACCTTCCGACTCAGGCTTCCAATCCGCGGGGTGAACGGGACCCGCGGCGGCGCGCATGCCTAATTCAGTGCCGACTCAATGGTGCGAATCAGCTCGGCCCGATCCCAGGGCTTGGTCATGAACGCGTGTATGCCGGCCTGGCGAGCCTTGTCGATCTCGGATCGGTCGTTGTAGGCGGTGAGGACAATGATTTTGATGTTTGGATAGCGCCGCTTTATCTCGAGGGCCATATCCCCTCCGGACATGCCGGGCATGCGGATATCCGCGATCACCAGCGGCACTTCTCCCTTGTGTTCTTCAATGAACTCGAGCGCGAGGGGACCGATGACGGTTCCCGTGATGGTGAGGTTCTGCTCCTCGGCCCAGCCGGAAAGCTCTCGGTTAATGCTGCGAATGATCTGCGCCTCGTCGTCAACGACGAGGATGTAGCGCTGCGCGCTCGCGGTCACGGTAATCTTCCTCCCTAGGGGTTCACGCGTGAAGGTATCACGTTCCCCCTACCGTGTCTGCCGGCGCGGTGCAGGCCGCTATCGTTTCGATTCAATTACCCGGCGGATTCTCTGGTAGTTGCCGCTGTCGCGGACCGTGGTGTCGCCGACAATGACCCACGGTGTTGCCCGGACCCCCAACTCCTGGCCAATCTGAACGTCGCGACGGACCACATCGACATAATCTCCGGCCTCGATTGCATCCAACAGAGCCTCCTCATCTGCTCCCTCAACGACTGACGCCGCCAGGGACGCAAGAAACTCCGGTGTCGCCCACGCTTCCCGGGGGTTACCCTGCCTCTTGAAGAGCGCCTTTTCGAACTCCCAGAAGGCCTCGTTACCGTACATGTCGTGAACGGCCGCCGCGGCGGCGCCGGCGGTGACGGAGTCGCCGGAGATAACGGGGAAGTTCATGAAGTAGAGGGAGGCAATGCCCGCCCGGATGAACTCGTTCCGCATCAGCGGCACGATCTGCTCCGCAAAGGTTTTGCAGTGAGGACACTTGAAGTCGGCGAACTCCACGACCTTTACCGGCGCATCGGCGCTGCCGAGGCGGGGCAGCTCGTCGTAGGGAATTTGGTCGTGAGCGGTCTGCCCGAACCCGGCTGCCGCCGTCACGGTCAGCAGAACGAGTAGCAATCGAGTTACTTTCCAAATCACAGCGAGCCTCCTCGGTTTCGCGCCGGGCCTTCACCCGTGTATAATCCTCAATATAGCGGTCAGCTATCTTGTTTGAAAGGATGCAGCACATGAGAATCGCAATTACCGGAATGGGCGTGTATAGCGCCATTGGGAACTCAGTCGAGGATTTCTGGGAAGGTCTTTCGAGCGGTGAGTCCGGAGCCGGTGCCATCACCCGCTTCGATGCCTCACAGCACGGCAGCAAAGTCGCGGCGGAGATCAAGGACTTCGATCCGACGGAGTACCTGTCGCGGAAGCGAGCGCGGCGCATGGCGCGCTTCTCCCAGATTGGCTCCTGCGCCGCCATCCAGGCGCACCGCGACTCCGGCATCGATCTCGAGCGCTTCGATCCCTACCGGGTCGGGACGGTCATTGGCACCGCCGCCGGCGACTACGATAACCTGGAGCAACAGCATCAGGTCTTGCTCGAGCAGGGCCCCGGACGCGGCAACCCCATGGCAGTTCCCATGATCATTCCCAACATGTCGTCGGCGAACGTCAGCATCGACCTCGGAATTGCAGGACCGAACTTGGGAGTTGCCTCGGCGTGCTCCTCCGGTGGCCACGCCTTGGCCATGGCGGCAATGCTCCTCAAGAGCGGCAGCGCGGACCTCGTCTACGCCGGCGGCTCGGAGGCGGCCATTTCGCCGCTCACCGTCAACGCCTACGCCTGCATGGGTGTGCTCACCGCTCGCAACGACGAGCCCGAGCGCGCCTCCCGCCCCTTCGACGCCGGGCGCGACGGCTTTCTCATTGGCGAGGGGGCCGCCGTCATGACCCTCGAGCGAGAGGACGATGCCAAAGCCCGGGGAGCCACGATCTACGCCTACCTGTCGGGCGCGGGCATGACCGCCGACGCGCACAGCATTGCCATTCCCCAACCCGACGGCGCCGCCGCGGCGCAGGCAATCACCCTGGCCGCCCGGGACGCCGGCGTGAATGTCGGGGACATTGGCTACATCAACGCCCACGGCACCTCGACTCCGGCAAACGACCGCACCGAGACCCTGGCAATCAAGCGCGCCCTCGGCGACCACGCCTACAAGACCGCGGTGAGCTCGACCAAATCGATGATCGGCCACACCCTCGGTGCCGCGGGAGCCGTCGAGGCGGTGGCGACCGTCCTGGCCCTGCACCACGGAGTACTGCCACCGACGATCAACTACGAGAATCGCGATCCCGACTGCGACCTGGACTACGTGCCGAACAGCGCGCGGGAGCAAAGGGTAAAGGCGGCGGTGTCCAACTCCTTCGGGTTCGGCGGGCAAAACGTGAGCCTGCTCTTCGAGCCGCGCTAGGGTGGACGTGGCGGCCGCGTGCGGCGCTTCACTCGTGCGCCGCGCGCATCCCGGCCGGCCGACCGCCCGCCCTCCGAGCTCACTGCTGCAGCTTTGCCGCCTCTTCGGCAATGATCTGAATGCCGCGGTGCACCTGCTCGTCGTCCATGGCGTAGTTGAGGCGAATGCACTGGTCCGCGTGGTCCCAAGGCTCTTCCAGGCCGAATGAGAAGTAGCGGCCGGGCACCACAATTGTGTTGCGCTCCTTCAATCGCTGGTAGAGCTCGTAGGTGTTTGAGCGGAGCTTGCGGAACCACACCCACAAGAAGAGCGAGCCTTCGGAGAGATGCACGGAGTAATCAACCCCCTGGGCGACGAAGGCGTCATCGATCCAGGCTCTCGCCTTCTTCGATTTCTCGAGATAGAAGGGCCGCACAATCTCGCGGCTCAGGCGCAGGATCTCGCCGGATTCCACGAGGGGCTGCATTATCGCCTGACCGACGCTGCCGTTCGCCAGACTCACAATGGCGTTGGCACTCGAGACCGCGTCAATGATCTCCTCCCGGGCAATCAGGATGCCCGTCCGCGTCGAGGGGAGCCCGATCTTGGACAGACTCATGGCAAGGACAATGTTCCGGTTCCACAGCGGAGATGCATCCGTGAAGATCATGCCGGGGAAGGGAATGCCATAGGCGTTGTCGATGAGGAGGGGAATGTCGTGCTCCCGCGCCGTCCGGTCGAGCATGTCGACCTCGCGGTCGGTCAGGACGTTGCCGGTGGGGTTGGTCGGGCGGGAGACGCAGATGGCGGAGATGTGATCATCCACATGGAGGGATTCCAGGTCGACGTGGTACTTGTGCGTCGTCGCGTCGATCTGCTCGATCCGCGGTAGGCGGCCCTCGAAGGTGTCTGGGGCCACCCCTTGATTGGCGTAGCCAATGTACTCCGGCATGAGGGGAAAGAGGATGCGCCGATTGGAGCCGTCGGCAAAGGTTCCGGAGAGCATGTTCAGGAGAACGAAGAATCCGGTCTGGCTGCCATTGATGATGGCCACGTTTCGACCGGAGATATCCCACCCGTGCTCGGCCCGAAGCAGATCCGCCAGGGCCTCCAAGAATACGGCGCGGCCACGCGGCGTGTCGTAATTGCCGAGCATCCGCTCGAGCTCATCCCCACTCTCGACGATCTCCTGCATGCGCCGGCGGTAGATGGCGTCCAACTCATGGATATGCGCCGGATTGCCGCCGCCGAGCATGTACTTCTTCCCGGGGCTCGCCATGGCGTCCCCGAGATCGTCCATGAGCGCCAGGATGCCGCTCTTCTTTGTCAGTTGCCGACCGAATTGCGAAAACTCCATGGCCGCGAGTATAGCGGAGGCGCGGTCGTGGTGAAACGGGGGTGGAACTCCGGGCGCGAACGATCTCTGGACCACAGATCCGCAATCTCGATGTACAATCCCAGAAATGAAGTCAACGCACAGCTCTGATGCAACCGACCCTGACGACGCCCTCCAGGAGATCGACCGGGCGTACCGACGCTTGCGCAACAAGCAGTTCATCGACGAGCTCGCCGACGGCATAACGAGCTGCTACTCGGCGGGCTTGATCCGGGCGGACGCCTTCTACAAGAACAACACGCCGGGCAAGCTTCCGCGCTACATCCTCAAGTCGAACGAGTACCCCTTCACCCCCGCCGGGGATGTACGGCTGGAGGAGTTGCGGATCGCAGGCGCCGATGTTCCCCATATACTGGAACGGGACCGCGCGCGGATGACCCCACGCGAGCTCAGACAGTTCCTCTCCAACCTGGAGGCCTACGCTGCGCGCGCCGACATCGGAGGCGCAACGACCGTAGAGGCCGTTCGCACGGCTACCGGGGAGGAGCTCGCGGCGCGCCGCCGACGGCGCACCATTTTCTTGATCGCAGGAGCGGGTGCGGCGGCGCTGGCACTCGTTGCGCTCTCCCTCTCTGCGCTTGCATGAGCTCGCGAGCGCCCCCTCGCCGGTCCTTACGCCTTCGGGTCTGAGCCCCGCCGCGGCGAGAAGGGCACCGGCGCCTCGGTGCGCAGAAACACCGAGTAGCGCGGCACCTCCCCAATGTTTCGCGACTTGTGTCCCGGCGGCTCGGTGTCTTCCAAGAAGAGGGTATCGCCGGCGCGGATGCGGCGCTTCTCGCCGTCACCGACTTCGATCTCAATTTCCCCGCTCATCATGAAGATGAACTGCCGGGCCGGGGTCGGGTGCCAGTCGTAGTCGTAGCCCGCACCCGTTGCGCGGAAGACGGCCGCCTCCGCCTGAACGGGCTCGGAGAGCATGCCGATGTCTCCACCGCTCTCGAGATCGATCCACTCATCCGCAAAGTGCGTGACACCGGCTTCATCGGCGTAGATCCGGGTGACGGGAAATCCATTCATGTGTCGGCTCCTTCTCACAGTTGTGCGTGTGTACCGGTATTGTAGTGGCAGTGGGACTCGCGGCGCACCATACTGATGCTCGAAGGAGGCAACTGCGTGGATACATACGTGGCCCTGCTCCGGGGCATCAATGTCGGCGGAAAGTCGCTGCTATCCATGAAGGAAGTGGTGGCGGCGCTCACGGAGATAGGCTTGAAGCACGTCCGGACCTACCTGCAAAGCGGCAACGTGGTATTTGCCGCCGACCAATCTGACCCGAGCGCGCTGAGCGAGCAGATACGTGCCGCACTGGAAGAGCGCGCCGGCGTGGCGCCGTCGGTGTTGATCCTCAGACGGACCGATCTCTCCCGCGCCGTGGAGTTATGCCCATTCCCGGAAGCGAACGACAACCCGCGCAGCGTGCACGTATTCTTCCTGGACCGCGAGCCGCCGGAACCCGACCTTGCGAGTATAGGGGCCACGGCCGCGGAGAGCGAACGCTACCGCCTGGTCGAGCGATTCTTCTACCTTTCCGCCCCCGACGGCTTCGGCCGGTCCAAGCTGGCCGCCAAGACGGAGAAGCTCCTAGGGGTTCCGGCGACGGCGCGCAACTGGCGCTCGGTCCGGGCTATTCTGGAGCTAGCCGTGGCGGACTGACGGCCGGGCGGCGCGCCCGGCAACCACACGTCATTGGATCGTAGCCGTATAGTGGTCTGACATGTCGCGCGAGTGACACACCGTGATCTGACCGGGGTTACCTACATTGTCATCGGCGCCAATGACGCAGTCGGTGTAACTGCCCTGCTCCGGGGCAGTGAATCCGGTCATTGTTGAACCGTTGAAGGTACCGACGCTTTTTGCCGCCCCCGGGGGTGTGTTTTTACACTGAAAGGCGTAGTCTTGCACCGGAATCATTCCGGAGGCAGCAAACCTAGCGCACGCATTCCCCAAAAGGAGGCGTATAATGCCAATCCGGAGGAGCTCATTGGCGCTGCCCACGCCGGCTGCTTCTCCATGGCGTTCTCCCTGGAGCTCGAGAATGCCGGCTATCCGCCGACCTCCATTGCAACCCAGGCAAAGGTGCACTTGGACGCCGACAATCTGCAAATCACCCAGATCGATCTGACCACGGAAGCCAAGGTCGATGGGATCGATGAAGATACCTTCCAGAAGGTGGCCGACGGCGCAAAGCAGGGCTGTCCCGTGAGCAAGGCGCTCGCCGGCGTTACCATCAATCTAAACGCGCGCTTGAAGAGCTAGCGCCTTCAGGGCGCTCGGCCGGTCGGTCCGAGCGTCTACGCCGGCACTTAGCCCCCGGCTCCTATCCCCTCGCGCCGGGGGCATCTCCGCCTTGCAGAAGGCCTTTGAGAAAGGCGATGTCGGCCTCATCGTCCGCGGAGCGGTCTGAGCGCGCCTCCTTGAGGGCAATCAAGTCCGCCGGGGAGGCCACCAGCAGAGTGGTCCCGAAGACATCGATCTCTCTGGACCGGCTCTTGAGCCTGGGATAGGGCACAGCAAGCTCGTAGAGGAAGTCGACCTGGGATTCGATCTCAATTGAGGTGTGATTCACCATGCGGTGGTCCGGCGCTGGCTCCTCCGCCGACACGCCCTCCCCGGGGGCCTCCGTCGCCCCACGCACGTCCGTCGGCGCCGCGACGAAGCTCAGCGAACCCGGATTCTCCACGGCGAGCCAACGCTGCGCCGCGCTTCGGTCCGACGCGAGGGTGGCTGCCTCGGCACTGACCCCGACCACGAGGAGGTAGCCGAGCTCATACATGAGGTCGATGGTATCGTCCACATCCAGCGTTCGGATTGCCAGAGCCAGATCCTGCGTAACCCGCGGGCTTTCGTAGAAGCGCATGGCAACGCCGCCCACGACAATCGGCACAATTCCCCGGCCGACAAGCGCACGGGTCAGCTCAGCGGTCTGCACGCCCTTCTCCACGATTGGAGTGCATGCGCCGACGCCACTGCGCAACGAAGCGCTTCCACGCGTATTCCGGATTGAGCTCGTTCAGCCGCCTCGCTTCCCGGAAGTTGAGCTCAATCCGCTCCGCCGCCG
This sequence comes from uncultured Spirochaetaceae bacterium, assembly GCA_964413635.1. Classification (GTDB taxonomy): domain Bacteria; phylum Spirochaetota; class Spirochaetia; order DSM-27196; family PWMO01; genus CAYFQV01. The sequence continues at coordinate 14,582 of CAYPTH010000079.1, forward strand.
AGAGGGCGTGAAGATGTTGGCTGCGGAGCTCCTTACCCAGATTGCGAACCGCCATGCCTTCACTGTAGGTCCGGACGGGCACCGGGTGCAAGCGGGGGCGCGGTGCGCCGGGCAATACCTGCGCGCGTGGCGTGGCTTTGGATTGACTTAGTTCTTTGGGTGGACTAACATCGTGAGGCAATGGAAATGGTGAACGTTCATCAGGCAAAAACACATTTCTCAGCGCTC
>CAYPTH010000080.1:0-6023 GCA_964413635.1 uncultured Spirochaetaceae bacterium
CGGCTCCAACTCCGTGTAGTCGGGTTGCACGAGGGCCAACGCTTCATGAACGCGCCGGATCTCCTCTCCCGCCAGGAGGCCGATTGCTTGGCCGATGTAATTGACCTCAGGCTCCGCGAAGACCGGATGACTCGCACCCCCAATGTCCACGCCATTTCGTCCGGGGAGGTCATCGGCGCCGAACACGTGAATGTCTTGGGGTACCCGGATCCGCGGCAATGCTCCAATAGTGGCGCGGGGTTGGGAAGAGCGCACAAGCACGGCGTGGAGCATATTGGGTGCCGTGAGGTCGCTGGAGAAGAGCGTGGGACGGCGAAACAGACGGGGGAGGTTACTCTCCTGCGACACGTCGCGACCTCCTGACGTGGCCGTCGCCAATTTCCAGAACCGTCCGAATGACGCGTTCCACCTGTGCGTCCGAAAGTCCGGCGTAGATGGGAAGGCTCAGGCTCCGCTCGAAGACTCGTGTAGCCACCGGATAGTCCTCCGGGGATAGTCCGTACTGTCTGCGGTAGTAGCTGAAGTGGTGGAGGGGAATGTAGTGAACCGAGCTTCCAATCCCCGCCTGTGAGAGCAGATTGATGAACTCGTCTCGTCCGATTGTGAGCTCCTCGATATCGATTGTGAGGAGGTAGAGGTGCCAGTCGTGTTGCGGGTGGCTCGCCGGGGTGGACAGGTAGTCCCGTTCGAAAAACGCCTCATTGTAACGCTCGGCAATCTCGCGCCGGCGATCACGGCGCTTCGCGGCGCTGTCCAACTGCGCGAGGGCGACAGCGGCCAGGAGGTCGGGTAGGTTGTACTTGTAGCCCGCTTCAACAACATCGTACATCCATCCTGCATCCCGGTGCGTGTACCGTCGCCATACGTCGCGGTCGATTCCGTGAAGCCGCATGAGTCGTGTTCGCTCCGCGAGGTCATTACGCTTGCTAACAATGACTCCGCCCTCTCCCGCCGCCACCGGTTTGGTCGCGTAGAGCGAAAAGACCGCGGCAGCAGAACCGGGATGAGGCACCCCGTCCGGACCGCTTCGCGGCAGGGAGTGCGCGGCATCCTCCACGAGATGTGCATCTCGCGCCGTGGCGATCTTGGTCAGCTCATCCATCTCGCTTGGAAGCCCCGCAACATGAACGGCCATCACGGCGCGGACGTCCTCCCGGTTCCGCAACGTTGCCTCCAAGGCGGCAGGACTCATGTGGCGGGTTCTCTCGTCAATGTCCACGAAGCAGGGATGGAGGTCCAGGTAACGAAGAATCTCGGCGGAGGCGGTGAAGGTGTAGGGACTCATGGCGACCCGGCTTCCCTTTGGAAGGTCCAAGGCCTCGAAGACGAGGTGGAGACCGGCGGTTGCGGATGATACCGCAATTGCTCGGCCTGCGGCGCCGTCGTCGGGAGCGCCGGCTGCGAAAGCGCGTTCGGCAAAGGCGCGTTCCAGCTCTTGCGCCTTGGCTCCGGTGGTGAGCCAGCCGCTGCGCAGAACCTCGAGTACCCTTCGCTCTTCTTCGGCGCCCATGACCGGCCGCGCAAAGGGGATAAAGTTAGTACTCCGGCTCATTCGGCTTTGCCTCTATGCTCGGGAAATAGGCCGCGAGAGTCTCCCGGAGGGAGCGTCGGTTGCGGTACAGTATCGAAGCGTCCGGATCGAACTCGCAGATTGGACGCAGCTTTTCCAGGAGCTTCTCCAGATCCTCCACCGGTTCGTTGCGACGGGCGAGCTTCTTGATTCGAGGGTAGGGCGTGTCACAGGCCTCTTCGCCACGTCCCACCAGATTCTCCGTCATCTTCTCACCATCACGAAGGCCAATGTAGGACACCTCGATCTCTTCGTGGGGCTCGTAGCCGTAGAAGCGGATCATCTGTTCGGCGAGGTCCTGGATGCGCACCGGCTCGCCCATGTCGAGGACGTAGAGCGCGCCGGCCTCGCCGACCCCGCCGGCCTTCAGCACGAGACTGGAGGCTTCGGGAATGGTCATGAAGTAGCGCGAGACTTCCGGGTGCGTGATCGTCACGGGACCGCCCTTTGATATCTGCTGCTGAAACAAGGGCACAATGCTTCCGCGTGAGCCGAGGACGTTGCCGAATCGTACAACCATGTATGCCCCGCCGCGACTGCGAGCGGAGAGGACAATCTCCTCGGCGAGCCTCTTGGAGGCTCCATAGACGGAGGTGGGCTCCACGACTTTGTCGGTTGAAATGAAGACAAAGCGCTCGATCTCCGCCTCGATCGCTGCGTCCACCAAGTTGCGCGTTCCGAGGACGTTGTTCTTTACCGCTATGACCGGGTTTGCCTCCACCATTGGGACATGCTTGTACGCTGCGGTGTGAAAGATGACATCGGCCTTGAGGCGCTTCAGGATGAAGCGCATATAGTCGTAGTCCTGTAGGTCACCTATCACCGGTACAATCGACGCACGCTCGCCTACGCCCTCTTCCTGGAGCAGGCGGAGCTCACGGTCGATCTCGTAGATGCTGTTCTCGCCGTGGCCGAAGAGGTAGAGCCGTTGCGCTCCTCCGGAGAGCAGTTGTCTCGAGAGCTCGCTTCCAATGCTTCCACCGGCGCCGGTAATGACGACGCGCTTGCCTCGAAGATAGCGAAGACTCTCTCGAAGCCCAATTTTCACGGGGTTGCGACCCAAGAGGTCGGCCGGGTTGAGATCGCGGGTCTGAATGAAATGCGCTTCGCCTTCAATGATCTGGGAGACCGCGGGGAGGATGCGGATCTTCGCGAAGTCCGCATTCTCGAGGAGCTGATAGAGCTGCCGGAGCTTTTCGCGTCCCGCGCTGGGAATGGCAATGAGCGCCTCGTCCGCCGGAGTCTTGTTGACGATTTCGGCCACCGCATCAATGGGACCGAGGACCGGTACGCCGTCAATTCTGGTGCCGATCTTTTCCGGGTCGTCGTCCAGGAATGCAACGACTTCACCGAGGATTTCCTTCGCGTGGATATCCTGGGCGATCGAGATTCCCGCAAATCCGGCGCCAATGATGTAGATCCGATTCCGACGCTTACCGCTCATGCTTTCTCGGCTTGATCTTTTCCATTGATTCGAAGGGAAAATCCACTTCAAAAGAGTCGTCGTAGAGATCGAGCTTCACCTTCGCCCGGCCCTTACGACGATCTACCTTTGAGATCCGTCCTTCAAGCCCCTTGAGTGGTCCTTCGAGGACCAAGATGCGGGAATTCTCATCAAAGGTAACCCGTGAGGGCTGAACCACATCTCCGTACGAGACCAGTTGGGCTATCACCCGCTTGTCTTCGCTGTTGAGGGGTCGGATATCCTCGTTGTCGGGCAAGAAGCGAAGAAAGTGGGGAAGGCGCTTAAGCTTCTGATAGGTTTCGGCGCGTATCGTGTCGCCCTCGAGGAAGACGTAGCCCGGGAAAACCGGCACCTCCCCGCGCTTCACGATTCCGCGACGTCGGATCTTCAGCATCCGGCGAGGCCAGAACAGTCTCCGGATGCCCGGCAGATCAACGTGGTCGGTGAGCCGGATGAAGGCTGCTTCCTTTTGGGTTCGCACTTGCGCGACGAAGTACTCCATATGATTCACAGGTGCGGGGCATTCTACGATAGCTGTCGGTTCATAGCAAGAAAGCTGCCCATATGTAGCTCCGTGAACCGCGACTCTGTTGAGGCCGGTCAACTGTCGGAGCTTGAAGGCCGAGAATAGAACCAGATGAAACTGCGACTGGGCGCGACCGACACGCCCGCAGTAGCTTCAACACGGAAGCTGGAGGAAAGATGCCCCGCAGATATGCACGCCTGATATCCATGATTGTGGTCCTCGCGCTGGGGGTGACGGGATTGGCCGTAGCCGAGTCGGTCATGGTCTCCGTGCGCCCCAATGAGGAGTATCCAGATTCTGAGCGACTGAGCTTCTACCTGAGTAGTGTCGAGGCGGGCATCATGGACGTGCTCTTCGATGTCGGACACATCGTGTTCAATCGCGCTCGTAGCGATTCGGTCGAAAGCACCGCGCAAGTGGTCGAGATCGCCAGTAACGGGGGCGCCGGGTACGTCGTGGATGCGGTCGTGAGCTTTCGTCCAACAGAGAACGGCCTCGAGCTCCACGGGATCACCTACGCCTGGACCCCCATTGGCGTGGGAGCCGCACCCCGGCGGTCGACAGTTGCCGTGGACCAACTCGACGAGGAGCAGCGCGGGAGCACGGAGCAGAGCGGCTACAACCTGGGCCATCAGGTCGGCCTGGACATTGCGGATAAGCTGCGATAGCAGAGGCTATCGCACTCACACTCAACTGTTTTCCTCTCACGCCGAATATAAAAGGTGGAGGAGTCTCGACATGAAGCGGTCCCTGACATTTCTTTTTTTGCTTACCGTCTGTGCCGGTATCTTATTCGCACAGAATACCTGGGAAGGCACGGTCATTGTAGGCGGCTACGGTCAGTTTCCTCGTGACGGATTGTACGCCGCTTCAAATAGCTTTGAACGGAACAGCGTCGTCAAAGTCACGAATCCGCAGACAGGACAATCCGTCGAAGTCATTGTTGTTGGCCGGGTCTCACAGCCCGGAATATTCATGGTAGTTTCCGAGGACGCCGCAAATGAGTTGAGCTTGGATGAGGATGTCCCCGCACAGGTGAGTGTTCGTCCGGCTACCACCGGCGGTCTCGCGGCAGTGCCGCGAGGTCCTGAAGCTCCCTTCAGCCGTGATCCCGAGGTGAACCCGTCCGCCGGTTTGACCGACCCCAATCGCGAGGTGCTTCGCCGGCGCGGTGAAGAGGCGCCGGAGCCGGCCGCGGAAGAACCCGGACAGGTGCCGGCGGAGGAGCGCGCAGGCGTGGCCGAAACTGAGCAAGCTCCCGCCGACGACGCGCCCGAAGAGGTGCCGGCGGATGAGCCGGGGGCCGCGCCCGAAGACGAGCCGGCCGACGAGCCGGCGGCGCCGGCCGAGGCGGCACCGCGGGTCGCAGAAGCACCCGACGAAAGTCTCCCCATGACGGTTACGCCTCCGCGAAAGGAGCCCGGGAACGGCATCCCGACGCCGGAGGTTCAGGATGCGATACGTCCCGAAGACGAGGGGGCCGAAGCCGTCGCGGCTCCGGCAGGCGAGCCCGAGGATACGCCACCGGAGGAGCAACCCAGAGTGGCTGCAAGTGGTCTCCAAGCGGGTATCAGGGAAGCGTCGGACGGCCTCCGGAAGTCCGAAGTAACTCGCGCCGACGAGGAGGCAGAGGTCGATTCGTTGGTCGCTCCCGACCCCGCCGAGGAAGCGGAGCCCGCACCCTCGGTGGCAACGCCGGCACCCCCGGAGGAAGCTGCGCCGGCGGAGGATGCGCCAATCTCAGCAGAGGCACCGCCCGCCACGGAGCCCCAGCAAAGCGTACTCGCCAAGACGCTTCAGTCATTACGTGACCGGTTTCCGAAGAAAGACCTCTTCCCGCCACCTCGGGAAGACTCGGTTGGTACATTTCTGGCAACGCCGATGCCGCCGGATGAGGTCGAAGAGCTTGCCGGGGCGGTCATCGCATCGCCACAGCCCGCCACGGATACGGCCGTCGCCGAGGAGGCGCCCGCCGAGGAAGCGCCCGCTGAGGAAACGGACGAGCCGGACCGGCCAACTGCTGAGAGCCTCGGCCGGATCGCCGCGCCGGAGACTCCCATCACCAGGGACGTGGCCGAGGTGGAGCCGAAAGCCGTAGAGGAGCCGGAAGAGCGCGTGGCCGATGAGCGCGCTGAAGAGACCATTACGCCGGAGATACCCGACGACGCGGTGGTGGGGCTGGAACCGGCGGAGCTTCGTCCGCCGGAGCTCGAGAATCCCTCGAAGGAGAGTCTGTCGGCGGTCGATGCGACGGCTGACGATACCGCAATCGCCGACGCTGATACGCCGGCGCCGCGCGTCGCAGCGGAGCCGCGAGATGAAGGCCCGGAAGGGACGCTCGGGCAGGTCGACGCCCCCGCCGAGGAGCTCGAAGAGGGCGAGGAGCCGCCTCGCGTGACGGTCACCGAGCCCGAAGCGCCGCTCGATCCCGTCGAGCCACCGCAAAGAGCGGAGACCGCACC
>CAYPTH010000080.1:6123-14771 GCA_964413635.1 uncultured Spirochaetaceae bacterium
CGGAAGCGCCGACGCGGGCGAAGTCGTGGGCGCGGGAGAACCTGCCACTTATCAGTGACCTCGCTCCTGAGTCCTACTACCTGCAGGTAGGCGCGTTCTCCGATCCGCAGCGTGCGAAGAGCGCGGTGGACAATCTGCGTGGGACCTACCCCGTGGCGGTGCTTTCCGCCGACTCGGAGGACCGATCTCTCTACCGGCTCTTCGTTGGACCCTTGAACGAAGACGAGCAAGGAAGCGTTCTCTACTGGATCCGCGGCAAGGGATATGCCGACGCCTTCATTCGAAAGGGCGGGGTCTGAGCGGCCGGATATAGCTGCGCTGTGACCGCTGCGGCGTGTTCTGCTGCAAGGCGTAATCATGCCGGAAGTCGAGCAGTGCGTTGACAAAGAGCTCGTTCCTCATTGGATTGGAGGGCAGGTGCATGAGATGGCTTTCGCATCTGCAGTCGCTGCTCCCGAATCCCAGGATGGCTTTACCGCCGCTTTCGACGGCAACGGCGTGCAATCGCTCCGCGAGGCTGCACTCGAGGTCGTTACCTGTGTAGATCGGAAATGCGCCGACGCGATCCGCATCCACGGTAAGATAGTCAATATGCCAGTGGACCTTCTTCCGGCGTCGCTTGTGCCGCTCCACCCGCGCCTTCAGCCCCCGTCTCGCCGACCCGATGTAGACATAATACCCGGCGGGGAAGTGGATCCGTCCGATTGCTCCGATCTCCCTATCGCTCCCCTCCCGGCGTTCGACAACGAGCAGATAGACGCCACGGTCTTCATCTACAAACCTCACTGGCTCGAGATCCACGGGGACGGCAGTCTCTATTAGACGAACCTCGCCCAGCGGTGAGCTCTCCACTGCGACTGCGTGGATGTTTACGCGTTCGGCCACGGATCGGAGGGCCTGCGCAAACACAGGGTCGGTGTGCAGATCCGGCACGAAGCGGCGGGCATCCGGGCGCATCAGTACGAAGACAACATGAGCCGGCTTCGCGCTGTCCGCCAGCTTGAAGAGGTGCCGGGCGGCGCGCTCGCTCACCGCGTCGGGAAACATGGCCACATCCGCGTGAATCAGCGTGCACGCCTTTACTTCAACCAGGTGCGTTTCGCGCCCTGTCTCGACGGCAAAGTCGAAACGCCCACCCTCGTGTGCTGGTTCCGCACGAATGGATAGCGCTTCAGGAATGATTGCCGGCAGTACGAGATCCCGTGCAATCTCGTTTGCCCGGGCGGAGTAGAGAGACATGGCGCGGCCGGCGTAGTAGCCGCCGACCAGCGTGAAGAGCGTCTTTGCTTTCCCGGCGTGCTCCCGACGACGCTCGAATATCAGCCGCCGTCCCGGTATGAGGAGCTCGGTTAGGCGGCCGGGGTTGGGGCAGTGAGCACGGATGCGACCCTCCGCGGTGTCGGCAATGACGACGAATCGGTTGGGCCGCTCGACGAAGTCTCCCTCGAGATCGTTGGAGAAGGCCTTAACGGAAGAGATTCTCAATCCCGCGTTTGTACTTCTCCGTGATCACATTTCGCTTCATCTTCAGAGTATTCGTAAGCTCTTTGCCCGCCTCGAACTGCTCGGGAATGATTTTGAACCGGTAGATGTGCTCGTAGATCTTGAAGCCATTCTTGGAATTCACCAACGACGCAATCTCTTGGCGCACCTTTTCGCGGAACTCCTCGTCGTCGACGAGTTCCTCGGCCTCAATGTAGTCGACTTTGTTCTCCCGGGCGAACTCTTCCATCTTCTCCAAATTCGGGACAATGAGGGCTCCGAGAAACTTCTGGTCTTGGCCTACTACCATTGCCTGATCAATGTATTCCGACTTCACCAGGCGGTCCTCTATCGGTGTCGGCTCAATGTTCTCGCCGCCGAGGAGTACGATGGTCTCCTTGACCCGACCGAGAATGCGGAAGGCGCCGGTGTGGGTAAAGACGCAGACGTCGCCGGTGTTGAGCCAGCCGTCTTGAAGAACGGCGGCCGTCGCGTCGGGCTTCTTATAGTAGCCGTCCATGATCTGCTCGCTCTTCACCCAGAGCACGCCCTTCTCGCCGGGAGGACACTCTTTGCCCTCTTCGTTCAGCACTTTGTGCTGGATGTCGGGGAGAAGCTCGCCGACGGTTCCCACAATCGGCGCACGCTGCCGCCGCACTGCCAGGATCGGCCCCGTTTCGGTCAATCCATAGCCCTCTAACAGCTTGATTCCGGCGGCTTGGAAGAAGTTGTCGACGTATGGGGGGAGCGCGCCGCCGCCGGACACGCCGGCGACGAAGCGGCCGCCGAGGCGATCCTTGAGGGACTTGAATACCAGCACGTCACCGAGCGCCTTGAAGGGGGCCAGCACAATCAAGGGAGGAATGCTCAGGGCAACGTCGAGGATGCGCGAGCGTTTCTGGAATTGCGGGACGAAGCCGCGGAACATGTTGAGGAGCACGGCATACATCTGTCCGACCCCGACGAAAAAGTGAAATAGGGTTTGCTTTACGACGCGCTGCTTCGCGGCGTTGCGGTACACCGCGGCGCGGACGCCTTCCCAGATACGCGGCACGGATGTCATCCACGTTGGCCGGATCTTGGACATGTCGTCCAGCATGATCTGCCCAATCGGCTTGGAATACGCCAACGCGGCAGCGTAGTTCATGACGACGTATTCGACCGCCCGCTCAAAGGAGTGCCACACCGGGAGTATGCTGAGGAAGATATCGGAGTTGTCCAGGAACAGGATGTTCTTGATCCGGTCCATCTGGAAGAGAAAGCTCCGGTGGCGGAGCATGACGCCTTTCGGCTCGCCGGTGGTTCCAGACGTATAGATCAGGGTGGCAATCTCATCCGTCGTGCCCTTGGCGAGCTCCGAATCGAACCATTCACCCGACTCTTCGAGCTTCTTTGCACCGCGATCCAGTAGCTCGGCGTAGCTCATCACGTCGATGTTCTGCTTTTCCGCGGCGGTGTGGGTCTTCTTGTCGTCGTCGAGGAGAATGATCGTGGCAAGCTCCGGAAGCTCCTTCCGGTGGTCGAGAATCTTCTGCGCCTGAGCGGCGTTTTCCGCCACTACCGTCTTGCACTCGGCGTGGCCCAGGATGTAGGCGATCTCCGTGTCGGTGGCGTCCGCTCCGCGGGGTACATCCGACGCGCCAATGCCGAGGACTGCCAAGTCGAGGCGCATCCACTCCGCCCGGTTGTCGCTGATTATTCCGACGTGCTGCCCGCGCTCCACACCAATGTCGAGGAGCCCGGTGCCGAGCGTTCGCACGGTCTCCCACATTTCGCGATAGCTGGTTGCTTGAAAAACTCCGTTCTCGTCCTTTGTGTAGGAGGCCGCGGAGTCTCCGAACTCATCGACCCGAGCTTTGACGCGCTTCGGGACTGTCTCCTCAATAATTGCCATCCGGTGCCCCTCTATCCTTGTACGGTCGACGAATCTCCAACGAGACAGAGCCACTCTGCCTCGGCCGCAAGCTCCTCGCCCACGTAGGCCTCTCCGTGTTGTTTTATCATACGTGGCGTAATGCGCAAGTTTTTTACGACAAGACGGAGCTCCTCGTCGGGGCGCACCTGGCGACGGAACTTTGCCTTTTCAATGGATGCGAGAAAGAAGAGGGCGTCATCGCCGAGCTTTCCGAGGGAGCGGACCCCGGCGCCACCGGCCTGCGCCATGGTTTCAACCAAGAGGACGCCGGGAACGACCGGGTATTCCGGGAAATGGCCCTGGAAGAAGTAGGCATCCCTCTGAAAGGTGTGATAGGCGACCGTTTCCTCGTCGTTCGCACGTTCAATGCGATCAACGAAGAGGAACGGGGACCGATGTGGAAGAAGTTCTTTGATGGATTGCATGCCGTTCTATAGCCCCCTTTGCATTGCGTGCGTCGATGTACTACTGTAGCGGCGGTTTGATTATCGGTCAACGGCCGAATTCATTGGTCACTGGGGGGTGCCATGACATTCGACGAGATACTTGTGCTGATAGACCGTCTCAATGAGAGCTCACTCTCAGAGATCAAGATATCCGACGGAGACCAAACGGTGCTATTGCGCCGCGGTACCGGCGGCGCGCCCACGGTTGGAGACGGGCCGGTTGGGGTGGTGGGAGCAGCGGGGACAGTGGGGGCAGTGGGGCCCGTGGACTCAGGGGGCGCCGAGCCGTCGCGGCCGGGCGCGAGGGGTGCGAGGGGTGCAAGGGGTGCGAGGGGTGCGACCGCGACCTCTGCTTCCACCTCGGATGCTTCCACCTCGGAGGGCCGCGAGCAGATCACCTCTCCCATTGTCGGCACCTTCTATCGCGCTCCGGCGCCGGACTCACCGCCCTTTACCGAAGAGGGCGACGAGGTGAAGTCGGGTCAGGCCCTGTGCATCATTGAAGCCATGAAGGTCATGAATGAGCTCGAGGCGGAGTTCGACCTCCGGGTTGAGCGCGTGCTTGTCGAGAACGGGGAAATGGTGGAGTACGGAACTGCGCTCCTGGAGGTGACCCGCCTATGATCCGCTCCATACTCATTGCCAATCGCGGAGAGATTGCCGTTCGCATTGTCCGGGCGTGCAAGGAGCTCGGCATTCACAGTGTTGTCGCTTTTTCGGAGGTCGACCGCAGTTCCCTGGGGGTGCGCTTGGCCGACGAGGCGGTCTGCGTCGGTCCGTCTCCCGCACGGGAGAGCTACCTGAAGCCGGACCGCCTCATCTCCGCCGCAATTCTCAAGGGCTGTGAAGCCATTCATCCGGGAGTCGGTTTCCTCTCGGAGAATGCCGACTTCGCCCGCCGCGTGGTCGAGGCCGGGCTCGTCTTCATCGGTCCCGATGCTCAGACAATTGCACTTCTCGGCGACAAAGTTGCTGCAAAGCGCGTAGCGCGCGAGCACGGGGTTCCCGTCATTCCGGGATCCGCAGGCAGTCTCGAGGACGTCGCCGAGGCGGCCGATAGCGCCGAAGAGATGGGATTTCCGGTGATCATCAAGGCGGCCGCCGGCGGTGGTGGGAAGGGCATGCGGGTCGTCCGGTCCAAGGACGAGTTCGAGCGCGTCTTCCGTGTTGCCGCGAATGAGGCGGAGAGCGCCTTCTCCGACGGGACCGTCTACCTGGAGAAATACCTCGAGAATCCGCGTCACGTTGAGATACAGGTCCTCGCCGACGGCCACGGCAACGTGGTTCACCTCGGCGAGCGCGACTGCTCGGTGCAGCTCCGGCATCAGAAGCTGATCGAGGAGAGCCCTTCGGCGGCTATCGATTCCAAGATGCGGGAGGAGATGGGCCGGTCCGCGGTACGCCTCTTCGAGGGAGTCGGCTACGTCGGCGCCGGCACCGTGGAGTTCCTCGTCTTCGAAGGCGAGTTCTTCTTTATGGAGGTCAACGCCCGCGTCCAAGTCGAGCACCCGGTCACTGAGCTGGTTACCGGTATCGACATCATTCGAGAGCAAATCTTCGCCGCCGCCGGCCGGCCGCTATCCATCACCCAGGCGGACGCGGAGGTGCGCGGTTACGCAATTGAGTGCCGAATCAACGCCACCGCCCCGGGAACGGTCATGCGCTATCTGCCGCCGGGGGGCTACGGGGTCCGTATGGACTCCTTCCTCTACACCGGCTACACGGTTCCACCGCACTACGACGCCCTTATCGGGAAGCTTCTGTGTTGGGGACGCACTCGCGCCGAGGGCATAGACCGGATGCTTCGCGCCTTAGAAGAGCTCGAGCTCGAGGGGGTGCCGACCAACGTTGCGGATCAACTTCGCATCCTGCGGGATGGACGCTTTCGACGGGGCGATTACGGAACCGCCTTCATGTCGGAGATCGAATCCGAGGTGGCGTAATGCCGACGCGACTACGACGATGGTTTCGACACATGCTCCCGGCGGGCGGCCGGACGACGCGCCGGCTCGGGGAGATCGATGATCGTTCCTACGTCCGCAAGCAGCACGCCTGCCCGGACTGCGGCCACCATGTCGAGGAAGAGGACCTCATCCGTAACCTCTACGTCTGCCCCTCGTGTGAGTACCACTTTCGGATTAACGCCCTCGAGAGAATCCGTATGACCATAGATTCCGGAGTCTATGATGAGCTTGCCACCGACCTTCCCGTCGTGAACCCCATCAACTTCCCCGACTACGAGACCAAGGTTGCCCAGGCGCGGAGCAAGAGCGAGCTCTCCGAGGCGGCGAACATTGGGGTGGGGCGGATCCACGGACGTCAGGCCGTGATTGGGATCATGTCGTTCCAGTTCATGGGCGGGAGCATGGGATCGGCCGTGGGAGAGCGGGTCATGCGCGCTATTCTCGAAGGTGCCACGCGGCGTCTGCCGGTGGTGCTCTTTACCGCCTCGGGGGGCGCTCGAATGCAGGAGGGCATCTTCAGTCTCATGCAGATGGCCAAGACCTCTCACGCCACAACGCTCCTCGACGAGGCGAGGCAGCCACTCATCGTTGTCCTGACCGATCCGACAACTGGTGGCGTCACCGCCTCGTTTGCCATGCTCGGCGACATCACCCTGGCGGAGCCGAAGGCGCTCATCGGTTTTGCCGGGCCGCGGGTCATTGAGGGGACCATTCGGCAGAAGCTGCCGGAGGGCTTCCAACGGTCGGAGTTTCAGCTGGAGAAGGGCTTCGTCGACGCCGTCGTACCGCGGAGCAGCATGAAGGACACCTTGGCCTTCCTCATCGACAGTTCACGGGGAAATTGATGAAAGCGGAAGAGATTCGAAAGAAGATGGCTGAGCTGCAGTCTTTGGCGGCGGAAGAGCGCCTCGATATCTCTCAGGAGCTCGAGCGACTGGCCAAAAAGCTGCTAAACGAGGGGGGAGAGGTCCCCGACGCGTGGAATCGCGTGACCCTTGCTCGCCACGCTTCGCGACCTACAACCTTGCAGTACGTCGAGATGATCGCCGACGACTTCGTGGAGCTCCACGGGGATCGACTGCATGGCGATGATGCCGCCTTGGTCGGCGGCATCGCCCGGATCGACGGAGCCTTCTTTACGGTGATCGGCCATCAAAAGGGTCGAAACATGAAGGAGAATCTGCACCGCAACTACGGCATGGCGCATCCGGAGGGCTACCGCAAGGCGCTGCGTCTCGTGAAACAGGCGGAGAAATTTCGCCGGCCGGTGTTGACCTTCATTGATACGCCCGGAGCGTATCCCGGACTGGCCGCCGAAGAGCGCGGCATTGGTGAGGCGATAGCGCGCAATATCAAGGAGATGTCCGTGCTACAGACGCCCATCATTAGCGTGATAATCGGGGAGGGGGGGAGCGGCGGCGCGCTGGGCATTGCGGTCGCGGACCGGCTGCTGATGCTGGAGAACACCGTCTACTCGGTGATCTCGCCCGAAGGATTCGCATCCATTCTCCTGCGAGACGCAAAACAGGCCAAGTACGCAGCCTCCCTCATGAAAATGACCGCGACCGACATTTTTGGATTCGGCATTGCCGATGAGGTGGTACACGAACCGCCGGGCGGGGCTCACAACGACCCCGTATACGCCGCGGATAAGCTCAAGAAGGCGGTGCTTCGTCACTACGACGAGCTTGCGGGAAAACGCCCCGACGTACTGCTCTGGGAACGCTCGCGCAAGATTCAGAATCTGGATAACTTCCCGCGACGCGTGCAGCGCAATTCCGGAGTGTTCCGGCGCATTTTCGGCGGCGGGGGATCGACTCCGCTCTAGGTTCTGGATTCCCCGCTATATCCCTTGGAAGGTCAGCCAGGAGTGAAGCATTCCGGCGAGGTTAATGGCACCGGAGAGCTGGAACACGCCAAGCACCAAAAAGAGCGTGAGAAACACACCCTTCGGTATTGTGAGGATTCGAGCGGGACTCTCTTGCGAAAGGAGACGCCGAACAAGGGCAACGAGAGGCGGCAAGAAGCCTATTGCCAGAGCGATGAGGCCCAGGATCAACCGCGCGTTCATTGGGTTGGCCGTCTCCCACTGCTGAATGGAGAGTCCCCAGGAGATAAGGGCGCCGTTGAGACGCTGCAGGCGACCGAAGGCGATCAGAACGCCCACGCCGATCAAGAAAACCCCACTCGCCACGCGAATCTTCGTCATGTGGCGGCGGATTTTCCCCATGCCGCGCAAGAACGCCGGGAAGAAGGCGCCCGCAATGAGGAAGGGCAAACCCAAACCAATGGAGTATACGCCGAGGTAGAGGATGCCCTCACCTAAGCGGCCGGATTGTCCCGCGAGAAAGAGAATTCCCGCAAGAATCGGCCCAATGCACGGCGTCCATCCGGCACCGAAGGCCATGCCGAAGAGTCCGGCACCAACGTAGCCCTTCGGCGCGTTGGCGACGTGCACCTTCCGCTCGATATTGAGAAACTTCCAGAAGTCGAAGACCACGTTGAGTCCGAGGACAATGACAATTGACCCGGCGATAATGTTGATTGCTTGAGACGCCCCTCCGACGAGGAGACCCGATCCGGTGAATACAACGCCGAGAACAATAAAGACGATGGAGAAGCCGAGGACAAAGAATATCGTGCGCAGAACGACGGGTCGCCGCGCAGGCGCGCTGTTCTTCAGGTCATCCAACGAAACCCCGCCAATGAACGAGAGGTAGGATGGAATAAGCGGCAGGACGCAGGGCGAAAGAAAAGATATGAGTCCCGCCGCGAATGAGATGATAAGGTTCGGCTGGTTCGTCATAGCTCTTGCAAGACCCGGTCAATGGCCGTACGGAC
>CAYPTH010000081.1:0-14480 GCA_964413635.1 uncultured Spirochaetaceae bacterium
ATGGTACTGCCTTCGGGTGGGAGAGTCGGTCGTCGCCAGACTTTTTTTATGTCCTGATAGATGACGACGGGGCGGTATACTCCCTCGATCTCGTAGTAACCGACGTCAGTCGGCCCTAAACTGAATAGGGTTTCGTGAGAGTACTGTGGCCGTGTGGGTTCGCTAGCTCGGCGCGTCGAGCCGCCCGAGACGCCGGGTCGGAAACCAGCTTGCGAGCGTTACGGTTTCCTGGAGTGTGCCATCCTCGGCTATCGCTTGAGCTAAGGCCACGGGGATTCCTCGAAACCGTAGGACAATGAAGCCCGGTCCCGAATAGCCGAAGACTCGCTCTTTGGGCACGCGAAATCGCTCTTGGGCCCGCACCGCCCACATATCCTGGGGTGAAACGTCGGCAATGTTTCGGCTTGCCAACACGCCGAGCAAGGGAACCGCTTCACTTGTCGGCTTGGGCGTAGCCATGGAGATGCGCAGTATCCGTATGCCCGCTGAAGAATGGATCAATCCTCTCGGCACGTGAATGCTTCTCGATACCGCCACTAGATTCCGTGCGCCACTCCGAAAGAACTGATACCGCTCGAAAAGCGTCGCAGTCGGTATGCCGAAGCGCACTTCGAGCGTTTGCAGATACGGTTCGGCGTCTATGTAGTGCAGATTGCCGGAGTCGCCGATCACGTTGAACCGCCCTTTGCGAAGGCCGCCACAAAGAAACCACCTGTGTTGCTCAAATGCGGCCAGAGCCGCGCGGTCTGCCGAGTTGCTGGGTGAAGCCGACGGCCGGCCCAGTGGTCAATTGCCGGGCCGAGTGACAAGCCGGGAAGGTGAATCGGCAGTGGCTCCACGGCCTCGCCACAGGACCCCTTCATCAATCGATCAACCTGCACCTCATTCTCCTCCGGTGCGAATGTGCACGTGCAGTAGACGATCCGTCCGCCGGGGCGGCAGAGCTCAACGGCACGCCGCAAAAGGGCGGCCTGGGTCTCGTAGAGGCGCTCCTTGAAGGCGTTGGAGGTGGGGCGGAGCGCCCCGGGGTTGCGACGGCAGGTTCCTTCTCCGGTGCAGGGCACGTCCACAAGCACGGCGTCAAAGACGGGCCCAACGTGGGGGAAGTTGCGGCCGTCGTATACGGTGGCTGCGATATTTGCCAAGCCGAGGCGCTCCCAGGTAGGAATCCCGCCCTGGAAGCGACGTTCGTTTACGTCATTGGCAATGATCGTGCCGTCGAGGCCGACCATCTGAGCGAGTTGGGCCGACTTGTTGCCCGGGGCGGCGCACATGTCGAGGACGCGCGCACCGACGAGGTCTGAGCCGAGGGCGGCCGCGAGAAGCGCTGCGGGAACGGCGGCGGCTTCTTCTTGAACGTGGTAGAGTCCGGCGCCGAAGGCGAGGAGGTTGCCGGGTTTCAGGCGCTCCGACGGAGTCTTTGCCTGGTCTGCGGAGCCTTGTCCCAGCCGGTAGAGCCGTGGATCCCAGGGCGCCGGTGTGGCATCGATCCCCTCATATTCTTCCATCCAGCTCCGAAAATGTTCGTCGCCGATTCGCGGCGCGTTGCGCCAGACCGTGACGGGCTGGGGAGCGCGGACGGCGGCGGCGAAGTCCTTCCAGTCGCCGGGGACGATATCCCGATACCGTTCAAGGCTCTCGTACAGGCGTTCCCTGTTCGTGTCTCGGCCCCTCACGGGATGCTTTTCGTTGACAGGGGGATGTTCATTCGACATAGTACTCGCGGGCGTCCCGGGAAAGCAGCTCAGATGGCGCAACCAATCCAGCGATACAATAGACCTTCTCGGACACTCTGGTACACCCTCATTGCGGTAAACGTATTCGGCACCTTGATTGCGGCGCGGCTGTACGCGGAGCCCTTCCACTTCTGGCACGACCCATTCAGCGCTCTCGGCGGGGCGCGCACGCTCAATGGAGTGAAGAACACCGCGGGGATGGTCGCCTTCATGGTTACCATGGCAGTATCCGGAGCGACGCTGATTCGCCTGAGCGTGACGGAGCGGGACCGGTCCACGGTGGAGTCGGCGGGAGAGTTGCGGAGCGGATGGGTGCATCTCGAGGTGCCGCTCTTTCTTCGCACCCTCCTGACCGTGGGAGGCGTGGGATACTGGATAGCGGCGGTTCCATATGACGTGGTGCACTTTCTCCACAGTCTCGGGTCCGGTTTGGCAGTGGCATGCCTGTATGGGTGGTCCATCCACTTCCTCGTGGAGATGAGGAGAGAGTTGCCGCACTCGGTGGTGACACTCCTCCACGGCGCCTTGCACTGGTCGGTGCCGGCCTACGCGATCCTCTTTGCCGCCGGTGAGCCGGCAAAGCAGGGCGTTCAAAAGCTCGCCTTTCTCATGTTATTGTTTGTACTTCTCACGGCGGTGGTCGTGGAGCGGCGGGACCGGGCGAACCGCCGCGCGGCTCCGGAGATCGCGACGCTGCGCAGTGGCCGTAACACTCCCGACTCTGTTGCAGAACTGGAAGGTGTCGACTATTCTGACATATCGGAGGATTGAATGAGCCAAACGTCATCGCAATTGCAGCTCGTGACGTTCGAACTCGGCGGTGAGACCTACGGCATCGATATCATGAAGGTACAGGGAATCGTGAAGGTGGAAGAAGTCCGTCAAATTCCCTACGCGCCCGACTACGTCGAGGGCATCTTCAATCTTCGCGGTGAGATCATCCCGGTCATTAACCTGCACCGTCGCTTTCGCCTCAAGAAGGTGGAGCTGTCGGATGAGGACCAACTCCTGAGCGGCTTCGTGATCATCAATATCGATGGTATGAATCTTGCCGTGATGATCGACAAGGTATCCCGCGTCGTGACCGTGGACACCCACGAAATTCAGCCGCCGCCGCAGGTGATTTCAGGTATTGGCGCGGAATACATTCAAGGCGTCGTGCAGCAGGACGACAGCTACCTCGTCATATTGGATATTCGACGCCTCTTCGACGTGCGCGAGCTTCAGCAGCTCGGGCAGATTGGCCGGTAGCGAAAAGCCTGGTACATCCATGATTATTCCCGTTTCCAAACCCTCGATCAAACGTCAAGACATGGACGCCGTGCTCAGCTGTCTGGTTGAGGACAGCCTGGGTGCCGCCTCCGCCGCGCAGGAGTTTGCAGAGAAGCTCGCTTCGTACTTTGGCCGAAGCGGGACCGTCACGCTGCGGGAGCCGCGCCGTGGGGTAGAGCTTCTCTTTGCCTCCATGAGCATCGACGCTAGTACCAGAATCGTGCTCTCTCCGCTGTTACCGCGGGTGTACTGGGATGTGGCACGCGCTCGCGGCGCCACGCCCCAATTGGTCGATGTCGCAGAAGACGGCACCGTGCAGCTCGAGCAGGTGGCGGCCATCTCGCCGGACGTCTTGGTCCTAGACGCGCCGCTTGGCCGTGTTCCGGATGCACACCTGGCGGGCGAAGCCGCGGAACGGGTGGTCGAAGATGTTTCCGCGGGACTCGGTGCCTCCATAGACGACAAGCTTCTCGGCACCTTCGGCGATTACACGATTCTCTTTCTCGAACCGGAACAGCTCATAACGGCTGGAGGGGGAGTTGCCGTTCTCGGCCGCGGCCGGAAAGAGAAGCAGGCCTTGGCCTCCCAGGCGGGAGCATTGCCTGCAGCGTCACGGCTCACGGATGTGAACAGCGCCCTCGGCTTGACGCAGCTGCGCAGTTTGCAATCCTTTGTGGATCGCCGGAATCGCATTGTGGAGCACTACATGCGGAGTCTCGGCCGGAGTCGTCATTCACCGCTCCCGCACCGTGGGACGGGCACGTCGGTCCCGTACGCATTTGCGATCCTCGTGGACTCCAACCCGAAAGAGGCGGTCGACTATGCGCGAAAGAAGCGTGTGGAGCTCAGCCACGCCTTTGCCGGGTCGATCCTGGACGCCTTCATGAACCGATCCGAGGGGTTCGCGGGGTGCGAGGGGCAGGACGTCGGCATCGATCTCAATGCGCTTCCAAACGCCGAGCGTCTCGTCCGCCGGTGCCTTACGGTGCCGCTCTTTCCCATGCTTACCGGCGAGCAGATTGAAACGGTGGGGCGTGTGATCGCGACCCTCCCGTGAGCCGGCAATTCTGAACTGCGCAGCTTTACACCACCAGCAGCGAGAACTATAGTTTGGAGGCGTTCCGAGGCCCTATGATCGAAATCAACCGCGTCCTACTCATTGTCAACGCCACCAAACCGCCGGCAGTCGAGCTTGCCAAGGAAATGACCGAGTATCTTGCCGGGGAGGGAATTGAATCGTCGACGCTCTCGATTCACGGCAGGCCCCTGGAGACGCCGGTTGACAACCACGACCTCGCGATTTCCGTAGGGGGAGACGGTACCGTCCTATTCAGCTCACGGATCCTCTCCTCGAAGGCGGTGCCCATTCTGCCCGTAAACTGCGGAAACTTCGGCTTCATTACGGAAGTCACCGGTGCCGAGTGGGTCGGGGCCTTCGAACGCTACCGAAGCGGGTCCATTGAAGCGGGAGACCGGCTTCTGTTGAAGGTTCATGTAGAACGGAACGGCGAGACAATTGCGGAATTCGTCGGACTCAACGACACCGTCATCTCCGCGGCGGGAATATCGAAGATCGTGAAGCTTTCGGTTCAGCTCTCCGACGCCTACCTGGGACGCTATCGCGCCGACGGCATTATTGCGGCAACGCCGACGGGCTCGACTGCCTACTCCGTGGCCGCCGGCGGGCCGGTGCTTCATCCGGAAATGGAGGCCATGATCCTCAATCCCATTTGTCCCTTTACGCTCTCGCATCGGCCCCTCGTGTTGCCTCCCGACGAGACCATTGAGATCGATGTGGAACCGAAGCAGCGTACAAGCGTCATCATGACCGTGGACGGCCAATCGGAGTTCCCCCTTCTACCGGAGGACCGCGTCGTGATACGCCGCCACGAAGAGCGCGCCCGAATCATACGGTCAAACAAGCGCACCTTTTATGAGGTGCTTCGTAGCAAGCTCAATTGGTCCGGGGGTGAGAGTGCTTGAGCAGCTGACGGTGCGCAACTTCGCGATCATTGATCACGTCCAAGTTGACTTTGCGCCGGGCCTCAACGTTCTCACCGGCGAGACCGGCGCCGGGAAGTCGATCGTGGTCGGCGCCCTCTCCCTCCTCCGTGGCGCCCGGGCGGACACGCAGGCGATTCGGACCGGCACGGATGAGAGCGTGATAACCGGGGTCTTTCGCATCTCCGAGAACGCGGACGCCCGGGCGTGGCTTTCGGAGCACTCCATTGAGCCGGAGGGCGGGACCATCCTGATCCGGCGCACCACAAAGAAGGCGGGTCGCGGCAGCATCTACATTGAATCGGTCCCCGTGACCCGGGGCGAGCTCGCGGAGCTTGCGGCGACGCTCTTCGACATCCACGGACAGCACGAGCACCAGACGCTTGTCGACGAGACCCATCACCGCATTCTCTTAGACCGCTTTGCCGGAATTGAGGCTGAGGTGGCCGAGCTTCGCAGTGTCTTCGTCGAGCTCGGAAAGCGGCGCAAGGAGCAGGAAGAAATCACCGCGTCGGAACGCCAACGCTTACAAGAGCTCGACGTATTGAAGTTTGCCGTGGATGAGATCAATGCCGCGGCTCTGCGTGAAGGGGAGGAGGAAGAGCTCCAACAGGAGCGCCGTATCCTCAACGAGCATGAGAAGCTCTTCGGGAGTCTGGACGGTGCCTACGGCCAGACCGCGGAAAGCCGCGGGGGCGCCCTGGCGCAGTTGCGGCAGGGGCGGGTGGCGTTGCAGACCGCTGCGGAAATCGATCCGGAGCTCGCCGAGGCTGCAAAGCGCATGGACGAGGCCTACTACGAGCTCGAAGACATTGCCGAGACCATCCGGGACTACCAGGGACGCGTCCAGTTCAGCCCCGCTCGATTGGAGGAGGTCGAGGACCGACTCAGTCAGATACATCGCCTCGAAAAGAAGTACGGCGCCACGGTGGCCGACGTAGTTGCGTATGCGGACGACGCCCGGCGCCGTATCGAGCGGTATGAGCACTGGGAAGAGGACAAGGAAGCTCTCGCTACGCGCATTGCCGAGCTGGAGGCCGACCTCCGACAACGGGCTCAGACGGTGTCTCAGAAGCGGAGGACGGCGGCGGAGACGCTTGGCGACCGAATTCAAGGCATCGTGCGAAAGCTCGGGATGCCGAAGACCAGCTTCAAGGTTGTGGTTGATCCCAAGACCTCCGAGGGAGGGCGGCCGCTCTGCGGTGCCTCCGGGATGGACGAAGTGGCATTCCGCATTGCCCCCAACCCGGGTGAGCCTCTCAAACGCCTGGTGGATATCGCCTCCGGCGGTGAGGTGTCTCGTGTCATGCTGGCAGTCAAGACTGTGCTGGCGGAGATCGACCATATGCACTGTCTGGTTTTCGACGAGATCGATGCGGGAATCGGGGGCGAGGTCGCCGTGGCCGTCGGGCAGCATCTCCACGAGCTCGCCGGGACGAAGCAGGTGTTGTGCATAACCCACCTTGCATCGATCGCGGCACGCGCGGATAATCATATGAAGGTCGAGAAGTCCTTCGGCGAGGATCGGACCACGACGCGGGTGGTGGCGGTTGCAGATGACAAGCGCGTCGAGGAGATCGCGCGAATGCTCGCGGGGGACCAGGAGGCTCAGGCATCGAGGACGCATGCCGAGGAGTTGCTGCGTCGACACGAAGCATCAACGCGCTGAGGAGCGGGCATGGCGAAGATCAGCAGCGAGGCAAAGCAGCGCTACTTCGACAAGGTGCAAGAGTACAAGCAGGCCGCCGAATCGATTGTCGAACGCGAAAAGAGCATTCACCAGACAATTCGTGGCGAGGAGCCGGGTGAGCAGTACAAGCGGCTAACGCTCGCGGACGATCGTCTCAATCTTGCCTCCTATTACCTCCTCCTCAACCGCATTTCACTCGGTCTCCTGGGCGTCAAGAACGAAGCCTTTCTCAACGACGCCCGGAAGAGCTGCTACCAGGCGATCATCTATCTCGAAGAGGTGGTGACGAGCTACATCGACTCCCCGTTTTCCGAGTACAGCGAATACTTGGAGAAGATCGAGGACTTGGAGGACACCAAGCGTCACGATCTCATGCGCAAGCTCGGCTTCACCATTGAGAGTGTTGAGCAGGACTTCGGCGACAACAGCAAGTGGCGCTGGTCTTTCGTGGAGTTGGAAGGGCGCTACGCCGTAGTGTGCAAGAACATCATCGACATGAAGAACGTGCTTGCCGGGCTGGACCCGCGGGTTGAGGGCTACGAGGCGCGAGTTGCTCATCTCAAACTGGTGAAGCAACGTCTCCAACAGGCCGCGGACCGCTACCGCGAGAAGTACGAGCTTTCCACTACCCGGATCGATGATTTCAAACGCGCAATCGAGTTTCTTGGCGCGCTCCGGCGGCTCCATATAGTCCTTGGGGAATCCGACAACGCGGAAGTCGTCAAGCGGAAGATGGACGTATGGAAGTCGAAGATGGAAACCGACGAGCGCGCGGCGAGTAAGAAGTAGGGCATGCGAGATCGAGACGGACGGAGCCGAATGCGTATCGGCGGAATACTGCTGAGTATTCTTGTTGTACTGGCCTACCTCTTTGTCTTTCCCCGGCAATTCGATGAAGAGCTCCTGCTGCGGCGATTGTGGTCGCAGTCGGTGCGGGCGGAATACGAGACCCACCGCCAGGGAAATGGAACCTCCGGTCAGCCGTCGGTCGCGGAGGAGTCACCTGCGCCGCGGACCCCCTTTCGCCTGGGCGAGTACTTTGGTTTTGTTTCGTCGGCGGGCGAGTTTTCCCACGTCGGCCGTGCCCTCTTAGACGTGTCGATGGATACGGACCGATTTGCCAACTTCTCCCGGGTCTCTGAGTCAACCGTGATTCAGGGAAGCGACGGTTCTTTTCTCCAGAATATTCCGGTGCAGGGCTACCCTGTCTTGGGCGCCGGACGCATCATCATGTTCGACTCCGATGGCCGTACCATCTCGGAGTGGCACAGTGACGGACAGGAACTCTGGCGCCGCAGCTTCGGCTCCTTGATCACTGATATTGACGTGGCAGAGAGCGCCGTCGTCTTAGGACACCTGGACGGATCGGTGGCCCTCGTCATTGAAGGAGGGAGCAGGACGCTGCGCTTCGCGCCACGGGGCAGCCGCGTCGAAATAACATATGGAGTGGCCGTGAACGACGACGGCTCCACTCTGGCGGCCGTGTCCGGGCTCGATCCCCAACGGCTGAGTATCCTGGAAACGAGCTCCGACGGGCTTACACCGATCCGACTGTGGGAGCTCGACACCGGGTTCAGACGACCCGTGTTTATGGAGTTTGTCGCTCGTGACCTCGCGATCGTTGAGCAGGCGGATGGAGTTGTGCTCATCGATACTGCCGAGGGGCGCGAGATCGTCCTTCCGGTGGATGGAAGCGTTTTTGACGCCGGCTACCTCCCGGAGACGGACCTCGTGGCGCTTCTCGTGCGTCGTGACGGCGCAGCTCGCGGCGAGGCCGTGTTGTACGTCTTTCGGTCGAGCGGGCAATTGGTGCTGTCGCAAGCGCTTGGACCCGGTCATGCCGAGATTCGCGTGCTGAACGGAACCATGGTCCTCGGTGCCGGGGGCACGCTCCTCGGAGTAGAGGTGTTACAAGGATGAGAGCCCACTGCCCACTCCGCCGGCTATCCGTCCTGTCGAGGGCGTGCTTCCTCGGAATAGTTGCGCTACTTCTTCCGGGTGCTGTCTCCGCATGGGAGTGGCCGCTTTCCGCCTTCCGCGTGGCAGCGGGCTTCGCGCAGGTGCGCAATGGAGAGGTGACAAGCGCCGTGTGGCTTTCGGCTCAAGAGCCGCAGGTAGCTGCGGCCCATCCTGGAGAAGTAATCTTCACAAAGCATGAAGACAGGGGTGTGCCCCACGGTTTCGGCAATTTCGCGGTGCTCGAACACGAAGATGGATTGCGCTCCGTCTATAGCAACATGGGAGCGCTAGAGCCGCCGATTGACTCGGAGGTCGAAACCGGAGATTCCTTGGGCACCGTCGGAGTATCGGGGTTTGCCTACGGAGATCAACTCGGCTTTCACCTCATCGACGACGAGCTGCAGCAACTCGTGAACCCCTTTCTCATTCTTCCTCCCATGGAAGACACCGATCCTCCGGTAATTGCCAACGTGCTCGTATCCAACGACGAGTCGGTGCGTCCCTTGGCGCGACAGAACGACTTGATTGAGGGGAGCGTGGTAAGCTTTCTGGTTCAGGCATACGATACGGTCGAAGGTACCAGCGGGACGCGAAGGATCACGCCGAAGAGCGTCACGGTAGTCGTTGGCGAGGGAGAGGAACAAACTGTCCTCTTTGACATCATGCAGTACCGGGATGACGGCTATCGCCTGACATCCGGCCGGCCGGTTTCCGAGCTATACGCGGATGAAGGCCGGATTCGTCTCGGCAGCTTCACGATTGGAAATCAGGTAACCCGCATTGTGATACGGGTGGAAGACTTTGCCGGCAATCGGGCAAGCGCGGAGTACGGAGTATCCGTGATTTCCGGAACCGGCGCGCGGTGAGGGCATGGAAGACTCAGCAATTCGGACCTTCTCCATGGAGCCGGGCTCTAATGAGCGCGTGGCCTGGATCTCCTGCCCAATCTGCGGGTCGAGGCGTTACCGACCCCACTGGCTGATCTCATCCTACCGATTCGTTACATGCAGGCGCTGTGGGCACATCTACCAGAACCCTCAACCTGTCTTCGACGACCTCCAGGGACGCTATGCCGAGGAGTATTTCGCCTACGAACGCGCAAACGAGGAACAGTTCTTCGAGCTCATGCGGAAGGGCTTGGAAGATGTCGATTTCCCTGCGCTCACGAGGGCCCTCGGTGGTCCGGGACGATTTCTCGATATAGGATGCGCGACCGGCCGGCTCATCTCTCACCTGCGAAGCGAGGGGTGGGAGGTTGCCGGCGTGGAGATCTGCGAGCCGGCCGCTCGATTTGCGCAAGCAGAGCGTTCCCTTCCGGTGTTCATTGGCCAAGTGGAGGACTCCGACTTCGAGCCGGAAAGCTTCGACATTGTCCACTTTTCTCATGTGATTGAACACGTTCCGGATCCTCGAGTCTTCCTCGGGCGTGTCTACGAGCTTCTTCGCCCGGGAGGTTTCGTCGTAATCGTCACGCCGGATGCGGGGGGCTTCCAGGCCAGATTCTTTGGTCGCAAGTGGCGATCTGCAATTGCGGATCATCTCAACCTCTTTTCCCACAAGAGCATGCGGCGGCTGCTGGCGCGTACGCGGTTTGTGCATATCCGCAAGGTGAGCTGGGGTGGCTTGGCTGCTGGAACAGCGCCACGACCGGTGAAGCGCATTGCAGATCGGCTTGCGAAGCGGCTCAACATTGGTGATGTCATGCTGGTGTTGGCGCAGAAGCCGGAATCGGAGTGAAGCGGTAATCTTCGCGCTCGCTTGACACGCAAAATGGCTTTACCTACGATACTCTCACGCGCGGGGAAAGCGAACCGCGTGCAGTCGCTATGATCCGAAATAGACTTGAACAACTGTCCCGTGAGGCTCTGGAACGGGTTGCCACCAAGAACAGCATTGAAGTATCCGGAGAAATGGATCGTGCGGCCCTGGTCGACGCCATCCTGGAGGCCGTGGAAGAGAGCCGCCGAGACCGCGAGACGCAGGATAACAATCCGGTGAAGATCGAGGGAACGAAGTTCCTGCTCTTCGAAGAGGAGATGATCGAAGAGGATGACCCTCTCCCGGACGACTACGAGCTTCCGGAGTCCTACAACGACACTCGAGTCGTGCTAATGTTGAGAGATCCGGGCTGGGCGTTTGCGTATTGGGACCTTGCCGAGGACCAGCGAAAGCGCTTGGAGCGCTCCGCCTCGTTTGAGTATCTGGTGTTGCGTGTGTGTGAGGGAGCTGCAAACTGCGACAAGAATGCCTCGAAAACCTACGACATTCCCGTTTCATTGACAGATGATCGGTGGTATATCAATCTCCCACGCCAGGCAACGCACTACTGCATTCAGCTTCGGGCCATTGAAGGTGCCGACACGTTTCTCGCGGTCTCGAACAAGGTGACCGTGCCACTGGGTACGGTGCCGGATGTCGAAGGGCACAATCATCTTTCGGCGGCAGACCGGATTATGGCCTACTCAGGCCTCAAGGAGTTGGATGTGGCAACGTATCGGTACCGAGTCCCGCAGCGAATTTTGACCCTTGTTGAACACGATCGTCTCTGACACCCGCAATCACGAGAGGAAGACATGGCCAACGGCTACATGATTCTCATGCTCCATATGCACCTGCCCTTTGTGCGGCATCCGGAGCACGAATCATTTCTTGAGGAGAATTGGCTCTTCGAGGCAATCTCTGAAACGTATCTACCGCTCTTACGCATGTTTGACCGGCTCGAGGCGGATAAGGTTCCCTTCCGGGTGGCTGTTGCCATATCGCCGACCTTGGTTGCAATGCTCGAGGATGAGCTTCTGCAGGAGCGCTATGTGCGGCATCTGGAGATGCTCTTGGAGCTCGGGGACCGTGAGCTGGAGCGAACGAAGGACGATCCGGCGCTACATACCATTGCGCGTATGTACCGGGAGCTTTTTCAGCAGAACTACGACGACTTCATTGAGCGCTACGAACGGCGAATCCTGCGAGGGTTCGACTACTATTCGAAAAAAGGTCGTGTGGAACTTCTTACGAGTGCCGCGACCCATGCCTATCTCCCCGTGTACGAGGCTTACCCTGAGACGGTGAACGTACAAGTGCAACTGGCCTCACGCGAGCATCAACGCGTCTTCGGGAAATCGGCTCGCGGGTTTTGGCTTCCGGAGTGCGGGTATTTCCCCGGGGCTGAGGACTTTCTCAAGGAACACGGTTTCGACTACTTCTTCACCGCCACCCACGGAATGCTTTTCTCCGAGGAAAGACCGGAAGCGGGGGTGTACCGGCCGGCACTTTGCCCGAATGGCGTAACGGTGTTTGGTCGGGACTTGTATTCGGCGAATGCCGTCTGGTCTGGTAAGGATGGCTATCCGGGTGACGGCCGCTACCGCGACTTCTACCGGGACATCGGCTACGATCTAGCACTTGACTACATTGGCAAGTATATCCACGAGGGAAACGTTCGAATTCCTACCGGCTACAAGTACCACGCGATTACCGGCGATACCGACCAGAAGGTCTACTATGATCCCGAAGTCGCGGCCGAGGCCGTCAAGAAGCACGCGGATGACTTTGTTGAGAAGCAGAAACGCTTGGTTCAGAGATTGGCGCCTCTTATGGATGCCCCGCCGGTTATCTCGTCACCCTACGATGCCGAGCTCTTCGGTCACTGGTGGTTCGAGGGGCCTCAGTGGCTCGAAGCCGTCATCCGAAGGCTCGTCTCCTCGGAGACCGGCATATCGATGGCGACACCGTCCGAATACCTTCGGAAGCACGCCGCGGTACAGACCGTGCGCCCGGCGTTTTCGAGCTGGGGGAACCAGGGATATTCAGAGGTCTGGATCGACGGCAAGAATGACTGGATGTATCCCCACGTCCACCGCGCCGTGGAGCGCATGGTCGAGCTCGTGCGGCGCTATCCTGATGAGAGCGGGCTCAAAGCGCGCGCCCTTGCCCAGGCGGCTCGGGAGGTTCTTTTGAGCCAGTCCTCCGACTGGCCCTTCATGATGCACGCCGGAACCACCGTCCCCTACGCCGAGCGGCGCGTGAAGGAACACATTTACAATTTTACGTCGATCTACGACGGTTTGTGTCGAGGCAGCGTAGACACGGAATGGCTCACGCGATTGGAACGGCGACACAACCTCTTCCCCGACCTGGATTACCGGATATTCTCCAATCGGAAGGTCCCGCGCCCTTCGCGCAATACCTCCCTCTCTCTGCACTAGCACGGGGAGGAGCTGAGCGCATCCCCCTTCGGTCGGAATCCATCTCTCCTTTAGCCAAACCTCGAAGAAATTCCTCCTCGCCGGCTTGAAAACTCTCAAGTACTACACAGATTTGTAGCAGTCTCGCCCCGACCAGAGGAAATTGGCGCGCCTATTCTGTCTACCTTCGTTGACAGCGTCCTGGGGAGGGGTAGAATGAGCATGTGTGGGAAAAAGTGGCAGATTTAGCTAAGCGAGTGGAAGATTAGGATGATTACGGGGCAGTTTCGGAACTCATTGGACGAAAAGGGACGACTCCTCATCCCCGCCAAGATCCGGAACGAGATTGCCGGCAATCAACTGGTCATTACCCGCGGCATCGACACCTGCCTCTGGGTATTCCCACCGGAGCAGTGGACAAAGGTTTCGGAGGGGCTCATGGCTGCAGCCTCGCCCTTCACGAAGCGAGCACGGTTGTTACAGCGCTGGATTATCGCACCTGCCCAGGAGGTCGAGATTGATCGATCCGGGCGGCTCAATATTCCACAAGCGCTGCAGGAGTCGGTTGGTCTGGAACGAGATTGCATCATTCTGGGCCTGAATCGCTACTTGGAGATATGGGACGTAGGCGCCTACGAAGCCTATCTCAAGGAAAGTGAGGATGAGTTCCAGGAGGCGGCGGAAGAACTGGGAGGACTCATTTCCCTCTAGGGTGGCATATGAACTTTGTGCATGAGCCGGTGCTGGTCGAGGAGGTCCTTGGTCTTCTGGCCACGGACCACGACGAACCGTTGCTCATTGATGCCACCGTCGGGGAAGGAGGCCATTCCGCCCATTTTCTGGAGGCGCATCCACACCTGCACGTTGTAGCCATCGACGCCGACGTCGAGATGCTCCGCCGCGCGAAAGCGCGGCTGGAGCCGTATCGAGAACGCGTCACCTTCATGCAAGGTTGGTTCGACGACGTGCTTGAGGACTACGCGGATCAACGGGCGCCGTCGGCGATTCTGTTTGATCTGGGTATATCGATGTTTCACTACGAGGGCTCCGAACGGGGCTTCTCCTTCTCGAAACGCGAGGTGTTGGATATGCGGTTGCAGCCAGACGCGGGCTTTTCTGCGGCGGACATCGTCAATCGCTACAGTGAGAGCGATCTTGCCGATGTGATCTATCGCTACGGCGAGGAGCGCTATGCGCGCCGGATCGCGAAAGCGGTAGTGATGGAGCGTGGTCGTCGCCCGATCGAGACGGGAGACCATCTGGCGGATGTGGTTCGTCGGGCGGTGCCGCCGTCGTATCGCTATGGTCGACTCCATCCGGCGACCCGGACCTTTCAGGCACTACGGATTGAGGCGAATGAAGAGCTCGATCGCCTGCACCGCGCGCTGCCGGCGGCGCTACGACTTCTGCGGCCGAAGGGGCGCCTCGGAGTTATTGCCTTCCACTCCTTGGAAGATCGAATTTCGAAGAGATTCTTTCGTTCCCGGGTCTACGGGTCGACTCAAGCAGACGAAACGCCGATGAATAACGAAGGGGCGGTATCGCTCCTTACAAAGAAACCGATCTTCGCCTCAGACGACGAGGTTCGGCGAAATCCTGCGGCAAGAAGTGCTCGGCTCCGTGTGGCCGAGAAAGTCTTTG
>CAYPTH010000082.1:0-14212 GCA_964413635.1 uncultured Spirochaetaceae bacterium
CTTTAGTCAGACTTTGAGGTATCGACATGACTCGACACGTCCTCGGCATTGACGTGGGGTCGGTCTCCGTATCAATGGCCGTGGTTTCCTCGACATTGGCAATTGAGTGGAGCGGCTACCGTTTTCATCAGGGGCGCTTCGGACGGGGCTGATTCATGCTGTGCCACGAGGAGAGTGTGTCACGAGACGGGGGGCAGGTGGAATCGGCCGGGAATGGTCTCGTCGTCAATTCCGACGTCGGCGAGGGAGAGACGGGCGTGGGGAACGAAGGACTGGGATTCGCGCTGGGCATTCTGCAGCGTTTCGGCCATGCGAGGCGATACGGGGATGTCGAAGTGCCGGTAGATTGCGCGGACCGTGCCATTCACATCTCCGACGAGATCGTCAAAATCCACCACGTGCACGCGCTCCCTCGGCAGCTTGGCGAGCTCCCGGAGCGCGTGGTTTTGCCAGTGTCCGGCGAGGTCGGCAATGTCCTCGGAGTAGGGAAAGCGCTCGTCCGGATTCCCGAAGTAGTGCCACACGAACGAGAACCAATTGATCATGGAGGGGACAACTTCCTCGGGGCGGCGCCGGACGTAGATGAAGCGTGCATCCGGGAACTGACGCGCCACCGATCGAACCTTTGCGGAGAAGGAAGGATTCTTCGACAGCACCAGGCGAGAGGTGCGGTGTGCGTAGACGTGACGACGAATGCACAGGTCGTAGAAGCGCAGGATCCGCCGGCGGCGCCCCGGGGGGACCCGCGTGTCGAAGTCGAAGAAGTCACGCTCATGCCCCCTGGTGGGAAAGAAGAACCAGGTAAAGAGGCTTTCCCAGAGATAGAGGAGCAGGCCCTCGTCTTCCTCGGTTTCCTCCAATCCAACGCGGTGAAAGCGAATTTTGTTGAGGATATTGGTATCGATGTGCTCGAGAAAACGAGCGAATAAGCCACCGAGCCTGCGATCGACCGCCAACAATAGGTCCCACAGCTTTCGCTGTGACACCGAGGGAGTTACGTAGATTTCCCTGGTTGTGAGGGAAGTGAAGGTGTCGATGTCCTGCCACAGGAGTCGGTGCAGAAAGGTGGTGCCGCTCCGGAAGTTGCCAATCACAAAGACCGGACCATGAGCTTTGCTGCGCCGAAAACCTGGGAAGAAGAGATGATCGAGGAAGAAGTGAAGCCAGGTAACCCCTTGTCCAATGACGAAAAGGGCGGCGAAGGAGGCGTAGAAGCGCAGCCGCCGCACGCCAAAGCGAAAGACCGGGTGGCGTGGCCTGAGCAGCACGGTCGCTACCTGGTAGGCAAAGAGCTTCCAATTGAAACGCACCTATCCTCCATACGGTCCGGCGTCACCGGCAGCTATCCTTCGTCACCGGGATCGCTTCGGGAGCCGCCTGCGGTTTTCCAATGCAGTACCCTTGGGAGTATTCAATGCCGGCATTGCGCATGCAGTCCATTATCGCCTCGTTTTCAACGAACTCCGCAACGACGGCAATGCCCGAGAAGGACGCAAAGGACTTGATACCCTGCACCAAGTTGCGAATGACCGGGTCCGTGTCGACATTCCGGATGAGCGAACCATCGATTTTAATAAAATCGATGTCCAAGTCCACGATCCGCACAAAGTTTGAGTAGCCGCTGCCGAAGTCGTCAATGGCAATTGTAGCGCCGAGTTGCTTCGCCTTCTCGATAAAGGCCTTGACCCGATCGTAGTGAACGAGCCCTTCCTCTTCGACAATCTCGATTGTCAGCCGTCGAGCCACATTCGGGTTCGCTTCGAGGGCGGCGAAGATAAACTCCCGAGTCTCGTCGTTGTCGATGTCCAGGACCGAGAGATTGATCGCTACTCCCTCGGGGCGATCTTGAAAGGTATCTATTGCCTTCCGGACGACCAACTGTGTGATCTTGGCATAGTACTTACTGTTCTTCGCGACCACCAGGAAATCGCCGGGACTCGCGTAGCTTCCATCCTCCTCGATCATGCGCACCAGCGCCTCGTACTTGTAGACCTCGCCCGTGCTTGTGTTCACGATCGGCTGAAAGAAGGGGATGAACGCGTCTCGCGCCAGTGCGTTTCGAATCTTCCGGAGCCACACCATGTTGGCTTCAATGAGCTCATAGGCAGCCTCGGCAATATCCGGCGCGTAGACGATATTGACCCTGGACTTCACCGCCTCGTGTACGGCCAGCTCCGCCTCACCGAGGAGATCCTCGGTATCAACCGAAACACCAATGGTGAAGTCGCTCTCGTACTGGAGCTCTTCCAAGGCATCCTGCTTTCGCCGGAAGTCTCGATACATCTCTTCGGCGACGTCCAAGGCGCCGTCGCGAGATGCCGAACGCTCCGCCAATACCCCGAAGTTTCCCGAGGAGAAGTGATAGATTCGCGGCTTTTTGAGTCGGCGCAGAGCCGGAATTTCCATGAGGGTGTCGGCAAAGCGTCGCTGCAGCTCAACGGCCTTTGACTCCCCGTAGAAGCGCGCGATCGTTCCCAAGTTGTCAATTTTGATGAGATAAAACAGCGGCGCGTCGTACCCTCCCACCTCTTCGCGAAAGGCTGCGCGGTTCGGGAAACCGGTATTCCGATTGGCAGTGGAGAGGATGTACTTGCGGTTCACCGAAGAGAGGTTCAGGTAGGAGCGGACGTGCGCCATGAGCTCCATTCTATCGAAGGGCTTCGTGAGAAACCCCGTTACGCCGGAATCGAAGGCGCTAATGCGGTCCTCCGTCTCGCTCAATGCGGTCAACATGAGAACGGGAATACGATTCGTCCGATCCTCATCTTTGAGGATTCGAGTGGCCTCGAGACCGTCCATCTCCGGCATCATGAGATCCATGAGGATTAGATCGGGAGGCTCCCGAAGGGCAAGCTCGACCGCTTCCCGCCCGTTCCTCGCCTCGACAATGCGGTAGCCGCTTTTTTTGAAGGTGGCGTTGACCACCGCTCGGTTGATCCGGTTGTCGTCTGCTACGAGAATGAGCGGCGTGTGGCGGCTACTTGCTTTGGACTCGAGGTCGCGTTGTGTCTTTTCTTCCACGGCTTTGCGCCCCAAGGTACTGCTGAGAGCCGGCAACGAAAAGTCGCCGGCCTCGATCCCAGCCTTCCATCCGCTGCGCGTTCCCAGTCTAGCCTTCGTACTTCTTCAGTACCGCGATCCCGTTGTGCCCACCGAATCCCAAGCTGTTGGAGACGGCCACGTTGATGGGCCCTTCGACACCCGTATTCGGTACATAGTCCAGATCGCACTCAGGGTCGGCCTCGTCGAGATTGATCGTGGCCGGAAAGTACTGGTCACGAATCGCGAGGGCCGAAATGATCGCTTCGACGGCGCCGGCGGCACCAACGAGGTGACCGTGCATGGACTTGGTAGAGGAGACCTTGAGCTTGTAGGCGTGATCTCCAAAGACCTCTTTGATCACCTTGGTCTCGGTCGGATCGTTGAGAGGGGTCGAGGTGCCGTGGGCGTTTATGTAATCCACGTCTTCGGGCTTGATCCCTGCGTCCTTGAGGGCCATGCGAATGGCTGTGATTGCGCCGGTACCCTCCGGGTGCGGGGCGGTGCGGTGGTAGGCGTCGTTCGTGATCCCGGACCCGACGACCTCGGCGTAGATCGGAGCGCCGCGCTTCTTCGCGTGCTCGAGCTCCTCGAGAATCAAGGTACCAGCGCCCTCTCCAATCAGGAAGCCGTCGCGGTCCTTGTCGAAGGGACGGGAGGCGTGCTCGGGATCGTCATTGCGGGTGGTGAGCGCCTGGATGACGTTGAAGCCCGCCACGCCGAGCTGGGTAATGCACGCCTCGACACCGCCGGTAATCACGACGTCTCCCAGACCTTCGCGGATCCACCGCATGGAGTTGCCGATTGCGTCCGTCCCCGAAGAACAGGCGGTGGCAATCGAATACACCGGACCGTGGGCGTTTGTCATGAGCGCAACATTCGCCGGGCCGATGTTTGCAATCAATTTAGGAATGGTCATTGGCGGGACGCGGCTCGGGCCCTTGTCGAAGAGGCTCTTGTAGGAGCTCTCGATGGTCTCGAAACCGCCGATCCCGACTCCCAGGATGACACCGGTTCGATCGGGATCGTAGTCCCCCTCGCTCAGCTTTGCGTCTTTCATGGCCTCGAGAGAGGCGGCGACGGTGAACTGGCTAAAGGTCTCCATCTTCCGCGCCTCTTTCTTATCCATGTACTCTTTGGCATCGAAGTCCTTCACCTCCGCGGCAATCTTGGTTGCAAACTCGCTCGGATCGAACTTGGTAATGGGACCGGCGCCGCTCTTGCCCGCTTTCACGCTTTCCCACATATCGGGAACGCTGTTGCCAATGGGAGTGATTGCACCCATTCCTGTTATGACTACTCGTCGTGACATGATTACTCCTTGTGTGACCTACATACCGAGGCCGCCGGTCACGTGTAACACCTGACCGGTTACGTATGATGAAAGATCTGAGCCGAGAAATACGACCACCTTGGCAACCTCCTCGGGGGTACCGATTCGCGCCATGGGGATCTGCGCAACAAGCGTTTCCCGCTGCTGATCGTTGAGCCCCTCGGTCATGTCGGTGTGGATGTATCCCGGCGCGATTGCGTTTACGCGAACGTTGCGCGAGGCAAGCTCTCGGGCCAGGCTCTTCGTGAGACCGATAAGTCCGGCCTTCGATGCAGAGTAGTTCGTCTGCCCGCCATTGCCGACTAAGCCAACGATCGACGTGATGTTGATGATCGAGCCGACGCGGTTCTTGATCATGCTTCGCGCCACCGCTCGGCACATGTGAAACGCCCCGGTCAAATTGACCGAAAGGACATCGTTCCAGTCCTTTTCTGACATGCGAAAGATCAAGCCATCCCGGGTGATTCCCGCGTTGTTGACCAGAATGTCGATGCCGCCGCTTTCCTCGAGGATCTCCCGCACGGTTGCAGTAATGGTCTCCTCATCGGCGACGTTTCCCTCCTTGAAGAAGACCTGCACGCCCTTCTCCTCGGCAATGCGGGTGTACTCCTGGTAGTGTTCTCCCGCCTTGGAGGCAATGTAGTAAACACTCGCCCCTTCCTGAAGCAAGCGAATGACAATACCGCGTCCGATTCCACGGGATCCACCGGTGACCAGCGCCGTCTTACCCTCGAGCAGCATGGCCGCCCACCTACGCGATCGCCTCGATCTGCTCGAGGGTGCCGGCCGGTTCGACGGAGACTTCCACGTTGTCCCGGCCCTTGCTGAAGGCTTTCCAAAGACCCGCCAGCACCGTACCGGGCCCAACCTCGACAAGCCGACCGGGGCCGTCCCGGAGGAGGCTCTCCTCTTCCGCCGTCCAGAGGACGGTGTTGATGAGCTGCTTCAAGCAGAGCTCCTTCGCTTCATCGCCGCTGTTGACCAAGTCACCCGTTACGTTGGAGTAGACGGGGATCTTCGGGTCGCTGAAGTTGACGTCTCGGATGGCCTTTTCGAGCTCGCTCCGCGCGTTCTCCATGAGGGGCGTGTGGAAGGGCCCCGAAACCTTGAGGGGAATGACCCGCTTCGCTCCAGCCTCCTTGAGCAGGTTGCCGGCGCGCTCGAGCCCCTCCGCCGTGCCGGAAACCACCGTCTGCACGGGGCTGTTGGCCATGCTCGGATAGGCGTCGGTGAAGTTGTTGTCCTCGAGGGTCTTCCGGATCGTCTCGAGATCGATGCCGATGACGGCGATCATGCCGGCACGGCCGGCATCGCTGTCGAGCTCGCGACTGGCAGCCTCCATTACCTCGCCACGGATCTTCACCAGGGGCAGTACGTCCTCCGGGGCGACGACACCCGCCTCGGCGAGCGCCGCGTATTCGCCCAGACTGAAGCCGGCGACTCGATCCGCCTGGACGCCGCGCTCACGCAGAGCGATGGAAGCGGCGAGGCTGGTGATTGTCACGGCGACCTGGGTCTTGTCGGTAGCGCGAAGGTCCTCTTCCGTGCCGTCGAATATGACCTCCTCGAGCTTGAAGGGAACGTGCTCGTTCCCCCGCTTGAAGAGCTCTTTCACAGATTCATTTGCGTCGTACAGATCCTTTCCCATGCCCGGGTACTGTGCTCCCTGGCCGGGAAATAGAAAGGTAAATGACATATGGCGCTCCTAGTTGAAAAAGCGTCCGCAAACTCTAGCACCGTCCATAGGGGGTGTCAAGTCGGTCGCCGACCGACCCTGGTGCCGCGGCGCGCTTGCGCCGCCGCGCTTGCGCCGCGGGGGCGTGCCGTGTACGTTGACGGTACATGGTTACGAAGCGCAGCTGGTACATCGCAACGGGGCTCGTCGTGGTGGCGTTCATTCTCGCCACGGATCCCTTCACCATCGTCGACAAGGTCTTCCGTCGACCCGTACCGGTACCGGCTGCGGAACGGATTGCCGCAGTCTCCGAGGTCATGAAGTCGACCGGCGCGCCCGCCGAGGCCTACCTCACTTCACTCTTCCAAGACGCGCCGGTCGTGTTTCTCGGCGAGTTTCCCCAGATCGCCGAGCATCCGCGCTTCGTGGCGCAATCTCTGCCCGCGCTGGCGTCGGCGGGGGTGCGCGTTATCGCCCTCGAGCATGTACGGAGTGCCGACCAGGAGCTTGTGGATCGGGTTACGGGCGCCGAAATGGGACGGGAGGCCTTCGACGCGAATGCGGCGAAGGAGCTCCTCTTCCGTCGCGATGTAACCTGGGGCTTTCAAGAGTACCGCGATATTCTCGAGGCCGCGTGGGACTACAACGCGGCGCATCCGGAGGCACCGGTGCGTATACGCGGCCTCTCCCAAGCGATGGGCGGGGAAAGCTCGGTGGAAGAGCAGGAGGTGGAGCTGGAAGCGCACATGGCGCGCGAGCTCGCCGCTCTGCTTGAAGCGCAGCCGCCGGAGTCGGGGGGAGTCCTGGTGTTCGTCAGCGCCCGCCGCGCCATTCACGGCATCCCGGATGCAGCGTTCACACGCGCCGCGGAGGGTGCTACTCAGCCCCGGCGCCTGGCGGCGTGGGTAGCGGAGGAGATGGACCTTGCGGTCCGGAGCGTCCTCCTCCACGCACCGTGGCCGGACACGGGATCGCGCTACGGCATGACCTACCCAGCTCTGGGCGTATTTGACCACGCCGCATTCGCCCCGGAAGGTGCGAAAATACCGCTGCCGTGGGGCTTCGATGTACGGGACACGAAGATTGCGGGGCTGCACGTCGATCCACTCGGACTGCGCCCGGAAGCCGGAGAGCTTGCCCTCGCTTCGGTGACGGACGGATACATTATTCTCGAACCTCTTCACGAGCTCTCCGCGGCCACCCCAATCAGCGACTTTGTTCGTGATGTGCAGGAGGCTGAGGCCCTTCGCCGCTATCCCGGTGACATTCCGGATTCGGCCACGACTGAGGATATCAACAACTACATTGCGCGCACCTCGACCAACCTCGACAAGGTGCTGGAAAGTTTTCGAAATGTTGATTGAGATCGTGGTCCCCATCGCGATTTGGGCGCTGGCGTTTGTCTTCATTGGCCGGCTGCGGGAGATTCCCCCGGCCACCGGGGCCTCGGAGGCACTTCCTCGCGTGTCGGTGGTCATCCCGGCGCGAAACGAAGAAGCCAATCTCCCGAACCTTCTGAAGTCACTCGCCAATCAGACGCTCCCGCCGCACGAGGTGATTGTCGTCGACGACGAGTCGGACGATCGCACGGCGGAGGTGGCCGCACGCCACGGCGCCACGGTGTGTCACCCGATGGAGACTGAAGCCGACTGGCTGGGAAAACCCCGGGCGTGCTGGACCGGAGCGCAACGCGCATCCGGGCGGGTGCTCGCCTTCCTAGACGCAGACGCCATGCTGGAACCGGACGGTCTCTCTCGGCTTGTCGCAACACAACAACGCAGCGGGGGGCTCGTATCGGTTCAGCCCTACCACGCAATGCAGCGCCCCTACGAGCGGCTATCCGCCTTCTTTAACATCGTGCTCATGGCAGCCGTTCGATCCTTCACCATACTCGGGCGCCGGTGCCGGCCTCAAGGAAGCTTTGGGCCCTGCCTGGTCTGCAGCGCCGAGGACTACCGTCGCACCGGCGGGCACTCCCTGGTGAAGTACGAAGTGCTCGAAGATGTCGCGCTGGGTCGCGCCATGGCCGAGCGGGGCGTGCCCCTCCACAACTTTGCCGGACGCGGCTCGGTGCATTTTCGGATGTACCCAGGGGGCATTCGCGAAGTGGCGAATGGATGGACGAAGAACTTCGCACGTGGCGCCATGACCACCGCACCCTTCCTCCTGGCCCTCATTGCGACGTGGATTGCCGGCAGCGGTCTGGCACTCCGCCTTGCGATAGACGGACCCGCTGTTGGTCCTATCTTCTATGCAGCCTACGTTGCGCAGCTGTGGTGGATCCTGCGCAAGATCGGCAATTTCTCGGTGGCAACCGCGATCCTCTATCCGATCCCGCTCCTCTTCTTTGTGCTGGTGTTCCTGCGTTCGCTCTATGTGACCCTGATTCGCAGAAGGGTCACCTGGAAGGGCCGGTCTATTCCTCTTCACCGCAATCCGTAGCGGGCAAGCACCGCGCGAAGTCGCAGGCGGTTGTAGCGCTGGACGAGGATGAACGGCAGGTTGGTCGCAAGGCCGTACACGAGCATGATCAAACCCACGTACCAGGGATTCCAGATGAAGAAGTTGAGACCAATGACCACGGCGATCCAGTGAGAAAGCTCAGCGCGGCAGGTCTCGGAGAGGAACCGCCGGAGGTATTCCGGATCCCGGTGTTGCAAGGTCCGTTTGGAAAAGCCCCCCGAGAAGAAGGAACCCGCCTCCGGAAGTGCGTCCTTCCAGCGATGTACCCGGAGGCGCCGGTATACGGAGCCGTGCCGCTCGAATCGGCGGAGGCGACACAACACGCCCTCGCCGGAGAAGTGCGTGAGCGCGATCCGGTGGGCCGCATAGCCGGAGCCGATGTGGATGGCAATCCATATGAGCGCGTAGATCAAAACCAGCACAGCTGTCGGAATTGGAGGCACGGAGGCGTCCTTTCGTTGCCCAGAAGGTTGGGGCTATACTATCGCAGCTGCCATGCCAATGTTGACCCCGTCTAGAGGGTGAGCTACTTTCAGGCGAAGGAGGCGACATCCGATGGGCCAGGACACCGACGCATACCTTCGCGCCATTGCATCGCACGTACCCTCCCGGGTCATGACGAATGAGGAGCTTGCCGCGTTTCTCGATACCTCCGACGAGTGGATCTACTCCCACACGGGCATCCGGCAGCGCTACATTGCCGCACCGGAGGAGGCGGCCTCGGACCTCGGTGCCGCTGCCGCGCGCGAGGCCCTGACGAAAGCCGAGCTTGCACCGGATGACATCGATCTCATTCTCCTCGCTACCTCTACGCCGGACTTCCCAGGTTTGCCGGCCACTGCCTCAGTGGTCCAAGACGCGATCGGCGCAAGCCGTGCCGGCGCAATGGATCTGGTTGCGGCGTGTAGCGGCTTCGTCTACGGCCTCGCGACGGCTCGCGCAATGGTGCGTGGCGGCGGCCTGGAACATGTGCTCGTTATCGGCGCGGAGGTCTACAGCCGCATTGTGAACTGGAAGGACCGCGCAAGCTGTGTCCTCTTCGGTGACGGCGCCGGAGCGGCGCTGGTGAGTCGTACCGACCGAACGGACGGTTCCAGGATCGTGGACAGCTTCCTCCGCTCCCGCGGCTCCGGTGCCCGCACCCTATACCGCCCGGCCGGCGGAAGCCGAACACCCTACGTCGAGGGAGAGACGCCGCCGGAGGAGCGCTTCGTCTTCATGGACGGCCGGCAGGTCTACAACTTCGCCGTCGGCGCCGTGGCCGAGGCAATCCAAGCGATCCTGGAAAAGAGCGGGCTGACCTTCGAAGAGATCGACCACGTTGTACCGCACCAGGCAAACGTTCGCATTATCAAAGCAGCGGCGAAGCGGGGCGGCTTCAGCTTCGACAAGTTCTACACGAACATTGATCGCTACGCGAATACCTCCGCCGCCTCCATCCCGATAGCGCTTACCGAGATGGAGGCAGCGGGTAAAATCAAGGCGGGGGATCGAATCATAACCGTCGGCTTCGGCTCCGGTCTAGCCTACGGCGCCAACCTGATTGTGTGGTAGCGCCGCTCTTACTGAACCCGGAATACGCCGTCGGCGATCGATGCAGCGAGAGCTCGGATCTGTCGACGGGAGAGCCCCGGCAGGCGATGGCGCCCCGACCTCACCAGGCGATCCCCGTCGTAGAGTGCGGCAAGGACGCTAGACCCGTCTCCGGTAATGACCAGTCGGAACGCAGCAACTCCAGGACGCACCGTGGGCAAGCCGGTGTTGCCAAGACTCGCCGCGAGCCGCGTGTAGGAGGTGCCGTCGAAGCCGGGGATCGAGAGCTCGAGATCTACGGGCATGGACAGCCCGTGCTGGCGTAGCCCGCCCGGATTCAAGGCGTATAGCTCTCGCACGGCCCGGGCATACCGCTCTCCCTCTCCCCGCTGTTTTCGAAGCTCAGCAAGCTCCCGCGCTGCTTGCGCCCGCTCGATACGCTCCCACAGCGGGTCGAAGCGTGCCGCCGCCTCCTCGAGGCGCTCCACGTCGCCGCGCAAGGCGCCCTCCTGCATGGCGTAGAACGCGCTGCTCTCCGGAATGATGCCGGTCTCGAAGGCGCGGGCGCGGGCGAGGTAGCCCGCGGCCTTCCCCGGATAATCTTCGTATGCGCGATAGTAGGTCCAGTTGGCGTTGAGCGTGCTCCCCTCTTCCTCGTAGGCTTCCGCGACGTCCCGGGCAAACATGCGCTCGTTCCGTCGATGAAACCACGCCCGTACACGGTAGCCGATCCGCCGGATGAGACGGCCGAACCATTCGCCCACGCCGTCTACCGGCTCGAAGGCGGTGCGGTGGTAGAGTCCTTCGTAGATATCGGCCATGAGTCCGTGCATGTCCAAGCCGTGGCGAGTAAGGTCTGTTCCGAAATTGAACATCCACGACGTATCGTCGGAGTCGTATACGTCCTTTGCGTAGGCAAGCGCCTCATCCAGTCGCCCGAAGGTTTGACTGAGGCTTGCCAGGCTCACTTGAGCCAGGGGAGTCTCCTCGTCGAGGGCGAAGGCGGCGTTGTAGTCGGACAAGGCGTCGCTGTAGCGCAGTCGACGCTCGTGCAACTCCCCGCGCGCAAGCAGTCCCGGGGCGCGCCGCGCCAGGCGGAGCGACTCCTGTGTTGAGGCGAGGGCGGCGTCAAAATTGTAGAAGGTCTTCTCGACCAAAGAGAGGTTGTACTCCGCAACCGAGGCGAAGTAGCTGCGCCCATCCTCCTTGGCATCTTGAATCGCCAACTCGTAGTAGCGTTTGGCTTCATCGTACTCATACATGTCGGCGTACACCGTGGCCAAGGTCATGGCCAAGCTTCGGTTCATGCCAACGCGATCGAGGGCGTCGGTGAGCAAAGCCTCTCCCTTCGCCAGTTGATGCGTCTTGAAGTAGAGCCATCCCAGGTCGCTGATAGCCTCGACGCTGTCTGGAAAGTGACCGATGAGCCGCTGCAGCACGTCGATCGCCTCCCGCTCCCGGTTGAGTCTCCCCAGCGCGACGGACTGCCCGTGAAGCGCGGCGTAGCTGTCCGGATCGAGCCGCGCCGCTTGCCGATACTCGGCGAGGGCCATCTCGTAGAGCTCCTCGTCCCGGTAGAGATCACCGGCAATGAGGTAGAGGGGCAGGTGCGCGGGATACCGCTCCTTGGCCTCCTCGAGCAAGGAGAGGGCGTGGTCGAAGCGCTCCCCGCGGACCGCCTCCTCAACTGCGCCGGCGTAGTCCTCTCCGTCCCAGGCGTCACGAGGGGCCCCGGGCCTCGTCTCCTGTGCCTGCACGACCACCGGAGCGAAGAGAAGGGCAAGACCGGCGCCAAGGAGGAGGAGCGATCTCACTGCTGACCCCCTTCTCGCGCGGCCGGCGGGACGCCCAAAGGGGAGAAGGATGAAGCGGAGCTTCATGCGCCGCGGCGCTCGACGCCAGAGGACCGCCCGAGTCTGTTTCTCCGTGGCGGTGAAGCTCGTCACGCCGGCAAGGCTCCCCGGGCGCGCAAAGAGTGCCGCGAGATAGAGCTCAGCCGCTCGAGCGAGGGGTGCATCGGAATCCTGATGGACGCGCTCGGCGTGCTCGAGGATCGACTCACCGCGGCGCCTCGGCCATCCGAGATACCCCGCTACCAGCAGGAGACGTCGATACCGCCGAATGACGGCGCGCTCCGAGTCGGTTGGTCCGAGA
The DNA here is from genome assembly GCA_964413635.1 of uncultured Spirochaetaceae bacterium. Classification (GTDB taxonomy): domain Bacteria; phylum Spirochaetota; class Spirochaetia; order DSM-27196; family PWMO01; genus CAYFQV01. Next base: position 12,198 of record CAYPTH010000082.1, read on the forward strand.
AGGCCGGCGAGCAGCGCGTGGCGGCCCGCGAGAACAGCCAGAGCAAGGGCGGCAAGGATGAGCGGCCACCACTTTTGAGCGAGTCTGGCCGCCGCGGCGAGGGCGGAGCGGTCGGCATCCGTGGCTGCGCCGCGTTGGGGGTCCGCCTCCAGTGGCGTCAGGCCGCCGCGGTTCTGGAGGATCTCCTCGAGGAGCGCAGCGATTTCGTTGATTTGCACATCGCCACCGAGCTCCACGTCTTCCCCCGGCGCAACCGTCTCGGAGGTGGGATCGAACTCGATCCAGCCGTACTCGTTGAAGTAGACCTCTACCCAGGCGTGCGCCATGTCTGCCCGTATGACGTGAAAGTCCAGCACCTGCAGCCGAGGGTCCACATAGAAACCGACGGATACTCGCGCCGGGATATCGAGGCTTCGAACCATCAGGGACATGGCGAAGGCGAAGTAGGAGCAGTAACCCTTCTGGCTCTCGAAGAGGAAGTGCATGAGCTGGTTGCCGTCGGAGGCGACGCCGGGTGACAGGGAGTAGAAGTACTCGTCCCGCAGGTGCGCCTCGATGGCGGCGACCTGGTCGTAGGGATTGTCGATCCCGGCCGTAATCTCCCGGGCGAGCTCGGCAATGGCCTCGTTCCCACCGTGGTCGGTGTACTGCGCCGCTGAGTCGACCCTCGGCTCCCCGACGGACACCAGTTCCAGACGCCCCGCCCGGGAAACCCGGCTGGTGACGCGGTAGACGCGAGAGAAGGATGCATCCGGCCAGGCACGAAACGGCACCACCTGCACCGGGTAGTTGAGCGCCACCAGGGAGTCGGGGTCAAAATTGACCAAGTAGACCTCTTGCTCTACCCCTTCCCGCGCTTCGTAGCCTGGATCGGAATAGACCTGTGGGGAGTTGCCGACCTCCTGAGGGACCCGGGAGGAGTCGTCCTGAAAGAAGCCGCGGCGCTGATCGTAGGATGAGAGGACGTAGCGGCGCAGATAGCTGCGTCCCTGTGTCGGCGGCTTCTTGAGAAACAGCACCAGCTCGTCGCTCAGAGAGATCTCGCTCTCGAGCCGCAAGTAGTCGGAGAAGTCGAAGCGAAAGAGCGTCGGCTCCAAGAGTCCGCCACCTCGGGCGGTGGAGCCTTCAGCGTACTGCGAGTAGAGAAGTGATCCAGCCAGAAACACCAGTGGCAGCACGATCAAGATAAAGGTGAGCACACCTCGCAGGATGGGACGCCGTCCCGTGGATTCACCATCCACGCCGGCGCGAAAGGCCAGGAGGAGCAGCGCAACCTCGAGGAGAACGAAGACCGCCACGACCAGGGCGTAGCTCAAGGGATGGTCGTAGAGGGATAGATTGTACGCGCCCTGGGTCCAGAAGAGGACCACAATCACCGGCGCCAGAATGACGGGGTGCCACCGGTACGCGGCCGGGTTACGGTTGAGCAGAAATACGCTGAACCAAAGAAGCAGGACAACCGGCAACGCAGCCATGCCGCTGGTATCCACAAAGAGGGTTACGGCGTCTGCGCTCGTCTGTGATCCGAGAGTGCGCCATATCTGTACGACAATCTCGAGGAGCCCGCGCGCCGCGAGCAGTAGTGCCGCAAACAGAAGGGTGGCCGGGATCAATCGCAGACGCGTCCTCTCGATTGCCGTAGTTACCGCGGCGGCGGCGACGCCGAGGCCCATCAGAAACCAATGAGAGAGCACCGGCGAGAGGAAGCGTGCGAAGTGATACGCCGCGAAGAGGAGAATGACCGTGTGCAGGCCGGTCAGCAGCACCGGTACCTTAGATGACCTCAACATGGCTCACTCCCAGCCCGCGCCGGCGCATTTCGCGTCCGTCATCTTCAGCCACCCGCCGGAGCTGCTCCGCCAACCGGCACGCTTTCGCACGGTCGTGGTCGGTCCGGAACAGAAGCCGACGCAGAGGTGACGGCCCACGGTCCTCTGCGTTTCGTGACGGCGGGGTAACTGTCACGACACTCAGCAAACTCCCCTGGCGGTGCAAGGCTGCGAGATAGTCGTACA
>CAYPTH010000083.1:0-14117 GCA_964413635.1 uncultured Spirochaetaceae bacterium
CAGACGCGTCTGGATGCCGTTGTCGTCCTGTCCGTCGTAGGCAATGTTCACCCAGGGGACGTTCTCGTGATCCTTTCGGAAGGTCGGCGAGACTGAGCTGATGAGCGTCCCGGGCATGCAGGTAAAGGGCAGTATGTTGACAACGCCGCTGATCCCCTGCTCGGCCAGGGCCGCTGCGGCGCCGAAGGCCAGTGCCGGGTCGCCGTCGTAATCGCGGTGGACATAGGGGTTGCAGAGATCGAGCATTTCCTCGAGCTCAACGTCCCGGTCCATCTCCACTTCGTGGTCAACTGCACCGGCAATGCGGTTGGTGATTGCGTGCTGAAAGAACTCCTGCATGCGTGACTTGAGGACGTCCTTCTTGTTGCCCTTCCACCTGGCGTCGCGTCCCCAGCGGTAGCTCGAGTAGGTGACCCACTCCCGGAAGGGCGCCATGATCGTCTCCGCACCGAGCGCTTCGAGGTTCTCAACGAGGTGGCCGCTGCAGAAGGGATTATCCCGCATGAAGATCTCGCCGACGATTGCGACCACCGGCTTGCGCGGAATGTCCCGCATGGGGACGGCGGCGAACTCGTCGGCAATGGAGCGCATGAGGCTCACCACGCCGTTGCCGCCCTGTTCCACGCACTCCACCACCCGGCCGAGGGAGCGCCGGTAGACGCGATTCACATCTCCCGGCACCGCCTCGTAGGGGCGGCGCTCCTGGAGAAACTTTCGTAGCATGTCGGCGGCAACGAACCCGCGGATGACCGCGAGACGAAAGCGCACAGGCCTGCCGTTGGAGAAGCCGGCGTAGGAGTCCTCGTTGCTCGGTGAGATGATCTTGATGTCCTCGAAGCCGATGCGGCGGAAGATAACGTCCTGCAGCTTGTTGTATTGGCCGAAGCGGCAGGGCCCGCTGTGATTCGGCATGAAGAACGATGCCTTCGCCGAATCGAAGCCCGGCTCGAGGGCCTTCCGCAGGAAGCTGCCCGTGGTGCAGATCATGGGGAAGCACTCCCGGCTGGAGGTGTGCTGCCGGCCGAGCTCGAGGTCGCGCTCGTCTTGCATGGGAAGCGCCTCGGCCTTCACCCCGCAGCTCCGCGCCGCCGCCGCGAGGATGTAGGAGCTGTCCTGCATGTAGGGAATGTACAGGACGCGATCCCCTTCGGCGGAAGCTAGGTGCACCTCCTCCTCCCGGAGCGCGTAGTTCGGCTCCTCCTCGGTCCGTGTGGCGACGCGACTGCCCCTGAGGCTGTCGAGGTAGGCCTCGATACGGGTGATCATGCCGGCGTCCGCGCTGTGCTCGTCCACCTCGAGCTGGAGGTAGGGTTTGGCCCGCAGCTCCTCCCGAATGTAGTGGCTCATGAAGGAATCGGGACCGCAGCGGAAGTTGCTCACGTAGACCGCGTTGAGCTCGTCGTGGCGGGCGACGTACTTCGCCGCGGCGAGGATCTTTTGGCCGTTGGGCCAGCACATCATGTTGTACTGCGGAAAGATGTCAATCTCATCCAAGGGCAGAAAATCCACGGGGATCGGCAGGACGTTCATGCCGATGAGCTTCTCAATGACGTGGAGGTTGAGCTCCGGGTCCCCGGAGTTGTAGGGCCGGCCGAGGAGAACGACCGACTCCTTGTCCTTGGGAAGCTTCGCCAGAATCTCGGCGCCTCGGGCGCGACACGCCGCCTCGAAGGCGGTCTGCGCCTCATGCGCCTTCTCAATGACCGCCACGGTCCGCGAGGCATCGACATCGAAGTGTTCTTGCATGAAGCTCGAGAGGTCGTTGTTCAGGACGCGGCCGGTGTAGCGGAAGTGCAGAGTCGGCACGAGGAGGCGGCTCTGCCGCTCGTCACCCGACAGGGCGCTGCGGATCATGAAGGGGTAGGTCTGCACCCAGGGGCAGTTGTAGTTGACGGTCGGATTCCCCTCTTCCGCCTTCATATTGACGATGAAGGGCGCAAAGACGTAGTCCACGCCTTGGTCGAAGAGATCAAGGACGTGTCCCGTCATGAGCTCCACCGGGAAGCACGTCTCCGCGGTGATATTCTCCAAGCTCCGCGACACCAACTTGCGGTCCGACTCCCGGGAGAGCACGACCTGAAAGCCGAGCTCCTCGAAGAAGGTGCGCCAGAAGGGGAACTGCTGCCAGTACATCATGAGGCCCCGGGGAATCCCGATGGTCGCCCGGCGCGTGGAATTCCCTGCAGCAGCGTCCGAGCCCGCGCCGGCGTCCGAGCCCGCGGCGCCCGGCGCGCGCTCGACGAAGTCGCCGCGAAGCATTGCCTCGCGCTCCTCGAAGAGGTTCGGGATGTCGACCCCTTTGCCTTTGCGCTCGTCCTTCTCCCACTTCTCGCAGCGTCCCCCGTAGAAGAGGGGGCGCTTCTCGCCCTCGATCCGGATGCGCCGAATCTCGCACTGGTTTTCGCAGGACTTGCAGGTGAACTTGTCGACGGTGTAGTTCCGCTTGCTGACGTCGAAGCCCTTGAAGCGCGTTGCGTGCCCCGCGGCGACCGTCTCACGCGCCAGGATGGCGGCGCCGATCGCTCCGGTGACATCAAAGTGAGGCGGCACGGTGATTCGCTTCCCCGTCACCTGCTCGAAGGCGGCGACGACCGCCTTGTTGTTGGTCACCCCGCCTTGGAAGAAGATGTGGTCGCCGATGCGCTTGTCACCGACGACCTTCTGAATGTAGTTGTGGACAATAGAGTATGCCAGGCCGCCGACGAGGTCCTGGGTCGAGGCGCCCTTTTGTTGGTGGCCGTTGACATCACTCTCCATGAAGACGGTGCAGCGGTCGCCGAGGTGAGCCGGCGCAGGCGACTCGAAGGCGAGCTCCGCGAATTGGTCCTGAATGCTGATGTCGAGCTTCTCCGCCTGCTCCTCTAAGAAGCTCCCCGTCCCGGCGGCGCAGACCTTGTTCATCTCGAAGTCGACGACGACACCGTCGCGGATGCTGATGTACTTCGAGTCCTGTCCACCGATCTCGAAGATGGTGTCCACGCTCGGGTCGTGGGCGATCGCCGCCGTCGCCTGTGCCGTGATTTCATTTCGAATGGAGTCGGCACCGATGAAGTCACCGGTGAGATAGCGGCCACTCCCGGTGGTTCCTGCGGCGCGGACCACGACACGCCGCCCAACCTCGTCGGCAATCTCCGAGAGGCCGCGGCGGATCGCCTCCAGGGGGCGGCTCGCCGTACGCAGGTAGCGCCGAGCAACCACCTGATTGTCCCGGTCGATGAGGACGACGTTGGTGCTCAAGGAGCCGACGTCGAGACCCAGATAGACGTCAAGGGGCTCGTCGTCGACGGGAATGCTTCGCGTCTCCTTGTTGTAGACCGCCTCCGTGGGGAAGAGCCGGGAGAGACTGGTCCCGCTCGTCGCCTGCTCCGCAATGTATGCGTTTAGGCCGTCGAGGCCGTGATAGGCGTCACCCACACCCTCTCTATGGAAGACCGCGCCGAGGGCGCCCATGGAGGTGTTGTGCTCGGGAACTATGAGCTCATCATCCCCGAGCTCCAAGATTTCGCGGAAGGCGCGCACGACGCCGGCGTTCTGCGAAACCCCGCCCTGGAAGACAATCGGCTTCTTGAACTCGCGGCCCCGGCCCATGGAGCTCTTGAAGTTGCGCGCAACGGCAAAGCACAGGCCGGCGACAATGTCCTCCACCGGCGTTGCGATCTGTTGCAGGTGGATCATGTCGCTCTTGGCAAAGACGCTGCAGCGCCCGGCAATGCGCGGCGGATCCTGGGACTCGAGCGCCAGCCGCCCGAACTCCTGTTCAATAGAGACCCCGATGCGCTTGGCCTGCTGGTCGAGGAAGCTCCCGGTCCCGGCTGCGCAGATGCTGTTCATAACAAAGTCTTCGAGCTGCGAGCCGTGGCCGTTGGCCTCCATGAACATGAGCTTGGAGTCTTCGCCCCCCATCTCGATGACGGTCCGTGCACTCGGGTAGAGCTCCGAGACGGCGCGCGACTGGGCAACCACCTCGTTTACGAAGCCCCCGCCGAGAAGCTCGGCCGCCTTTTCGCCCCCGCTTCCGGTGAAGGAGAGGCTCGCGAGCTCGCTGCCGAAGCGCCGCTCGAGCTCCTCAAAGACCTCGAGGACCCGCCGGAAGGGCTGGCCGTGACAATAGGAGTACCGCTCGTATAGAATTCGGTGCTCGTCGTCGAGCGCGACGGTATTGACGGAGATCGACCCGATGTCGATGCCCACATGGATGCGCATAATTCCCCCTCGGGATGGTTGAGACGCACAGCGAGGCATACAGGCCTGTGGGGCGGAGCGTGGCCGTGCGGATAAGACTGTTCGGTTGGTTCATAGTATGTCGAACGATCGATCGATTTGCAAGGAATCGGGCGATCTTCACCGAACCCAAAGGTTCGACTCGTGCGGGGGTCCGACTTCCCCATACGCTGCGCCACCGGTAGGATGGCGCAGTGAGTGTAGACAAACACGATGCGGGGAGAGACCCGGAAGGCGCGTCCGACTCGGGAGTACACCGCACGGGAGCGCCCCACGCCGGCGATCTTCGCAGCCGAGAGCTTACCGAGCTCTTTGCGTACATTGAGAGCTTCACCAATGTGGAACGTGGCAGCTACGTTCCCCGCGTATTTCGACTCGAACGCATGCGGAGGCTTCTCACGCTCTTCGGCGATCCGCACCGGCAGCTGCGCTGCGTTCACATTGCCGGATCAAAGGGCAAGGGCTCTAGCGCTACGTTCATTGCCTCGATTCTCAACGAGGCGGGCTTCCGCACCGGGCTCTACACGTCACCGCACGTGGTCCGCTACGAGGAGCGCATCACCCTCGCGGGCACCTTCTTTCCGCAGGCGATCTACCGAGCCGCGGGGGAGCGCATTCGCCGCGTCGTGGAAGATGAACTGCGACCGACGCTCCCCGAGACGGAGCTCCCCTCCACCTTCGAGCTCCTCACCCTCATGGCCTTTCTCATCTTCCACGACGCGGGGGTGGACTACGCCGTCTTGGAGACCGGCCTCGGCGGTAGGCTGGACGCAACAAACGTTGTGGACCCGGTCGCCGCCGTGCTCACCCCGATCGAGCTCGAGCACACGGAGTACCTCGGCAATACGGTGACCGAGATAGCCGGAGAGAAGGCAGCCATCCTGAAACCGGGGCGCCCGGCCTTCATCGGCCTTCAGAATGCAGAGGCGGAGGCCGCCATTCGTGCTCGGCTACAGGGTATCGGTGTCCAGGCGACCTGGCTCCGGAGTTGGCGGCGTCGCTACGAGTCGGTCTCGACGCTCGAAGGAAATCGTGTATGGATTGAGGGAGCGTCGCCCGGGATAGAAGCGACGACGCGGCGGCCGAGACCGCTCCAGCCCTTGGCGGAGTCGGCCGCGTTCCACGTCCGCACCACCCTATCGCTGTTAGGCAGAGTGCAGGGCGACAATGCGAGCCTTGCCGCAATGGTCGCCACCAGTCTCGAGCCCGAACTGGATGAAGCTACCGTCTCCCGCGGGCTGGCCGCTGCACGACTCTTGGGCCGGGGCGAGATAGTCCCGGCCGGACTATGGACACGTGAGCCGGGATCCGTCGAATTGCCCTGTCCGGCAATCCTCGACGGAGCTCACACTCCAGCGTCCGTACGCGCCATGACCGACACCCTCTCCGAGCTCGGCGCTCGGAGCTGCGTTGTCATCTTTGGATCGGTGATTGGAAAGAAGCACCGGGAAATGCTCGCCGGCCTTGCACGAGTTGCCGCGCAGTTGATCGTCGCCCGGCCGGGGACCTTCAAGAAGAGCGACCTTCCGGCGTTGCGCGAGACGGCCGAGGAGCTCGGGATACCGGTCGTTGTGGAGCCCGAGGCACACGCCGCTCTCAGAACCGCTCAGGAGCAGGCTCGGGAGCGAGGAGCCGATGCCATCCTCGTCATCGGCTCCTTCTACTTAGTTGGGGAGATACGGCTCCTATTCGACGCGGCGCTCCTCTCTTGATATAGTGAATTCACGAGGCACGCCGGATGAAAGAGTACCTGAACGGCAGACTGATTGCTACGATTGCAGACATTACCAAGGTCGAAGTCGACGCCGTCGTCAATGCGGCCAACACCAAGCTCATGGGCGGCGGCGGAGTGGACGGCGCCATTCACCGAGCCGGTGGACCGAGCATTCTCGAGAAGTGCAAACAACTTCGGGCAACCGACCTCAAGGAGGGGCTGCCCACCGGCCAGGCGGTTGCTACGACCGCGGGTGATCTCCCCGCGTCATACGTCATCCACACGGTCGGGCCGGTCTGGCACGGCGGCGACAAACAAGAAGACGAGTACCTTGCCGCCGCCTACGATAACTCGCTTACCGTTGCCGCCGGACGAGCGGCGAAGACCATTGCATTCCCGGCAATCTCAACGGGTGTGTACGGCTTTCCTCGCGATCGCGCCGCGCGCATTGCGTATGAAACAATCGCCGCGCATCTCAGGCGAAACACGGTACCGGAAACGGTGTACATGGTCTTCTATAGCGAGGACGACTTCGAGGTCTTCACGAGCGAAGCGGACGCCCTCTCCTCCGGAGCGTGACCGGTGTCTTTGAACTGGCGGGAGATCGACCAGATTCTGAACGAGTTGGAGCTTCCCGGCGGGCACATCCAGGAAATCGTTCAGCCCTCCTTTCGCGACCTGTACCTCTTCATCTACCGACCGGGCGACCGTTTCTGGCTCCGCATGTCCTTCGAGCAACCGCGCCTCCATCGGACGTCGCGCCGACCCAAAAAGCCGCGAAAGGCGCAACGTTTCGCACAGTTTCTGAAATCTCGCATTGAGGGAGGGCGAATCACGGAGGCCGCGCAGGTCGACGGAGAGCGCATTGTCCGATTCTCCATTTTGCGCGGTGGAGAGACGACGCGCTTATGGCTTCGTCTGTGGGGCGGCGCGGCGAACCTCATTGCCACCGACGAGAACGGCACCATTCTCGACGCATTGTTTCGTCGACCGAAGCGTGGCGAGGTTAGCGGAGAACACTACACAGCTGAGAACGACATCGGCTCGCCGGACACGCGGGAAAGTGGCGCCGGAGCGGCCAAACGCCGGGCAAAGCAGGAAGCCTTTACCGTTCGCGCCATTGTTCCGGGCAAGACGCTGAATCAGACGATCGAAGAGGAGTTCAACGAGCATGAACGGAGTGCCGAGCGCGACGCTCTCCGTCGCCGCATGGAGAAGCTTCTCACCCAACAACAGGGGCGAATCGAGGCCGCGATTTCCAAATTGAAAGAGCGCATTGCCGCATTCAGCGACCCGGAAGAGTACCGGCGCCTTGGAGACCTGGTCATGAGCAACCTCCACAGGGTCGAAGCGGGCGCAAGATGGGTCACCGTTGAGGACTTCTATCACGACAACGCGGAGACCACCATTCAACTGGATCCCGAGAAATCACCACAGGAGAGCGCCGAAGGGTACTACGAGCGCTACAAGAAAACGCATTCGGCACTGGAGAACCTGCAGGAAGAGCTCGAGAATCGAAGACGAGCCTTGGAGGAGACGAAGCAGCTTTTCGCCGAGGTTCACGAGACGCAGGACCTCGATCGTCTTCGCGAGCTCTCCCACCAGTTCGAGCAGGGGAAGAAGGAGTCTCGGGATCCGGGGCTTCCCGGTCTCGAATTCGAGAGCGGTGGCTTCCGGATCCTGCTGGGGCGGACCGCAAAGGAGAACGACGAGCTTCTCCGGCGCCACGTCCGCGGAAACGACACATGGTTGCACACCCGGGATTATCCCGGCGGTTACGTCTTTATCCGCTCGAAACCGGGTAAATCGGTTCCCTTGGATGTGCTCCTCGATGCCGGAAACCTGGCGGTGTTCTTCAGCAAGGCTCGAGGCTCGGGGAGCGCAGAGCTCTTCTACACCTCGGTCAAGTACCTTCGGCGAGCCAAACACGGCAAGACCGGGACGGTGCTTCCAACCCACGAAAAGAACCTCACCGTGCAGGTGGACGAGAATCGCTTAGGCAGGCTCCTCGGGCGCGATCCCGCCGAGCTTGCGCGGGCAATTTGAATTCTCGATACTTGGAGACATGCGGGAAAGCCATGACGGCGCCGGGCCCGTTCGCGAGCCCGTCGTGGAAGGGATTTTCTATCCCGAAAAATCCTCTGAACTGGAAAACCTGATTGCGACTCTGATCTCCAAGTCGCCTTCCGTACCCGCGGACCCAGGGGCAATCGTTACTCCCCACGCGAGCCTGTCCTACAGCGGGGAGACCATGGCGGCCGCCTTTAAGCGGGCGGCGGCATTGGCGAGAGACCTGGTAGTCCTGGTCGGTCCCGTACACCGGGATGAGGAACCGGTCATTATCCTGCCGGAGTCGCGGACGTTCCGCACCCCCCTGGGCGCCTGCCGCGTTGACGGCAGGCTCTGTGCACAGCTCCTCGAGGAAAACGCAGCAGTGGTTCAAGACGATATTCCGCACCTCGAAGAGCACTGCATCGAAGTCCAATTGCCCTTCGTCCAATACCTGTTCCCGGACGCAGCCATCCTCCCCATTCTGCTGGGCAGCCCAACGCCGCCGACCGTCGCGGCGCTTTCCCAAGCGCTCCACCTTATCGCTGAAGTCGCAAGCGGGGCCATCCTGTTCGTCGTCTCATCCAACATGACCGGGTATCGGGAGGCGCAGCAGGCAAAGGATGAAGCCTCCCACCTGATCGAGCTCCTTTTAGGCGCGAGTTGGCGAGAGGTCCTCGCGGAATACCAGGCAAAGACCTTGAGCACCCACGGCGTCGGGTGCCTCGCGGCGTTCCTCTCCTTCGCTTCTGAGTTCGCAGACGACCGGAAGGTGCAGCCGGAGCTCCTTGCACGACAGAACTCCTTCGCCCAGAACCCGGATGTTCAACGCGTCGTTGAGTACGCCTCATTCGCCTTCTTTACCGGCGCGTGATCCCTCGTGCATACTGTGGCTATAAGAGACATGCAATTAAGCTCAAGCGATAAGAAGTACCTCCTTCGCGAGGCGCGCCACGCAATTGAGGCGATTCTCGGGATGACAGAGCCGAGCCACGCTGAACCGCAGTCACGAGAGTTGCTCGAAGCGCACGGCGCCTTCGTTACCCTGCGGATGAGCGACGGCGGCGAGCGCAAACTTCGCGGCTGTATGGGTGTCGTTGCCGCAACGCAACCGCTGATCGAGGCTGTCCGTGACAGCGCCGTTTCTGCCGCTACTCGCGATCCGCGCTTTCCGCAAATCACTGCAGATGAGCTTCACGCGTGCACAATGGAGATCTCAGTCCTCTCGAAGATGATTCCCTGCACCCCGGAAGAGGTGGAACCGGGACGGGACGGTGTTATGATCACCTACGGTCCGGCTTCCGGCCTCCTCTTGCCCCAAGTGGCCGTCGAGCAGGAATGGAATCGGGTTACCTTGCTGGACCATGTGTGCGTGAAGGCGGGAGTCCAACCGGGATGCTGGAAGGATGACCGCGCCACCCTGCACCGCTTCACCGCCACCGTGTTCGCGGAAGATGAGCCGTTTGACTGACGAAAAAGGCGCGTGTGATATTATAGAGAGCTTCGAACGTTAGGGGTGGTGGATGGAACTATCGCAACTCGCTGAGGGCTTGGTACGAATCGAACGACAGGGGAATGAGTACCTCGGCATTGTGACCTACATTCCGACCAATACCTTTGCCGTCACGAAACTCACCACCCAACGGCGCGATAACGGTTACATTGTCCGGAATGAAGAGATCGAGGAGTGGAAGCCCGGCGGCTTCACCGAGTACTCCAAGCGTCTCTTTCTCTACGGCCCCTATGTCGAAGGCAAGACGCTCTCCGAGCTCCTCAGGGGAGATGCGGATGCGGTGCTCCCCTATCTAAGCCGCCTGGCGAGGGCCATGCGGGTCCTCAAAGAGCAGCGTGACGTCACTCCCTACGTTCACACTCGCGGGATCATCTTTCTCCACGACGGCGGAATCCTGTTTCTTCCGCGGGACATCATGAAGTCCATCCGCGATTATCAGTCCACCAGCGACCGCGTAGAGTTTCGCGAGCTCTTCCGCCATCCCGATGTGCCGGAAGAAGACGAACCGAGTTTCGCCCTCGCAGTCGCGGCCTACCGGTGTCTCACCGAAGAGTACCCCTACGCGGCCGAAAACGAAGAAGATCTCAGAGAGAGGATGCGCGCCGGCAGGGTTGAACGTCCCATGTATCTGCAACCGGAGATACGGGAAGAGGTATCGGAAGTGCTGCACAAGGCGCTCCGTGAGCCGCAAACATCGCTCCCCTCCCTGGCCGATTGGGAGGAATACTTCACCGACTGGCTCGCCTCGGGGCCGTACCAAGAGGTATCAGATGAACACCGGGTAGCGATCCGGGCCAGAGCGGAGGCGGAACGCGCAACCCTGGACAAGGCATTCCGTCGGCAGGAGTACTTCCGGCGGAACTGGAAGAAACTTGTTGCCATCACGCTGGTCGCCGTACTCGTCGGCACAATTCCGGCCACAATCATATACAACAGCGTACAACCAACTGCGACGGCCGGACTTCCGGCTGACGACGTAGTCCGCACCTTCTACAACAGCATTACGACCCTGGACCACGAAGCAATGGAGGGCGCAACCGTGGAGGGCGCCGGCGACGCCATGATCCGTGAGGTTACCGGAGTATTCGTCTTTGCCCGCATGCGCCTCGCGGTAGAAATGAGCGAGGCGTTCTTGGATCCCCAGGAGTGGCGAGATCAGGGCATGCCGGAGTTGCCGGAAGGCAAGAACGTCTACGGAGTTGCCAATCTGCGTATCGAGGCGCAGCGCAGCCCGAATCCGGATGAGAAGGTGTTCCGCGTCCGTTACGAGAAGTGGAACCCCGAACAGCCAACTGAGCAGCTTCCGTCAGGGGCGTCGGGGGAAACAAAGCAGGTGCCCAGGGGTATGCGAATTACTGAACGCGTCTTTCTCCGCGAAGAGCGAGGCAACTGGCTCATCTACCGAATCGACCGTGTCGAAGAAGAGCCCATAGCGACGCCCAATGGGTGACCCAATGGGTGATGCGCAACTGTAACCCTGCGGGTTTCCAACGTTATGGAACAGATCCTGGGACGTATCGAGCTTGGCAGCTCCGACAAAGCGATCAACGACCTCCTAAAGAGCTGCGAGCCCAATCCGACCGACTATACGCGCCACTACAGCCAAGGAGAGGACTTCTTTCTCCGCTTGGATCGAAGCGTGGACGTCCCCCATTTCCCCATTCACCACGATGTTCGACGACGGAGGCCGGACCCGTCCTACATTGAACCACTCCGTGAGCTCTTGGCGGAGATCGTCCCGGCGCTCCCGCAGGTCTTCTCCGAGCTTACCTACTTCTTTGATCCCGGTGAGACCCTGCGCCCGGCGTTCTACAAGCTGTATAAGATTCAGGATGTCACCTATCTTTATCTTCTGCGATTGGACATCCATTTCAATCCGAACCTCTTCACCGTTATTGAAAACGGATCGAATGACGTCGCACCGGCGTACCGGACGGACCGCATCTTTTTCGATGCCGATCTCATGCCCCTCAGCAGGATCCTCTACGAGGGAAAACGCATCAGCGCTTTCGAAGTGGAGCAGCTCATTTCTCAGACCTGGATCGGTGAGACCGGACGCGGCTACTTCGTCCAAGGGATCTGGCTCGACCGTGAGCTCACAAAGTTTTTCTCAAAGCTCTTTCTTCCAAAGGATCGGCGCTACTACCCCTACTACCCCTTCACCTGCAAGTATCGATCGATATGTCACACCGTCATTGACGTGAACGCACAGGGGAGGAAGCGATTCTTGCCGCTGCTGCACCGCATACGGGAATTCCTCATTCCCCACATGGACGAGATCCAGGAGGCACTGCGACAGGAGAGCTTTTCCGAAGAGCTCGAGGCGTTTCGCCGGCTCCAAGGACAGGTTCCCGAGACGTGGATAGACCCCTTCACCTCCCTCCGCGTGCGCCCCTATCTCAACGAGCTCGACATGAAGGAATTCGTGATAGAGGATGCGAATGCAGATTCATGAGGGTATGCGCGTCACCGTCATGGGGCTCGGCCTTCACGGTGGTGGCGCCGCCGCCGCTCGTTACTGTGCGTCCCGGGGCGCCACGGTCACCGTCACCGACCTGAAGGACGAGGAGGCCCTGGCAAGTTCCCTCTCCTCTCTCGCCGACCTGCCGCTTCGCTACGTCCTCGGCCGCCATGAAGAGGCCGATTTCACGGATGCGGATCTGGTTATCAAGAATCCCGCGGTGCCTCGCACTGCGCGTTACCTGCGTCTCGCGCGCCGAATCGAAACCGATATCTCGATCTTCCTGCGTGAATGCCCCCTGCCGATCATCGCGGTGACCGGCACGAAGGGGAAATCGACAAGCGCGACGGCTATCCACCACGGCCTCACACGGCTTGGCTATGAAAGCTACCTCGGCGGGAATATCACCATCTCTCCCCTCACCTTCGCCGCGGACATAGACTCTCGCGCAGAGGGAGCCGGAACGGGTGTTGTAGTCCTCGAGATCTCTTCCTTCCAACTCGGCGACCTCCTGCTCACTTCACAACCGCAACTGCTGCGTCCGAGGGTAGCGGTCATCACCAACATCTTCGAGGACCATCAGGACTACTACGGCTCCATGGACGCCTACGTCGCCGACAAGCGCATCATCTACCGGTATCAGCGTCCGACCGATCTGTTCATTTACAATGCCGATGATGCCTACGGTCCGCAATTTGCCGCCGAGGCGCCCTCAACGTGTCGTGCGGTTTCCGCCGGGCCGCTCCCGCCGGACATCCATGGCGCCTACCTCGACTCGGCGCACGCGGATGGCGGCCGTTCCGATCCGCCGCGGGGTATCCGCAGCGGCGGCGGAGTCACGGAGGAGCTGCTCCCCCAAGCTCTTTCCGTGTCGGGCCAGCAGATGCGCATCAATCTCTTGACGGCGGCGCTTGCAATGGAGGGAATCGGCGCGGACATTGGCGACATAGGACCGGCGTTGGCCGACTTCGCGGGGATCGAACATCGGCTCGAGACCGTCGGCGAGCGGAACGGCGTCCTCTTCGTCAACGACTCTGCCGCCACCATCCCCGACGCCGCTCTCCGAGCCGTCGAATCCTTCGATCGACCCGTCTACCTCATTGCCGGTGGAAGCGACAAAAACGGGAGCTTCGACATCTTTCCCCGTATTGTTTCGCTGACACGCAGAACCTACCTCTTGGCAGGCGGAGGGACGGACCGAATTCGCCGGCTCCTGCCCTCGGATGCGACGGAGGAACCCTTCACGACACTTCGCAGGGCGGTCGAAGTGGCCTACGCAGACGCGTGCCGGGACCAAGACGCCGAAGCACGAGGCGGGGGCAAACCCGGCACTCAAGCGGTGGTTTTGCTCTCACCCGGCTGCGCTTCCTTCGGCATGTTTCAGAACGAGTTCGACCGGGGCCGGCAGTTCATGGCCCTGACCCGTGAGATTATTGGCCGGTCGGAGTCCGCGGCAGATCCCTGACGAGTCGGAATCCCGTTCCGTAGCTTCCCTCACCTGGATCAAAGCGACCACGGTTTGCCGCGCTTACGTCGCCACGCCGCGTATTCCACCCGACGCCCCGAACGACCCTGTGGACCACGCCAAACTCGTCGGGCTCGGGCGTCTCGGGACCGCGTGGATCCTCGGGGCTCGCTCGATGGCCCAGGGCGTACCAGTCGTGACACCACTCCCACACATTGCCGATGAGATCAAACACGCCCGCCGGGGACGCGTTCGAGAGCGTCTGGTATCCGTCACGAGTCGACCCGTCGTAGTAGCCTACCGGGGTTGTGGGTCCACCTTGTGCTGAGTAGGGGGGCGTTACCGCCTCGAAGGGATCGCCGCTGCGAAAGTAGTTTGCCCGGGCGCCGGAGAGAGGACCCGCCCAGGGGTAGGAGCCTTCATCTCCGGCCGTGGCTGCGAACACCCATTCCGCCTCAGTGGGCAGCCGGTAGTCCTGCGAACCGGTGAGGATCCCGTAGTACTCCGCGAATGCCCGCGCCCCGTGCCACGTCACCCCGACCACGGGGTGTGTCGCACGCCCCTCGACCACCTCCAGGCGCCGTGGGTCATCGCCGGCGGCGGCCGCCACCTGCAGTCCGAGCTGGGAACCAATGAAGAGCTCGTCCAGGAAGAGGAGGGTTTCCCCCTCGCCGCCGCGGGCGCCGCCGCCATT
>CAYPTH010000084.1:0-2392 GCA_964413635.1 uncultured Spirochaetaceae bacterium
CGCGCCGGCGTTTGCGCACGTTCACGGTTCCTGCTCCGTCTGAGCGAGATGCACGGTCCGCGTCGGGAAGGCAAACTCCAATCCCCGCTCCTCGAAGGCGCGAAAAATGGCCAGGTTGATTGCTTGCTGAATGTTCATGTACGCCGTGTAATCTGGAGATAGCACGTAGTACACGATCTCGAAATTGAGACTGAAGTCGCCGTAGCTCTTGAAGTGAGCGCGATCGAAGCGAGCGCCTTCCTGCCCCTCAATGATATCTTGAATCAAGCCCGGGATGATCTCCAGCGAATCCGCCGGCGTATCGTAGACCAGGCCAATCGAGAACACCACTCGCCGCTCGTGCATCTGCTTGTAGTTGTGGACGCGCGAGCTCGTTAGGTCGCTGTTCGGCACAATGACCTGTTCGCCCGAGAGGGAGCGAATCCTTGAGTTCTTGACGCCGAGTTTCTCGATCGTTCCGAGAATGTCATCGAAAATGACGAAATCCCCGACATCGAAGGGGCGGTCCAAGACCATGACGAAGTAGCTGAACAGGTCGCCCAGCATGGCTTGCGCCGCAAGTGCCACGGCGATACCGCCGATACCGAGGCCGGCGATAATTGTGGAGACCTCGACGCCGAGATTCTCCATGAGGATGAGGGCGCCGATTACCCACACGAAGGGGCTGATAATCGCGCGCACGGCGTGGTAGCGCTTCTGGTCCTCCTCAGTGACGGTGGGCATTCCCGCCATGCGCCCTACAACGCGATCGACGGTGGCAAGGACCAGGCGGATGGCAAGGTAGCCAATGACAACCGTAAAGGCCACGGTGACGACGCGAGAGACGCGCTCGGGTACGCCGATCGTTTGGATCACTCCGAAGAGCAGCGCCACATTGAGAACCGGAAAGAGGAATCTGTCCGCCGGTCGGGCAAAGCTCGACTCCCGACGCTTCAGCCGGATCAGGGTGATTCGTTTGGCGACCTGAATCACGATGAGGCCCAGCACCAGGGTGATACCGGCAATTATCACGGTTTGCATGTCCAGGTTTCTGAAATAATCGAGAACCACATCCATATCTGTATCATGCCACGAGTTCGCCTTGGACGGAAGGAGCTTGACTTGTGTTGAAAGGATAAGCGTACTATTGTCGCAACCATGAGTTATCAGAAGATACAGATTCCTGAGACAGGCGAGCGGATCCAGCTCGTGGGTGGCGAATTGCGGGTTCCGGACCATCCGGTCCTTACCTTTATTGAAGGCGACGGAACGGGACCGGATATCTGGGCGGCATCGCAGCGCGTCTTCGACGCGGCGGTGGAGAAGGCCTACGGCGGATCACGAAAGATCTCGTGGATGGAGATCTTTGCGGGGGAGAAGGCGAACCAGGTCTATGGCGAGGAGATCTGGCTGCCCCAGGAGACTCTCGAGGCACTTCGGGAGTTCTTGATTGGCATCAAAGGGCCCCTTACGACGCCCGTGGGTGGCGGCATTCGCTCGATCAATGTGGCCATTCGACAACGTCTTGATCTCTACGCCTGCGTGCGACCCGTACGCTATTTCACGGGCGTGCCTTCACCGGTGAAGCGACCGGAAGAGGTCGACATGGTGGTTTTTCGGGAGAATACGGAGGATATCTACGCCGGAATCGAATACCAGGCGGGAACAGATGACGTGAAAAAGTTCCTATCCTTCATGCAGGAGCACTTCCCGGAGTCCTACAAGCAGATCCGTTTCCCGGATACCGCCGGCATTGGCATTAAGCCGGTATCGCAGGAAGGCACGGCTCGACTGGTACAGGCAGCCATCGATTACGCGATCGACCGCGATCTGCCGAGCGTCACCCTCGTTCACAAGGGAAATATCATGAAGTTCACCGAGGGCTCCTTCCGAGCATGGGGCTACGAGGTCGCCAGGAAGGAGTACGGTGCGAAGGAGCTCGACGGCGGTCCGTGGCACACCTTCAAGAACCCCAATACGGGGACGGAGATCGTGGTCAAGGATGTCATTGCCGATGCCATGCTGCAGCAAATTCTGACCCGTCCGAAGGAGTACAGCGTTCTGGCGACCTTGAACCTGAATGGTGATTACATCTCCGACGCGTTGGCGGCACAGGTCGGCGGCATTGGCATTGCCCCTGGAGCGAATGTTAACTACAAGACCGGCCACGCGGTTTTCGAGGCGACTCACGGTACGGCGCCGAAGTACGCGAATCAGGACAAGGTGAACCCCTCATCGGTGATTCTTTCCGGAGAGATGATGTTCCGACACCTCGGCTGGGATGAGGCTGCCGACAAGATACTGGCTGCAATGGACAAGACAATCGGCGAAAAGCGTGTGACCTATGACTTCCACCGCCTCATGGACGGCGCAACGAAGCTCTCCACCAGCGAGTTCGGAGACGCCCTGATCG
>CAYPTH010000084.1:2492-3633 GCA_964413635.1 uncultured Spirochaetaceae bacterium
CCGATCGTTGCCGTAATGCGGGTCGGTCCAGGGGAAGGCAGGCCCATACGGCGGAACGTCTCTTCAAAGGTGCCGACAATGCTATCTCGGGTGTCTGCGATCGTCCCGTCGAAATCGAAGACGATTCCGCCGGGGCGTGAAATGGGTAAGCTCATTGGTGGACTTTACGGGGGTCGGGTGGGCTGGTCAACGGATTTACCGTGGTGCCTCGGGACCTGTACGCTACCGAGATCGGCTGAAAAGGTGGCGGAGCCGCGGAGCAATGCATTATGGACGATCTCGATAGGGAACGCGCGCAGCTACAATCCGAGCGCCGGTGGCTGGACTCCATGCGGGATGCCCTGTCCCGCCTCGGCATTTTCATGAAGGATCTCGAGAACGGCCACGATCGTCCGAACACCTACTGGCGTGACTGGGGCTACACGGAGAATGAGATGCGCTTCGACGGATGGATAGAGAAGCTCCATCCTGATGACCGTTCGCGCGTCCGAGCCGAGGTCGCGGCGTTAACGCGAGGCGGAGACAAGGTCTATACCATTGAGTATCGGGTGCTTACCAGTACGGGTGCGCAACGCGACATCCTCACGAAGGGGATCGTCGCTTCCCGGGACGAGAATGGAGAGCCAAGGTCCGTGGTCGCCCTTGATATCGATGTCACGGATCTCCGGAACGCCGAGCGCAGCGTCACCGAGGCGAGTCGTGAAGCCCAGCAGCGAGCCGAGGAGGCGGAAACCCTTCGCACAATTGGAGCCGTGATAGCCTCCGCCCTTGACCTCGAACACGCTACTGAGCTGGTCCTGGAACAGATTCGTCACGTTGTGCCATATGAGAGCGCCTCCGTCCAACTCCGGGGAAGCGGCCCTTCTATTGAAGTGGTCGGTTTGCAGTACCCCTCACCGGAGTCGCTGGACAGGTCGCACATTCACGAGCACATTCCGGCCGCTCCCAGCTCTCCTCAGGGGCAGGTAATCCGTGACGGCAAGCCTCTTCGAATTCAAGACATGGCTCTCGAGTTTCCCGGGTACTTCACTTCGCAGAAGCGCATGAATCACTCCTGGCTGGGGGTGCCGCTCTCAGTCAGAGGTGAGGTTATCGGCCTCCTCGTCCTCGAGGCCCAGGCGCCGCAATTCTTTGCCATGAA
>CAYPTH010000084.1:3733-6611 GCA_964413635.1 uncultured Spirochaetaceae bacterium
TTGCCATGAACCTGGTCGACTACATTGCGGTGGCAATTCAAAACGCCAAGGCGTACAGCGAAGTACAGGAACAGGCTGCGACCGATCCTCTCACCGGCCTCCGCACGCGACGGTGGTTCTTTGAGCACGGGGACAAGCTCATGAGTCAGGCCCGTCGCTACGAGACTCCCCTTGCCGTCCTCATAAGCGATCTGGATCACTTCAAGCGCATAAACGACCAGTACGGCCACCCCACGGGGGATCGGGTGTTGCGATCTCTTGCACTGATTTTTTTGGAGGAAATGCGCAAGGCGGACGCCATCTGCCGCTACGGTGGTGAAGAGTTCGCGGTCTTGCTGCCGCACACCGATTTAGCCTCGGCCATGGCCATTGCGGAACGATTGCGCAAGCGCGCCGCAGAGGTTACCGTAGAGGGCACCGACCAGACCCTTAGTGTGAGCATCGGCGTGGCCACCCTGCGCGAGACGAATAGTCATTCGCTGACGGACCTGATTGCAGCGGCGGATGAGGCGCTCTACCGGGCGAAACACGAGGGGCGCAATCGAGTCCACGCTGCGTCCTCGCGCAGTATCATACAGGGAAGGGACGAATTCTCATGATTGATTCACCACGGTACCAGGAGTTCGAAGGGAGGGGATCACCCGAGGATGTAACGGTCTACGGCCTGTTGACCTGCGTTCCCTGCAAGGACGCCAAGGAGTACATGCAGGAGATGGGCCTTGCGTTTCGTTACGTCATTCTCGAGCATCAAAAGCCGGAGCTTCGCCGGCAGCTCAAGAAGACCTTCCAGGACACCCTGGGCGCGCGTCCGGTCTACCCGGTTCTCGAGGTAGATGGTGAGTTTACATTCGGGTTCAAAAAGGAAGCGTGGCGGACGGTTCTGGCCCAGGTCGATGAAGCCGAACGCTGAGTGATCGGTACTTACAGCATCAACTGGAAGAGAGGAGCGTAATCCAGATCGGGAGCGTCACGAGCGCCATGATCGTGTCCAAGCTCACTGTGGCGGCGGCAAGCTCCGTGTCTGCATTGAACTGCCGGGCGAAGGTCTGTGAGACGACGGCTGTCGGCATTGCAGCCATGAGGACAATGGTGTTCCGTAGGTCACCGCTCGTCTCAAAGAGCCAAACCCCAACTCCCAAGGCGATCAGCGGCATGACCACGAGCTTGAGCAGCGTCGCTCCACTTGCCGGGACAATGGATCGCCCGATCGACGTGAAGGAAAGTGAGAAGCCAATGATAAGGAGAATCACCGGCAAGCTCATGGATGCCAAGAGGTCGATTGTTCGCGCTAAGGAGTCGGGTAGATCGATCCCGATTCCCGCGACCAACAAGCCCGCCGCAATGGCAATGATGAGGGGGTTGCGGACGATGTGGAGGGAATGAGAGAGGGCATTTCCTCGAGCCGCGTGGGGATCCAGGACACGCAGGCTGATCACGCTCAGCGTGGTGTGCAGCACCACTCCCACTGCGATCAGTACGGCAATAATGCCCAGCACCTGGTCGCCCAGCGCCGCCGACACGATCGGGAGGCCGAGATACGCGAGGTTGCTGCGAAAGCTCGCCTGCGTGAAGGAGCCACGCTTTCCGGCGGGGCGACCGACGGTGATAAGCAAGGCGAGCACAGTGACGATTACCACCGCAATCGAGTACACTGCCGCCGCGGTCGCAAATGATTGTGGCAGCGTGGTTAGCCGCGCCGTTTCGCCGAAAAGCATTACCGGCAACGCAATGTAGTAGACCAGGCGATTGAGCCCGGATACCAGGTCCTCAGTCAGGAAGGCGAGTTTCTTCAAGGCGTAGCCGAGGGCTATCAAGACAAAGAGAGGTAGGACTAAGACGATGGTTGCCACGAGGCTGACGGTATCACAGTTTCTGAGCCTTGTTGAACTGCGCACGAAACTTGTGAGCGTTGGAACATTCACCGTTGGTACGCTCTACGCGGTCTACCGCACCGGCGAGTTCTCCATTCTCGTAGCAGGGATCATGTTTCCGGCGGTCTTTTTTGTCGACATGGCGACGACGGCCTTCAACAACTTCTTTGATTTCCAGGGCGGCACCGATGTCCGCGACTACAACGTTGAACAGAACAAGGTTCTCGTGCATCAGGGAGTCGCCCCGGGGTGGGCCCTGGTGATTGCCCTGGGCTTGTTCCTCCTCGCCGGCGTCCTGGGGCTGTGGCTTGCCGCGCTTCGAGGCCTCTGGCTGGTTCCGGTGGGCGGAGTGTGCATGTTGGTGGGCTACTTCTACACGGGGGGGCCGCGGCCAATTTCCACCACCCCTATAGGTGAGCTCGTTGCCGGGGGCTTTCTTGGTCTCGTGCTCTTTCTGCTATCGGCGGCGGTACAAACGCAGCCGGGGTCGCAGCTCTTCTCCTGGTGGCTCCTCGTCGCCGCACTACCGAGCTTTCTGACCATTGCCGCTATTCTCGCGGTGAACAATAGCTGCGACCGGGCGGGCGATGAGGCCGCGGAACGACGGACCCTGGCGGTTGTGCTGGGAGAGCACGCTACCGCCCGGCTCACCTACGCCATGGTCGCGCTGGCCCATATCATTCTCTTTCTCATGGCCGGTTTCGGCGCCCTTCCCAATCTGGGTGCGGTATTCGTTGCTGTGTCCCTGGCCTTTGCCATCCGCCACTTTATTGCCATGCATCGCCGCGGTTACCACTTCCGAAGCAAAGGGCCAAACATGATCGCGATCCTCAAAGTGTACGTTGTGCAGACGGCCGCCTACGCCGCCGGATTGGCTTTCGGGCTGATCAAGGCTTAGGCGCGTTGTACCGCAACGTGGACGAAGCTGTTGTCTTCGGTCTCGTAGAAGCCGATGCTTGGTTCGCCAAAGCGCCCCATGACCTCTCCGGGGTTTGCCCACAGCGTAT
>CAYPTH010000084.1:6711-14004 GCA_964413635.1 uncultured Spirochaetaceae bacterium
TGGCCACTGAACACCGCATCATAGGCACCGCTTTCGGCAAGGCGCTCGGAGAGATCGGGATAATGGTTCAGAGCCAGCTTTCTGCCTCCCAAGGCAACTTCGCCGAAATGGCCGTGGATGGATATGTGCGAGTATTCGCCCGCCTTGCTCGTCAGGAGAAACTGATCTCCGTCGTTGTTCCCAAAGACAACGTGAATGGGACCCGAGAAGCCCTCGGCCAGTTGTACCAGCGTAAAGGGCGCACAGAAGTCGCCCAGGAAGAGAAGGGACTCCGCGTGGCGGTTCTGCACGATTTGCAGTGCGGTTTCCAGGTTCCAGATGTTGTCATGAATGTCACTGAGAACGGCGATTGTCATGCGACCTCCTTCCGGTCCAATCTGGGACTGAGTGTGGGAAAAGGCTTGAGAATATGCAACCCGAGATAGTGGGACGGAAGAGCTCGGCACGCCATGCGGAGCCCCGTAGCTGTGTCGTTGTCGGCGCGGGGATCCGCGGCCGGGAGATCTACGGACGTTGGATTGCCCGGCATCCCGAGCGCGCCCGGGTGGTCGCAATTGCCGAGCCAAATCCCGAGCGTCGTCGGGCAATGGCCGCGGAACACGGGGTCCACGGAGACCGCCAGTTCGCCGACTGGAATGAGCTTCTCGAACAGCCCCGCATGGCCGACGCGTGCCTGGTCGCAACGCAGGATCAGGATCACACCGGCCCCGCAGTGGCCGCGCTGAGGGCGGGCTACCACGTCCTCCTGGAGAAACCCATGGCCACAACGCCGGCGGAGTGCCGAAGGCTGGTCCGGGCCTCGGCGGAGACGGGGCGTGAGCTCCGCGTGTGCCACGTCATGCGCTACGCGCCCCTCTTTCACGAGGCCTACCGTGCCGTCGCCGAAGGGCGGATCGGACGAGTCCTTCACATCGAGCATTCCGAGAACGTCGCCTACTGGCATTTTGCCCACAGCTACGTACGGGGTCAGTGGAGACGGAGCGATCAGTCCTCCCCCATCATTCTTGCGAAGAGTTGCCACGATCTGGACATCTTGTACTGGCTGGTCGGCTCTAAGTATCGGAGGGTCCACGCCTTTGGAAGCCGCATCTTTTTCCGGCCTGAATCTGCCCCCGACGGCGCGCCCGAGCGCTGCACCGACGGCTGCCCGGCCGCGCAAAGCTGCATCTGGTATGCGCCGCGTCTCTATCTGGAGGGGCAGCCGATTGTCCATGTGACACAGTACGCGAGCTCCGCCGTCCTTCGCCGGCTCGGGCGCCTGGCGAGGCCCTACATGCGGCGGCGTTTCCGGCGGTGGCCCGCAACGGTCATCTCCGACGATCTTTCGCCGGAGGCGCGGCTCAACGCGCTCAGGACGGGACCCTACGGGCGCTGCGTGTACCACTGCGACAACGACGTTCCCGATCAGCAATCCATCAACCTGGAGTTCGAAAACGGTGTGACCGCAAGCATGAGCCTCCACGGCTTTTCCTACCTGGACGGCCGCTGGTTTCGTGTGGACGGCAGCGCCGGGACACTGAAGGGGCACTTCACCTACGCCGGACAGGAGCTCCGGCTTCATCGACATGAAGGTGCGAGTGAGCTGCTCTATCGCTCCGGACTGGACGCCGGGGGACATGGGCAGGCGGATGCCGCCCTCATGGAGGCGTACTTCCCCGCCCTGGAGCGGTCGGTTGCGGAGCAGTCACACCGCGCCCGCTCCTCGGCGGCGGAATCGCTGGAAAGCCACCTGGCCGCCTTCGCCGTTGAGCGGTCCCGCCGCGAGGGGCGGGTGGTCTCGCTCGCGGAGGAACGAGAAGAGTGATCACGGCCCCGCTCAAGCCGCGGATGACGCCCAATAGCCCTGGTCGTACTTCAATCTCAAGGTTCCGCTGCTTCTCGATGAGGAGCGTCGTGAACAGCTTCCCCCTCATGTGGGGGTTCGCGCCGGAACGCCGTATTGCAACCTACACCGGCGTCTACTTCACCTTTAACCAGAGCGCGTACTCTCGGCGTTCTCAGGCTTGGGAGACTATCGCTACATTGCCATGTTCCCGTTCATAGTCGTACTTTTCCTATGTTACCCGGGGTGATTTTGGTCCTTACGCCGATACTCAAAGCATGGACCTTATATCAAGGAGGCGCCCAATGTGGCGACGTCTGACGGTAATCCTTGCGCTCTGCTTCCTTCCCATGGCGCTTCTTGCGCAAGAAACTGCTCCGGAGGAAGAGGCCGATGATGGCTACACCGGGGTGTGGTCGGCTACTTTTGGGCCGGTGACGCTGGAATGGATCTTGGAGGAGGGCCAATACGAGTTCTACGCCTACCAAGAGCGGAGCATCCGCATCGGCTCGCGGGGTTCGCTGACAGTTGAGGACAATCAAATCACCTTTGTCTCCGAGGAGACGACCACCGATGGGTCCGAGTGGACCGAGGTTGACGCGCCCGAGGAAGAGCGCCAAGCTACATTCGGGTTTTCGCGAACGGAGGATGCGATTCGTCTTGCTCAGACCGACCGGAGCCAGTTCTACGTCGAGTACCGGACGCGGGAGCAGTCGGTGCAAGACATGCCG
Source organism: uncultured Spirochaetaceae bacterium (assembly GCA_964413635.1). Lineage (GTDB taxonomy): Bacteria > Spirochaetota > Spirochaetia > DSM-27196 > PWMO01 > CAYFQV01. Next base: position 9,265 of record CAYPTH010000084.1, read on the forward strand.
CCGGAAGAGATGCCGGAAGAGGAGGACGACGGCGGCGACGACAAGGACGACGAAACCGCTTCCTAATTTCAATATTCAAAATGTGAGGACAGTACACAACAGCAATGGCAACGCAACAGCCTGCAGAGCGATTCTTCGCAAGTGACAACGCTTCGCCGGTGCATCCGCGCATCCTCGAGGCAATGGCGGAGGCGAACGAGGGCCACGCCGTGGCCTACGGCGATGACCAGTGGACCAGAAAGGCGCAGCGCGCATTCCGGGACCTTTTTGCTACAGACGCGGAAACCCTCTTTGTCTACAACGGCACTGGGGCCAACGTGCTGGCCGTGGCCGGGACCGTTCCCTCCTTCGGAGCGGTTGTCTGCACCGAAATGGCCCATCTCAACGAAGACGAAGCGGGCGCTCCGGAGAAGTTCGCCGGATGCAAGCTTCTGCCGGCCGATCGCGAGGACGGGAAGCTACTACCTGAAGATGTCGAGCGACTCGGGGCGCCCGGCCGGGTTCCGCATCAATCTCTTCCCTACCTGGTCTCAATTACGCAATCAACGGAGGTCGGAACCGTCTACACCCCGGAGGAGGTGCATGCCGTCTGCAGCACCGCTCACGACTTGGGTTTACTGGTCCATGTTGACGGCGCACGAATAGCCAATGCCGCCGTCGCAATCGCCGAGAGGAAGGTTGGAACGGCGGAGAATGTGTCGCACGCCGAGGTCGAGGCAGCTCTTCGGGAAATGACGGTGGAAGCCGGTGTGGACGCTATCTCATTCGGCGGCACAAAGAACGGACTCATGTTTGGTGAGGCCCTGATCTTTCTCTCGGCCGAATCTCGGAAGCGCTCCGCCGTCATGCCCTCTCTTCGAAAACAGGGCATGCAGCTTGCAAGCAAGATGCGCTACATTGCGGCGCAGTTCCTGCCGTACATTGAAGAACAATTGTGGGTCACCAACGCCGCGTCGGCAAACCGGATGGCGAAACGCCTATCTTCCGGCCTGCAGGCCGGAGGAGTCCACCTTGCGTATCCCACCGAAGCAAACGGCGTGTTTCCGCGCATAGCACGTGCACGCGTACCCGAGCTCCAGGCGCGGTGGCCCTTCTACGTCTGGAACGATTCCCGCGAGGTCTGCCGGCTGATGTGTTCGTTCGACACCGGCGCGGCGGAGGTGGATGCCTTCATCCAGGCCGTAGTGGAGGGTGCTTCATGAGCCGGTCTGGGAGCGAGACTTGGGACGACCGACCAAGCTATGATCTGTCGGCTCTGGCTGCCGAATACAGGGACGAGCCGGAGATGCTCTCGGAAGTGCTGGGGATCTTTCTCGAAGAGGCCCCGCAACGCGTGGAGGCAATCCGCGTGGGACTGGAAGAGGGAGACTCGGCACGGGTGCAGAAGGCGGCGCACTCCCTTGCCAATACCACCGGCACCTTGGGTGCGGAGCGCGCTCTTCGCTTGGCTCGTGCCACCGAGGAATCCGCACGCGAGGGAGACCCGGAAGAGATGTCGAGACGCGGGCGGTTCTTGGTCGGGGAAGTCGAGGAAATTCTTCGGCAAATCCGCGTGCACCAAAGCAGCGAGAGATAGTCACAATTTCCCCATCCATCTAACCTGATCGGTCTATTCGCAATGGGACCCCACCGCCGAAGCGCGGCGCTTCTTTATGCCTTTGTCCGGTTGAAGAGCATACGATAGATCCTGTCCCGCATGGGCTCCCGTATCTGCTCAAACTCTACGTGAAGAACCGTGTCTTCGTCGGAGGTGCGGATTACCGACGCCTGGACGCGCATGGTTTCGTGGCCATAGGGGTGGAATGAGAGCTCAATGTGGTCGCCCGCCTTGAACCGCTTATAGGGATTCGTCAGGCTTGCTCCCCCGCCGCCGATATCAAGAAATTCGCTCTCGAGAGGCTTCTGCTTTCCCTGGTTCTTGCGTCCCTTAGTCCCCTCAGCGCCGGCGTAGTTCACGTGAACCGGGAGGTGCAGCTCGGCTCGATAGTGCTGCCGGCGTTGGATCTGCTCGGGTTCCTCGTCGTGGGTGAGCGAGAGGATGCCGTCTTTGAAACCTTCCACTCCACACGTGAACCCGAAGATACCTATGTTGTTTTGGTAGATGACTCTCACCAGCGTTCCGAAGGCGAAGGGGCGCCGTTGTTGATCGGTTTGCAGGCGGAACTCGGTTTCCGTGGGTTTCATGACGCGCGCCTTTACCGATCGCTGCTCCTTTTTCGTGACCAGCACGGCGGCCCCATTCGGCAGGTCCGCCGTGGAGTGGGGCGGCTTGTTCGTTGGTTGATCCGTGTAGTTCAGCTTCACGCGAAGTGCCGAGACGGTGCCTTCACTGACCTCACCTTCGCGCAGTGCCGACGTAGCGGCAGCGTTGAACATCGCCTGACTCTGGAGCAAGACGTACTTGCGCTCCGGGCGGTTGAGGTGCTTGCTTAATTGCGCAATTGCGTCGTCTTCCGTCGGTGTCAGTTGGTGATGCGTCTTGAGCTCTTCATAAAGCGCAGTCGCATGTTTCTTGCGGGTGCGCTCCTCCCGGCGGGAGCGCCTCATTGCCAGATAGACCAGTCCCCCGAAAAAGAGCAGGACAAACAGGATTACAATGGTGATTTCGAAGGGAGAACCGGCAAAACCTCGGTAGAAAGATTCAAACGCCTCTTGCATTACCTACAAGGGTAACGCCGATTCGGCAAAACGAGAATACGCCGAAGCGATTATTGGGCCAATTGCTAAAACTGGAACTCTTCGGGGCGACGTTCCGGGATTTGCTCGGGCTGCTTCCCTGCAGCTTCGAACTCCTTCGTTACGAAGAGGCCGCAGAAGCATTGGCCGTACTCTTGTTGGTCGGGAACGTTGTAGACGCAGGGACAGACAATGTCACGGTCGCGCTCGCGTTCGCCTGCACCGTCGCGACAGGGGCACAGATAGTAGCCGTAGCGGTTGTAGTTGTCGGTCAAGCCTTGAATGAGGTCCTCTAAGAGCTCCTTATCCGGGCAGACCCCCCAACCCTGCTTTGCCGAAACCATAGTGACGAAGCGTCGTGTGTCTTCGGTGTTCTTCTTCTTCGCAGCCACTACTCGATACCCACAATGTCTTTCCACTTCTTCTCGGAGAAGCCTGAGACTGCACGCTCGTTATCAATCACGAGGATGGGAAATACCGGCAAGCTCTCGTACTGCTGCTTCAGCTCCGATTTCACGGTTCGCTTCACCATCGGATTGATCTTGTCCAGATAGACATATCGAAAGGCGATGTCATGTTCGCTCAGGAAGTTTATTGCTTTCTTGCAGAATCCACAGGTGGACAGGGCGTAGAGCGTGAGATCGTGATCTCCTTTTGAGCCCGGCTGCTCCGTGAATTCGAGTTTTTCAATCATCTTTGCCATGGTGTTCTCCAGCTGCTGACCTTCGCTACGACTCTAACCGAGCACACGCGCTCCTGCAAGTGACGCGGCCTTACGCTTCCGTGTCTGCCGACACCGCCGGCGAGTCGCCGAGGCTCGCCAGCCGCTCTTCCACGGTTTTGAGTTTCGCCTCGAGGCTGCGGATGGTGCGTTCGATCCGTCGTTTTTCTTTTTCCAAGGCGGACAGGGGATCCTCGCTTTCATCCTTCGTCTGCCGCGTCATTGCTTTGACCATGTCGGCGGACTGGCCGCTCTTGAAGGCGTCTTCCGCGTTCTTGCGCTCCTTTGGATCGCGTATAGCGGCTACTGTTTTCATGTTCTCATATCCTAAATCGGGACTCACATCGGTCTGGTGGATTCGCATCAAGGTGTTGGCAACGCTCTTGTTGAGGGACAGCACTCGCTCGACGTAGTCGTCGAAGCGAGCGTTGCGGCGCTCACAGAGTTGCTGCGCCTCCGCAAGGAGCGCGCCGAAGTCCTTCATGAGCTGACCGTTTTCTCTCAAGAACTGATTGCGGATTCGATAGGTAAGTCCCATAAAATCCGGGTCGTGCACAAAGGGGCTGGAGTAGATCTCTCGCTCTTCTGCGCGATTGAGTAGCTCATGGAGGATACGACGAAACTCAATGGTGTGGGCGCGGTTTCCTACCGGCACTGGAGAGGTGGTGAAGTGGACGTGATGCGCGAACTCGTGAATTCCGGTGTACATGAGGCTGTTGTCGTCCTCGAAGTTCCTGTTGTGAATAATGATCTCACGCGTGTCCGGGTAGTAGAGACCGTGCGCCTTCTTGCTGGTCTTGCCGGAGAAGATGACGAAGAACTCCTCGACCTCGGACTCGAGTTGGAGCAGGCGTTCTTTCACTTGGTCTTGATTCATCCGAGGCTTCCTTTACAGCGCATGTGGGGCTCTCTATACTTTTTGCCAGGACTTGGGTGCCGTTTGTATCGCCCTGTGGAGGAACTGTCAAGCGCGACGCCTTCGGTCGCCGTACACGGAATGCCAATGCCACGAGCCTCACGGAAAGACTCTCTGAACGTTTTGGACTGCCTCAATGCTCTGCTAGAGAATCAATATGCGGAGATCGATCCGTCAAGCCTTCCCGAGGAAGAGCGTCCAATTGCGGAGGCCTTGAATCAGCTCTACCACAAGCAGAGACGCGAGGATCGACTCCAGCGAATCGTTGAATCAACCCCGGTTGGTATATGCATTACCGACGAGAATGGCTTCTACGAGTATGTGAATCCGCAGTACTGCCGTCTGTACCGCTACGATCGCGACGAGCTCATTGGCAAACACTTCACGATTGTCGTTCCTCCGTCGGACCGTGACAAGCTCTCCAAGT
>CAYPTH010000085.1:0-13653 GCA_964413635.1 uncultured Spirochaetaceae bacterium
GGCACGAGACCGCCACCCGCCGAGCCCGGGGTTGTACCCTTTCTTGACGGTGCTCACCCGACCATCTACACTGACCGCGCATCCCGGGGGGAGGTGGCCGCATGGAATACGCCATAGCCGTCTTTGACGTCGGCAAGACCAACAAGAAGCTGTTCATCTACGATGAAACATTCCAGCAACACGATTCCGTGACCAAGCGCTTCGAGCCGGAAGAAGTCGCAGGGGTACGCGCGGAGCCGGTCGAGGCCATGGAGGAGTGGCTCCTCGAGGGCTTGGCTCGCTTCGCCAAAGAGTACCCAATCCGCGTAATCTCGATTACCACCCATGGAGCCGCTTCCGTCTGTGTCGATGAAGACGGCGCCCCCTCGGTGCCGGCTATTGATTACACCTTCGAGCCGGAGGACGACACTCGGGACGCGTTCTATCAGGAGATGGGGGATCCCGTCACGCTTCAGCAGGAGACGGCGACCGTCGAGGTGCAGCCCCTGGTCAACGTCGGCAAGGCGCTCTTTTTCCTCAAGCGCCGCTTCCCCGAGCAATTCGCCAAGACCCAACACGTCTTGCTCTATCCACAGTACTTCGGGTTCCGGCTGACCGGCGAGGTGGCCGCGGACTACACCTACCTCGGCTGTCACACCTACCTGTGGGACTTCGAGAACTGGAACTACTCCCCCGTCGCTGACAAGCTGGGTGTACGGAACCTGATGCCTGCATCCACAAGGCAGCCCTGGGACGTCCTGGGAACCATTACCACCGCCGTTGCCGAGAAGACCGGTCTCCCGAAGGACACCATTGTCACCACGGGAATACACGACTCGAACGCATCACTCATTCCCTACCTGCTCACCACGACCAGCGACTTCACCTTGAACTCAACCGGTACGTGGTGCGTAGCCATGCATCCGAGCGACTCGGTGTCCTTCACTGAGGACGAGCTCGGAAAGACCGTCTTCTACAACCTCTCGGCCTTCGGTACACCGGTGAAGACATCGATCTTATCCGGCGGCCTGGAGTTCGAGACCTACACCCAGATTCTGCAGAAGCTGAACAAGGTCGACTACTTTCCGGAGCTCAACATTCCGCTCTACCAGCGCGCAATCCGGCAGCAGCAGCACTTCATCTTTCCGAGCATCTTACGCGGAACCGGTCAGTTCCCCGACTCGAGCCCTCGCGTCTACGAGGAGGGTGAGTTCTACACCTTGGAAGAGATTCAGAAGGGCGAGCGCGTCCCGAACTTCTTTTTCGACTATCCGGCGGCCTATGCAGTGCTCAACCTTTCCCTCGCCATTCAGAGCAAGGTTGCCCTCGAGCGCGTCGGCGCGAAAGACGGCCAGCAGATCTTCACCGAGGGCGGGTTCCGCAACAATCCCGACTACAACACCCTCATTTCGGCGACCTTTCCCGGCGCATCGATCTCCTTGAGCAACATGGGTGAAGCGACGTCCTATGGAGCGGCCATTGTCGGTGCCGTCGCCTACGAGAAGCGTCCGCCCAAGGAGTTGGCCGAGCGCGTTCAGATCGATGCCCACGCCTTCCGAAACACCTCCTTCGAGGGCTTGGACGGCTACATCGCGCGCTTTATGGAATTGCTCTAATGACCGTCATTCCAGCCATCGACATCCTCCAGGGGGAGTGTGTTCGCCTCTCGCAGGGCAATTACGATGAAGCGACCGTCTACGATCGAGACCCCGTCGCGGTAGCGCGCTCCTTCGCGAAGGCCGGCGCCAAACGGATCCACCTCGTCGACCTGGATGCGGCGCACGGAGACCCGGACCGGAATCGCCGGGTGGTTCGCAAGATCCGCAAGGCCGTCCCCGGGGTCATCCTGGAGCTCGGGGGTGGCGTCCGTCGAGAAGACGACATTGAGACACTCTTAGACATGGGAATTGACCGCCTGGTCTTAGGGACCACTTTCGCCAGACGACCGCAGATGGTGCAGGGCTGGAGCGCTCACTACGGCAGCATCTTCTTAGCGGGTATCGATGCCCGGGATGGAAAGGTACAGGTCTCAGGCTGGGAAGAGGCCACCACGGTTGCGGCAAACGATCTGGCGACGCGCGCCCACGAATACGGCGCGGCGGGCATTATCTACACCAGCATCTCCCGCGACGGAATGATGCAGGGCCCGGCGGTGGAAGAGACGAGTGAGATTGCGGAGGCCGCCAAGGTCCCGGTCATCCTCTCCGGCGGAATCCGGAACATGGATGACATTCACGCCGTACAGCAGCACGCCTCCAAGAATGTCGTCGGCGTAATTGTGGGGAAAGCGCTCTACGAGGGCAACTTCGACCTCGACGAGCTCTTCCGGACCTATCCGGGCGAAGCGGGGGATTGGTAGCGTGAGCGGCGCAGAGACCAGACCCGTTGTGGTTCAGGCACCGACCGGCGAAGTCGTGGCCGTCGCCGCAACCGATGAGAAGGGCCACCGCAAGAGCATTGAGCAGGGAACGCTCTGGGTCATTGACCCCGAAACCGGACGTCTCCTCCCCCACCCGGAAGACCTGGCCGTCACCTCCGTGACCGATCAAGGGGATTGGCTCCTAGCACGCCTTGCAGGCGCGCCGGAGGACGCCTCGGTCTCCCCCGTCGCCCCCGACGCCCCCACGGCCGGCGCTCCCGGGGAGGCGGCCCACGCTTCCGGCGGCGCCGGCGCGGCCCTCGACGCCGCTTCCGCCGGCGCCCTCGACGTGTCGGTTCTCAGCGAGTTGTGGGAGACCATTCAAGGGCGAAACGAGTCACGGCCCGAAGGTTCCTACACCACCCACCTCTTCACGCAAGGGGAGGAAAAGATCCGCAAGAAAACGGGGGAAGAGGCGGTGGAGCTGCTTCTTGCGCGACGGGAAGAGGAGATTGTCCACGAGTCGGCGGACCTGATCTATCACCTTCTCGTGCTGCTCGAGTCGACGGGAATCGGGATTGCCCCGCTCTTGGCTGAGCTTCGCCGCCGGGCCTCGTCGTAAAGCGCCCCAAACCCCGTCAGGCCTGGGCAATCCTGCGCACGATCTGGGCGCCTATCTCATCAGTCGAAACAGCGCTCTCATCGGCCGCCGCAATGTCCGCGGTTCGGACGCCCTCACGAAGCGTCATGGTAACCGCGTCCTCAATTGCAGTTGCCGCCTCGCCGAAGCCGAAGCTGTGGCGAAGCATGAGCGCCGCCGAGAGGATCTGCGCCAAGGGGTTCGCAACGCCCTTGCCGGCAATGTCCGGCGCCGAGCCGCCGGCCGGCTCGTAGAGGCCGAATCGGCTCTCCCCGCTCTCGCTCGTCCCGCCCAGGGACGCGCTGGCCAACATGCCCAGAGAGCCGGCCAAGACGGCCGCTTCGTCGGAGAGAATGTCCCCGAACATGTTGCCGGCCAAGATCACATCGAATTGGGCGGGATTCTTGATCAGCTGCATGGCCGCATTGTCCACGTACATGTGACGCAACTCGACATCCGAATAGTCCCGGGCAACCTCGGTGACGAGCTCCCGCCAGAAAACCATGGAGGTCAGGACGTTTGCCTTGTCGATGGACGTCACGAGCCCCCGGCGGCGCCGCGCGGCGTCGAAGGCAACCCGGGCAATGCGGTCAATCTCTGTGCGCTCGTACACCAAGGTGTCCAATGCGCGCTCTTTGCTTTGCTCCTTCGGCTCGCCGAAGTAGATGCCCCCGGTGAGCTCGCGAACAACCAGGAGATCAATGCCCGAGGCCGCAATGTCGGCCCGGAGCGGGCAGGCGCCCGCCAACTCGGGGAAGACACGGACCGGCCGGAGATTGGCAAAGAGCCCGAACTCCTTGCGCAGACGGAGCAGCGCGGCGCGCTCCGGTTGCTCCTGCGGCGGCAGTGACTCCCATTTCGGCCCACCAACGGAGCCAAAGAGGATCGCATTGCTGCCGGCGCACAGGTCCCGCGTCTCCTGCGGCAGGGCGCTGCCCCGAGCATCAATGGCGGCGCCGCCGACCAGACCCTCCTCCCGCTCGAGTTCGAGACCGAAGCGGTCTGCTACCACGTCCAAAACAGCCAGAGCTTGCGCCATGACTTCCGGACCAATTCCGTCACCGGGGAGTACCGCAATCCGCAACGCTGCCATATCTTCCTCCTAGTCGTAGGGTAGGTAATTCATGAGTCGCCACTCTGCAAAGAACCCGTCGGCAAGCGCCGCCCGGTCCTCCACGGTGCCGGCCTCGAGGGAGGTCGGCTCGGCGTGGCAGTGGAAAATGCCACAGTTACTCGCCTTGATAACCGGCATCCACCGTTGATCGGGGCCGCCGAAGGTGGCCTTGAGAATCCACTGCATGAAGCCGGCGTGGGTCACGGCTATCACCGTGTCGGCCCCCGCATTCGCCTGTGCAATCAGGTGCTTCCACGCGGCGACGGCGCGCTTGTAGAGGGAGGAGATGGGCTCCGCCCCTTCAACAGCCTCCCAACTTCCCACACGGAAGGTACGAAACTGTTCGGGCATCTCCTCAGCGATCTCCTCCAGCCCCTTGCCGGCAAAGACGCCTGCATCGAGCTCAATGAGCTCATCCCGAGCCTCGGGCTCCGGCAGTCCCGCCTCCGCCGCCAAGAGCGATCCGGTCTCTCGACAGCGCTTGAGCGGGGATGCGGCGAGGTAGGCCTCGCCGTGGGAGGCGAAGAAGCGCCCCGCCGCGCGGGCGTGCTCCCGCCCCAGATCGGAGAGCCCCAGGTCGATGCGTCCGAGTATCTTCCCCGCGCGATTCCCCTCGCTCTCGCCGTGGCGCACAAAGTAGAAGTCCGCAGGCCGACGGAGTGTTCGCAAGTCCAAACGTTCCATTGCAATTAGTACCGGAGCACGATATCGCCCCGGGTGGAGTCGTCGGTGTACTTGATCAGGAGCGTTTGCGTGGCGCCGTTGTAGTGGCGTCCCTTGATGTAGCGCTCGAAGTTCGGATCATTCCGCCATGATTGGCCGAAGAGCTCCATGGTCTCGAAGGGCGGCACTCCTTGCATGATCACGTAATGGGTGCGATTCGCCGGATACGAAATGGTGACGCGATACTGGTTGGCGCCAATGGAAATGTCCTCGATTCCGGCCACGGTGTAGATCCACCGCCCGCGGCCGAGCTCGGAGAAGAGGGAGACCTCACGGGGATAGGAGGGGTTGTCCGACAGGAGCCGATACACCTCTTCCGGTCCATTGGACCCGGCTGTTCCTTGGAGCGCGCCCTCACCCACGTAGAGCGTCGCCGGCAAGAATCCCGTTCCGTCGGTAAAGGCCAGCGCCGAAACCACAAGATTCCGGCCCATCCGCACGAGGACCGGCTCATCCCGGCGCTCACCCACGTCAATGGCAATCACACCGGCATGGATGGAGGCCAAGAGGTCCACCTGTCCGGGACTCGACTCCAGGTAGAACTGGTCATCCACCCGGATAATGCGCGGCACAATCTCGTCCTGAAGGATCGCCTCGAAGGCGCCAAAGATCTCGCGGCTCTCCTGGTTGGGCAGCGGCGAGAGGACCCCATTGTGCAACAGTCCGATGGCCTGGAAGATGTCGAGGCTCCGATAGTCGAGATTGGAAGCGAAGTCGATGATTGCCTCGTAGAGCTCGGTGCTGCCGCGATCCACGGCAAACTGCACCACGTCGGGGCGCGTGAAGAGATCCGCGTCGCGCCGTCCGGCCAGGCTCAAGAGCTCCTCGCTACGTTGCTCATCGGCTTCCAGAAACGTGCTACGCACCTCCCGCAGATCCCCCAGGAAGGGTGCCGAGAGAAGCCCCACACCGTCGGGATGGAGATCTGCGGCGCGCCGCATGTCGTTGAATGCCGCCGCATACTGGTTTCGCTCCCACGCCTCGGCAAGAACCGCCGTGAGAATCCGCTCGTCGAAGACGGGAGACCCTCCCCGGAGATCCCAGGTCCCCGTCCCGGGATTGAAGCGCTGGGAACGCCAGCCCTGATACGCGGCGTCAATGTAGCCCTGAATCCGGGACTCGTAGCGGCTGTCGCCAATGGAGACGGCGGGATCCGAGAACCAGTCCACCACCGCCCGCTCCCGCGGGGTAACCGCGGGGGTGTAGCGAACGGTTTGCTCACCGGCAGCCGCGTCGAGGACCAGCCGGCGCCCGGCCACGTCTACCGAGCCGCGGGGCGGAACAGCCAGGTAGAAGGTGCCGTCTGCGGTCTCGACGGAGGCAAGCGCCTCCTGCTCCGCCGCGGAGACCCGGGCGCTGCCTTCCGCCGTGAAGGGTATGATCAGCCGCTCCGCGTCGGCGATCTCCGCCGGCATTACGGAGCGGATCTGGAGCTCTTGAATGTCGGCTCGAACCAGAAAGGCAAGCTGCACACCCTGCTCGAAATCGACGGTGAAGCCTTCATCGATCTCGGCCACGCTCACCGGCGCCAACGTCGTTGAAGAGGAGCCGCGAAGCGTCACTGAATTCCCCTCACTGAAAATGAACTCGAGGCCTTTGTAGTCAACGGTCACTTGCCGGAGATTGTTCTCATCCTGCGGCGCATTGGCACGTTTCCCGCTCAAGGTGAGATCGTCGTGGCGGAGCGTAAAGCCCTGCGTCCCGGCAAACTGCAGGAAGAGGAGGAGCACGATAACACCGACGTAAATCACGGGAATAAGGAAGTATGCGCGGCTCACACGTTTTTTCATTATGGACGCGAGTGTAGCAGGGGGGTATTGGACGAATCAAGTTACGACTGTGTGAGGACGAAGGCGCCGGCGCTTCACCGCCCCTCGTTCTTGTGCAGCAAATGCGCGGCCAGCAGCCCGGAGAGCACCGCCAGGGGCATGCCGCCGCCGGGGTGGGCGCTGCCGCCGGCGAAGTAGAGGCCCGGGTAGCGGCGGGAGCGATTCGGATGGCGAGAGAAGGCGGCGCGGCGGGAGTTGGAGGAGATGCCGTAGAGACTCCCGCCGGTGCTGTCGGTCTTGGCCTCGATCTCAGCGGGGGTGAGGGTGTCCTCGACCCGGATGTGCGGCCCGACCTCGGCACCGAGCGTGCCCTCCACCGCCGACAGGACGCGGTCGCGGAGAAATCGCCCCTCCGTCGCCCAGTCCTGGCCGGTGTGGTAGGGCACGTTTACCAGGACGAACCAGTTCTCTCCCTCCGCCGGTGCGTCGCCGGCGGTCACCTTGGAGGAGATGTTCACGTAGACCGTCGGGTCCCGGGGAACAATATGGCGGTCAAAGATATCCGCGAACTCGGTGGGATAATCGGAAGAGAAGAAGATGTTGTGCAAGCCGAGGTCCGGGAAGGTCCGGTCGATCCCCCAGTAAAAGACAAAGCCGGAGGATGATGGTTCCAGGCGCCGGTAGCGCCGCGCCGCCGGGGCGTGTTCAGCGCCGAGGAGCCGGCTGTAGGTGGTGAGGACGTCGGCGTTGGAAACGACGGCATCATAGGGGAGCGTTTCGCCGTCAACGCCAAGGCCGGTCACTTTGCGGGAGGCGGGGTCCAGGACGATCCGTTCCACCACCGTCCCGTATCGCATGGTCACACCGTGGCGGGCGGCCAGATCGGCGACGGCGGAGGGAACCGTGTAGATCCCCTCGTCCACTGCGTAGGCGCCGCCGTTGTACTCGACGTGCTGGATGATGTTCAGCGTCGCCGGCGTTTTGTACGGACTCGACCCGTTGTAGGTGGCGTAGCGGTTGAAGAGTTGCCGGAGGTAGGGCGATGTGAAGAAGGCGCGGTTGGCCTGATCCATGGTCCGCAAGGGATCGATGCCGAAAATCCGCCGCAGCGAGCTCCAGAAGCCCGGAGAGGCGAGGGTCTCCCATTCGTGGAGGCTGTGCTCGAGGAAGATGGGCCCGGCGATCTGGTAGATCCGCGCCACGTAGGCGAGGTAGGCGTGGAGGTGGGCGGCATCCTCGCCGAAGGTACGGTACATGGCCTCGGCCATGCGCTCATGGTCCGCGCGCGCCGCGAAGCGCGTCCCATCGGGCCAGAAGTAGTTGCAGATCGTGTCCAGCTTGGTGATTGCCACGTGATCGGCGCGGCGCTCTCCGAGGGCGGCGAAGAGCGCGTCGAAGACCTCGGGCATGGTGAACAGGGAGGGTCCGGTATCAAAGCGGTAGCCCGAGACCGCGTTGCTGTAGGCCTTCCCGCCCGGCCCGTCCTGCTTCTCGTAGACGTCCACCTCCCAGCCGGCGGCGCGTAGATGGATTGCCGCCGAGAGACCGCCCAACCCCGCGCCGACGACGGCCACCCTGCCCGTTCTCATGGTCCTCACTCAGCCCCCGCTACGACGTCGCGATAGAAGTAGAAACTGTCCTTGGGTATCCGGCGCTGCGTCTCGTAGTCGCAGTATACGATTCCGAAGCGCTTGGAATAGCCGTATGCCCACTCGAAGTTATCAAGAAAGGACCACAGGAAGTAGCCACGAAGGTCGACCCCGTCGCGAATGGCGCGGAGGCAGGCGGCGAGATGGCTTCGGAGGTACATGATGCGGTCCAAATCGTGGCACGTCTCGCCGTCGTCGGCCGGGACGTCCGGCATGGCCGTACCGTTCTCGGTTACGTAGAGGGGGATGGCGCCGCCGGTGTAGTCTGAGATGCGGCGAATGTGCCGGGCCAAGCCCTCGGGCACGATCGGCCAGTCCATCTCGGTACGCGCCTGGTACTGCGGCGCCATGCGGAACTCTTCGGGGGCGTCGGCATTGTAGGTCACCGCATCTTCCCAGTAGTAGTTGAGCCCGAGGAAGTCGATGGGCTTGGCAATGAGGTCCATGTCTCCCTCCTCGACCGGCATGGACACCTCCGGGAGCGTGTCCAGATGGCGCTGAGGATAGCCCTTGCCGAGGAGGGGGTCGAGAAACATGCGCGTCTGCTGATCCATGGCGCGATCGGCTGCGTGGGCGTCCTTCGGGCGTGCCGTCGCGGGCCGCGGCGTTACCAGATTGAGGGTAATGCCGATGGGCGCCGTCAGCGAGGTTTGTCGGTAGCGCTCGAGCGCCAGGCCGTGGGCAAGGAGGAGGTGGTGCACCGCGCGGTACGCGGCTAGCGCATCCCGCTTGCCCGGGGCGTGCACGCCGTAGAGATAGCCGAGAATCGAGGAGCAGTAGGGCTCGTTAAGAGTTGTCCAGAAGTCGATGTCGCCGCCCAGCGCTTCGAAGAGGACCTCAGCGTATTCGGCGTAGCGGTAGGCCGTGTCTCGGTTTGCCCATCCACCGGCATCCTCCAAACTCTGCGGCAAGTCCCAGTGGTAGAGGGTCGCCGAGGGCTTGATTCCCGCCGATCGGAGCTCGTCGACAAGACGCCGGTAAAAGTCCACACCCTTCCGGTTCACCGCGCCGGAGCCTTCGGGAATGATCCGGGGCCAGGCAATGGAAAAGCGGTACGCCCCGACACCGAGCTCCGACATGAGGGCAATGTCCTCTTTGTATCGATGGTAGTGGTCGCAGGCAGTATCCCCGGTCTCCCCGTTCAGGACGGCGCCCGGAGTGTGGCTGAAGGTGTCCCAGATGCTCGGAAGGCGACCGTCTTCGTCTACGGCACCTTCGATCTGATAGCTCGCCGTCGCGGTGCCAAAGAGAAAGCCCTCGGGAAAGCGCAGCTCTGCGCCGGAAACGTTACTAGCGACGCCAATTGCGTCAAGGCGTGAGTTGTTCTGCATCGTGTCCTCTCTATCTAGTGGGTCCATGTGTGTTGGGCCCAACTATGGCTCGAACGCCGCCGGGACACAAGTGGCTTTATTCACGGACGCCGAAGATGCGCTCCACGGCCGCGCGGTGCTCGGCACTTCCGACAACCCCGGGCTCCGGCACCGGCCGCTCCGCTGCGCGAGCTCGAAAGAGCTCGTCGTCGGGCACCAATATGCCGCAGTCGAGCTTGAGCCGCAGAACGCGAGCGACCGAGCTGTTGATCCGGTCAACCGCGAGGCGGCCACTGTGCACCGCCTCAATGATGGCGGTGTGGACCTCCTGTGGAGTTACCGGACGGAGAAGAATATCCACACCGGCCTCGAGCGCGCGGATTGCCGCCTCTTCGGGACTGTACCGGGAGGTGACGGCACCCATGGTGAGCGCATCGGAGATCACCACGCCGTCGAAGGCGTATGCATCGCGGAGCAGGTCTTGCAGAAGGACGCGAGAGAAGGTCGCCGCCTCGTTGCTACCGGTGACCTCGGGAAGGGCAATGTGGCCGGTCATGACGGCGGAAGCGCCGGATTCCATGCCGGCCCGAAAGGGCAGGAGCTCGAGGTCCCTGAGGCGCTGCAGATCGTGGTTGACCACCACCGGGCCGGTGTGGGTATCCCCTGCCGTATCACCGTGACCGGGGAAGTGCTTGAGGACCGCACAGACGCCGGTGGACTGAAAGCCCCGAACCGCTGCCCCGACGTAGGAGCTGACCTGCTCCGCGTCGGTTCCGTAGGCGCGACTGCCAATGGCCTGATTGGCGGGATTGGTAAGCACGTCGGCAACCGGGGCGAAGTTCATGTTGAAGCCGAGGGCGCGCAGCTCTCGACCGGTGATGCGGGAAAGCTGATATGCATGCTCCGCGTCTCCGCTTTGGCCGACACGTCGAGCGCTTGGAATCTCGGTGGCGACCATCTGCGGATCCCGGGTGAGACGGCTCACCACGCCGCCTTCCTCATCCACCGCAATGAAGAGAGGAATCTCGCGGTCGGCTTGGAGCTCGTTGATCAGGCGTCGAACCTGGTCGGAGGTGTGGATGTTGTCCGTGAACAGAACGAAGCCACCGGGTCGTACGGTGGATAGAAAGCGGGAAAGCGTCTCGCCGCGGCGCAGCACGCCCGGTCCGGCAACATCTCCGAGACTCGGGATGATGAGCTGGCCTGCCTTCTCCTCAATGGTCATATCCTGGATCAGTCGAGCGACGTAGCTGTCGCGGCGCCGCTGGTAATGCGTCTCCGGGTCCTCCGGCTTGGGAAGCGTGATTTCCGGGAGCTCGCCGCCGTATGAAGAACCTCGCGGGGCGCTTGCCCGCGGCTTCTCCTCTATCCGCGCCTCCGGCGGGATCTCAGACATCGCGGCGTCGCCGCCTTGTTCAGGAGCTTCCAGGGTGTCTTCTCTTGCCGGAGGACGACCAACGGAGCCTTCCGGCGGCGGAGACGTAGCACAGCCGGCCAAGATTGTGAGGCCAATCACACCGATGAGCGCAAGAAACGCGAATCCCCGGGGTAGCTGAGCCCAAACAACGGATGGATCAGAGTAGTAATTTCTGAAAATCACCGTATCTTTTTCTGTACAGTCGGCAATGCTTTTCGTGGAGGCCGTGTCATCCAGGCCTGTAACTGCCTAAATTGCAGCGGCTTAGCGGCATTCCGTTATGGCCGCCCTGTTGGCACAACCCTTGCTACCATTAATGGACGAGTGCACGGGCCGTGTCGGCAGACATCAGCTACCGTGCAAAGCGCAAGATACCACGAAGGAGCGTACGTGACAATCAACAATGTGCTGAGCCGGCGGCAGTCATCTGCCCGCTCCGTTTTCCAGGTCGCACCCGATCTCCAAACCGAGCTCATTCGAAAGTCTCTGCACATGCTCATTGCCCTGATCCCGACAATCGCGACTGTCGTTGGAGCTTCCGGTGCACTGACCATGCTCGCTGCAGGAACGGTTTTTTATACGTATGCGGAGACCCTTCGGAAGCGCGGCGGGTCGGTCTTCATTGTATCGCGGGTGACCGTGCTCGCCGCTCGCCCGCGCGACGCCGAAGGCTTCGTTTTGGGACCCGTCACCTTGGGGCTCGGTGCCATGCTCGCGCTCATCCTGTATCCCGCCCCGGCGGCAAGCTTGGCGATC
The DNA here is from genome assembly GCA_964413635.1 of uncultured Spirochaetaceae bacterium. GTDB lineage: Bacteria > Spirochaetota > Spirochaetia > DSM-27196 > PWMO01 > CAYFQV01. The sequence goes on from CAYPTH010000085.1 coordinate 11,717, forward strand.
TACGCCCTCGCCTTCGGCGACGGCTTGGCAAGTCTCGCGGGGAAGGCCTTCGGTACGATCCGTATTCCCGGAACGCGCGGCAAGACCCTCGAGGGCTTCGCGGTTGGCTTTGCCGCGGTCTTCGTCATCGCCCTCGCCTTCTACAGCAACCCCTGGTTCGCGCTAACGGTAGCCGGTGCGGCGGCACTGATCGAGCTGATTCCCGCGGGAGACGCGGATAACATCATCCTGCCGACATTTGTTGGCTTGCTGGCAAGCCAAATCCCCATGTAAGACCGTTTACGAGATCCACAGGTACATGGCGTGGAGCTGCCACCAAAAGGTGAGCACTCCCACCACCAGGAGCCCGCCACCCAAGGCCGCCCATAGGGGCCCAACCGCGTAGAACAGGAACTCGTTGCCCACTGTGATCGCCGCCACTGCGCCGGCGAGAACGAAGTAGCCACGGTCCTCTTGCGCAAATCGTGCATAAAAGAAGTTCAACAGCACCAGGACATTGAGCACAATGGCCACGACCTGCACCGTCCGCTGATTCCCGATCGGATTGAGAAGATTGGGATAGAGTACCGTCGGATCAACGGGCACTGCGTAGGCAAAGGCGAAGGCAATGAGCGCAACAATGCCCAAGGCGGTGCCGGTACGTTGATACTCCACACCGACGGCGTAGAGACTGGACGCGAAGAGACAGAAGATCCCCATGGCGTGGGCAAAGTAGCCAACCCGGGTTGCAACGATGCTCGCCATGATGGGGAGCTCTACGATCTGATGAATGATCTGGAGGAGACGCACCGTTTCCAGGGGGATCGTCAAGAGGAAGAAGGAGAAGAAAAACATCTCCGGGGCCGTCGTCCGCTTGAATTGACGAAGAACCGCGATAATGGCGAAAACTGCAAACCACGCCGTAATAACCGTTTTACCCGCGACCCACGCAGTGCTCCGCTCGACCCCCGTTAGCCGCAAGCCCACCCAGGGAATCGACGAGCCCACCGAAACGTCCTCCAACACCTGCCACCCGGCTGTCGCATACAGCCAGACAGCAAAGACGGTTGCGCCGCCGGCAAGAAGAACAGAGGCGACCAATCCCAAGCGGAGAATCGTATTGCGAGTGGAGAGCGTCATTGGCTACAGTATATCAAAAGTCAATATCGAAAAAACCTACAGGTTTCCGCTGAGCGCTCGATATTGATAGATGAGGGAGGAATCACAATGCTTAAGCGCTCGCTTGCCGTCGCCGCGGCTTTTCTCATTTCCGCAGCGACCGTTACCGCCGGTGACGTGGCGTCGTTCGTAAACCTCGGTTTCTCTGAGGACTCACAAACCTTCATGTTCGCTCAGTACGGAATCGAGCGTGACACCTCTCGCCCCTTCGCCGAGATCTTCACGGTCGATGTCCCGGAAAACGTCTTCGTCTCCAACGGCGTAGAACGGCGCACCTTCGACGTTGACCTTACGCCGGGCCAGAACGGCTCGGGCGCCATGTACACTCTCCTCGGAGACAGCCAGTCGCTCATTAAAGAGTACGGAATCGACCACCTGGCGACAGGCCGCATTGTCTACCTCTTGGTAAACGGGGAAGAGCCAAAATCTGAGATCAAGTTTCGCGACTTCAACACCGGATACCGCTACGAAATCTCACTGGTTCAAGTAGCCGAGGGCGAGGGCGAAGAGGCGCGAGCCTCCTTTCACATCCAGGTCACCATCGTCATGGACGACGGGAACGTGGAAGCTTTCACCGTCGGCCGCCCGGGCTACTTCCGGGACGGCGTCTCGCGCTACCGCATCAGCCAGATCCTTCTCTCCCCCGACGAAACCTCCCTCGTCTTCGTCGTGCAGAAGGAGTACCAGGGCGCGGACGGGAAGAGCATTCGGTATATGGTGGAAACCGTATCGTTCGAATAACCCCCATCGAATAACCCCGCCGACGGCACTGCGTGTAT
>CAYPTH010000086.1:0-4562 GCA_964413635.1 uncultured Spirochaetaceae bacterium
GGAAGGTGCCGGACTGAGCGACGGGCCTTACCAACAGAGTCCGGTCATGATAGCATCGCCCGATGTCGTCAGGATCTCGTATTCGCATCCGACCACTTGCCGCGCTCGGCATGATTGGGTCCTACATCAGAGTCCGTTTCACGGATCAGCTTCGGGCCGTTGCCTTCATCATCATCTATCTCGTGGCGTTTCAGATTCTCGTGTTCGGGACCATTCCGCAGGATGCCGTGCAGGTCGCCGTGGGCATTGGCATGGTCATTCTCGGGCTGACCGCCTTCCTCGAAGGCATCTTGATCGGGCTCATGCCTTTAGGGGAGCGCGTCGGGGTCCGGCTCCCGGAGCGAGCCGGCGTGACCGCGATCGCGGCGTTCGGTGTCCTGCTCGGCATTGGCTCCACCCTTGCCGAGCCGGCCGTCGCGGCGCTCCGCGGCATGGGCAGGACGGTGACTGCCTGGGAGACGCCGCTCCTGTTCAGGATTCTCGAGCAGCAGTCCGAGTGGCTGGTTGCCGCCATCGCGCTGGGCGTGGGAGTTGCCGTGGCGCTGGGAATGGTGCGCTTCTTCTACAACCTGTCGATTAAGCCCTTCGTATACGTTCTCGTGCCGCTCGTCCTATTGCTGACCGGCGCGGTGCAGATCCATGGAGCGTATGCCGAAGTAGTCGGGCTGGCATGGGACGCCGGGGCGGTTACCACCGGCGCCGTGACGGTTCCCCTTGTCCTCGCCCTCGGAGTGGGTGTGTCCCGCGCCGCCGGTGCCCGGGATTCCAGCGGGGGCGGCTTCGGTATTGTCATGCTGGCATCTCTCATGCCGATCGCATCCGTTCTTCTCTTCGGTATCGTGATCGGTGTCGATACCCCTTCACCCTCAGATGAGAGAACCTTCTTTGCACCGGCCAACAGAGAGAAGGCCCTGGAATTGTTCGACGATGAAGATGCCCTGCTCAGGCACGCCTTCACGCGGGCCGGCGCGGTGGGGCGGCGAGCGTACTTCGAGGAAAGCGCTATCTATGAGGCGACACTGCGATCACTCGCCAGCAGCCGGCGCGCCCGGCAGGAGCTGCTCGGAGACATGCCGCTGTCGGAATGGCTCGCTACGCAGGCGTCACAGACAGAGCGGGATATCCTAGACTCCCGCGCTGTCGTGGCACCTTCGCAAGAATCCTCCGTCGGCACGGCACTCGCGCAGACCGTTCTGAGTCAGGGACGTGTCGCCGTGCGGGCCGTAGTGCCCCTGGCACTGCTTCTCCTCTTCGTGTTGATGGTGGCGCTGCGTGCCCGACCCCGATACACGGATGAGCTGGTTTTCGGACTCGTCCTTTCCATTGTCGGAATGACGGTGCTTTCCGCCGGCATCCAGTTCGGATTGGTCCCCCTCGGAGATGCGGTCGGACGGGAACTGCCGCGGGCCTTTCGCAGCGATCCGGAAGAAGCCGAGCGTGTGCTCATTCGCAATTTCGACCGAGATCTCGTCCAGGAGGGCGTATCCTCGGACGGAACGAGACGCCCCTTCTTCTTCCTGCAGGATCAAGACGGTTGGCAGAAGGTACCCTTCGTTGAAGAACGCTTTGAGGCGGGCAGAAACCGCTATGTGCATATCGAGTCTCGGCCGCCCCTTTTCCGGCCGACGCTTCGCCCCCTCGGTATCGGCGTTGTGATTCTGTTCGCACTCGGAATGGGCTACGGCGCGACTCGCGCAGAGCCCGCTCTAACCGCCCTCGGACAAACCGTGGAGCAGCTCACCGCAGGGGCGGTACGACGCCGCGGCGTTGTGAGCGTGGTCGCCCTCGGTGTAGGCGTGGGTCTTGCGGCGGGGGTGGTGCGCATCCTCTACCCCGTTCCGCTCTTCTGGTTGCTAATGCCTCCCTACCTTCTTCTGTTGCCCTTGACCTGGGCGAACGAAGAGAGCTTTGCCGCACTCTCCTGGGACTCGGGCGGCGTCACCACCGGTACCGTAACCGTCCCGCTTGTAATGGCCATGGGTCTCGGTCTGGGCCGGGAACTGGAGCTCGCCGACGGCTTTGGTGTCCTGGCTCTTGCATCTGTCTTTCCGATTCTGGCCATGTTGCTATACGGGCTGGTGCTGCGGCTGCGGCAGGAGCGCATGATGAAAGCCATGCGGAAGGATAGCTCCGATGAGCGATAGTCACGTTCCTCTTGTTCGCGACGTGAGCCGCATAACCTGTCATGTTTCCCGCACTATCACACCGCGCATTACGAAGCGCCTTGCGAGGATCGGGGTTGACAATGCGCTCATTGAAAGCGGCAGAACGGTGCGTCACGTTCTCTCCCGGCGACCCCTCGGCCTGCCCGGCACGGTTGATCGCCTTGAAGACACCCCGGCCGATGTATTCCATATGACCGTTCCCCTTGACGCGGAAACAGCGGTAATGGAAGAGCTCGTGCATGTCGCCAAGCTCGATGTTCCCGGATACGGCAGCATCTATTCACAGCGGATCCAGGAGTATGGAAGCGCGCGCCTCCCGGACATCCGAAGCGAAGACGGGACCAGGCGTCTTCAGCGAAGGTTCCTCCCGGACCTGGCCCTCATAACTATCATTGTGAGTATGCCGGAGATTACCTCCCGGCTGGTCAGGGTTGCCCTGGAGCTTGGAAGCTCAGTCCCGCTCATAACCGTTGGCGTCGGCACGGGGGTCAGAGACCGGCTAGGGCTCCTCCGCATTACCATACCGCCGGAAAAGGAGATCGTGCATCTTCTAGTTCCTCAACACGACGCGAACGAAATCATGCGTCTTCTCGTGGAGGAGGGCCGTCTGGACCGACACGGGAGGGGCTTTATCTATCGCGCCCCGGTCACCGCAGGCATGCTGGATACTCGTCTGCACGTCGGCCCCCCGAGGCATGCGGCCAGCATGGAACAGGTAATCGCTGCAATCGATGAGCTTCGCCGTGGAACTTCGTGGCGAAAACGATTCACCGCACCGGAATCAACACTCCAAACGTGGACGGGAGAGTTGCATCTTGCCAACAGAGAGATTGTTGTGATCTGCGCCGAGGGCTGCGCGCGACACCTCGTCGACGCCGCGCTTGACGCAGGTGCAGGCGGCGCGACAACTACACGCCTGCGACGGCTGTCGACGGGTGACGGCGAAGGTGCGGCTGCCCGGGAGCGCAGCATTATCAGCGTTCCCCAGGAGCGTGCGGATGGGGTAGTTCAAGCCCTCGTCGACGCCGGAGCTACGGGGGGCAATTCCTTTGAGCGGATTCAGCTGCTCAATGCTCCGGCTTCGCAGTTCTGAGGCGGGACGGTTCACGCCAGGGATAGTCCGATTGCGCGATACTCTCGTATTTGAGCGTCGCCGGTCGCTGCCAACAGAGCGAAGCCCACCTCAATTGCGCCGTCCTTGAATCAACATGGCCACGCCTCCTGTATCCAATAGACGGAAGCTCCCGCCGCGGCCCGGGATCGGAGGTCCTTGGAATACGCGCCGAAAGTGGAGTACAAAGGTGGGCGCCAATGAGTAGTGTCTTCGATCACCTTCCCGAGAACTTTTTCACTCCCCTCGCCTCTCCGAATAGGATCCACTACGCGGAGCTGCTCGTTCGTTTCTACGAGCTCTTCCTCGAGTACCATTCCAGCGTGGAGCGCGCCGTCGTCGTGGAGACCTTTACGGACTATCTCGCTTCGGTTACTCCGACGGAGATTGCACCCGAGGGTGAAGATGCGGAGCGAGATGCGAACCATTCCGCGGATGAAGACCCCCGCGCAACGGCAAGCCGCTTCATCCGCCGATTGATATCCTACGGGTGGATCGAGGAAGAGGAGCTCCTCGACTTTACCCGAGTCATCAACCTGCGCGACACAGCCCGGCCGTTTCTGGAGGCGCTTCACCAGGTCCACCACGGCTCCGCGGTCGAGTATGAGAGCCACGTCGTCGCCATCTATTCGTCCCTTGGCAGCGATGCGGCCGACGACAGCGGCGAGCATGCGGTATTGAACGCCCACATGCACACGCGGCTCCTCCTCGAATCCCTGAAGCTGCTGGACCAAAACATTCGCGCACACCTGCAGGAACTGTTCTCCCGAGATGCCACCGTTCCGGAGCTCCTCCACGCTCACTACGACGTCTACATGCACGAGGTGATCGACCGCGCCTATACCAGGCTCAAGACCTCCGACAACCTCTCCCGGTACCGGCCGCGGATACTCAAGCGAATTAATGCCTTCCTGGTCGATGATGACTGGCTGCAGCGCACGGCGGATCGACTCTCCGTCATTAAGCGAAGCTCCTTCGAGGCGGCGCGGGAGGAGCTGCGGCGTATGCTGGTGGAGATTCGCAACGATCTCCAGGCAATCGACCCCCTTCTCGAGCGAATCGATGACCGTAACCGCCGCTACTCGCGCATCTCCACCGAGCGAATCCGGTCCCAGATTCACGCCGATCGGGGACTCGCGGGAAAGATCACCGCCATCGTGCAGGCGTGGGCGGACGGTGACTATCCCCCCGAGGCGGCACCGGATCACCTCGTGCACACCTTGCACCGTCTGCGCCATCTCTCCACCGGGTCGCTCTACACGCGCAGAAGCAGAAGTGTCACCGAG
>CAYPTH010000086.1:4662-8655 GCA_964413635.1 uncultured Spirochaetaceae bacterium
TCTCTCCACCGGGTCGCTCTACACGCGCAGAAGCAGAAGTGTCACCGAGGAAGGGCTCCGACGCAGCGATGATGCACCGGTAGACGTCGAAGCGGCTGAACGCGAGATCGTTCTGCGAGCGCGCGGGCAGCTCAGTCCACGGAAGGTCGCCGCGTTTCTCGAAGCGGCCGCTCCCTACCCGGGCAACGCGGCGCGCGCCGAGACGCTGTTGACGAACCTGGACAGCTACATCCGGCTCCTCTACGCCGGCGCCTACGCCGAGGGCAGACCGGATAGCTTTCCCTACACCGTGGAGTGGGGAAGCGAAACGCGGCAGGTAGGTCGTTTCCGCATTACCGACCATCGATTCGTACGGAGGTATCCAGATGGATGAGCGACTTCTGCGCTATCAGAAGCTTTCGGACCCTGATCGGGAGCTCTTCCGGATCGCCTTGAACACCTTGCTCACCGAGAGCTTCCTCCTGCGCTCGCTTGACGGGCACGCTCGCGCCTACCAGTTTGCCGCCGCCAACACCGAGATCCTCGACGCCTACCTCGAGCTCGCAGGCTGGGGCTTGCGCAAGGACGAGCATCTCGGCGTCATCTCCTTCGACGGTCCCGCCTCCGCGAGACTTCAGCTCAAGAAGGACGAAAGCATCCTCCTCCTCGTCCTGCGCCTCCTCTACGAGGAGAAGAGCGGTGAGATTGCGATCCACGGGGAGCGAACAGTTCGCCAGCAGGAGATTCAGGACCGCCTGAAGACGGTAGCGGATCTCTCCTACCGCAAGACGCCCTTCCTCGCACTCCTGCGCCGCTTTCAGGCGCTGCGGCTCATCAACATCCGCGGTCCCGAGGACGACCCGGAAACCACGGTGATTCTCTTCCCGAGCATCCCCTTCGTGCTAGATGGAGTATCCGTTGAAGAGATCGCCGAGCGCATCCAGACCTATCGGTCTTCCGACTACGACGACCAGGATGAAGGCGACCAGGAGGTATCTGAATGATGACGCTCTCCCGGGTGCGCCTGGTGAACTGGCACTTTTTCTCGGACATCACGCTGCAGATCGGGCTGCTCTCACTTCTTGCCGGCGACAACGGCAGCGGAAAGAGCACGATCATAGATGCAATGCAGTACGGCCTGGTGGCTAAGGTACAGCGCATTCGCTTCAACGCCGCCGCAACGGACCAGCGCACGGCTCGCACCCTCGAGAGCTACACCCGCGCCAAGGTCGGCGCCGACGGACTTGATTACCTTCGGGGAGATTGCCTCTCCCACGTGATCCTGGAGTTCACCGCGGAGGGCCGCCGCTCCTGCGCGGGGATCATGATCGAGTCCTTCCGCGATGGCGATTGCCGCGAGCATCCCTGGCTTCTCACCGATGCCGGACTCGACGACATCGCGGTGTATGAGGAAGACCACTTTGTCCGGCCCCGTCAATTCCGCGACCGCCTGAAGGCTCGCGGCGGCCGCATCTGTCCGACCAAGGCCGACTACAACAATCGGCTCACACACCTCCTCGGCGTCCACCGACGCGGCAGCGACTTCAACCCCTACTTCGCCGCACTGGTCCGGTCGGTAAGCTTCACGCCGTTTACATCGGTCCATGACTTCGTCTGCGACTACATTCTCGAGGAGCGCACCGTCGATGTCGGAGCCATGAAAGAGAACCTTCTCAACTACCGGGCCGCCGAACGCGAGGCGGCTGCAATGGAAGAGCGGATTCTCCTGCTGCAAAGGGTTCGGGACAAGCGCGACGCGCTCCTTCAGGTGCTCGCTCAGATCCAACGGCAGGAGTATCTGCGACTTCGTCTGCTTATGGAGAAGGAGCGAAGCGCGGCATCCGAAACTGCGACGACCCTCGACACCGAAAAGGCCGCCGTTCAGCGCCTTTCGCTTTCTCTTCAACAGAGCACCGATCAAAAGCACCGTCTCGAGGCGCAGCGTGACGAGCTTCACGTCTCCTTGGCGACCGACGAAACCCGCCAAGTTTATCAGCGCCTGCGTCGCGATCGGGATGATCTTCTGAAGCAGCGCACCGTGCAGAAGGAGCGTGCCGATCGGACCGAGACCATTCGTCGGCGCGTTACGGAGATCCTCGGCCGGGAGCCCGGTGATTCCGCGACGGAGATGCAGACCGTCGCTGCCGAGGTCGCGGATGCAAGCATGGAAAGCGCGCGGTCCGAGCTCAGAATCGGGGAGCTCAAGGAACGCCTTGCGCAGAGCTACCGTGAGCGGCAGGAGCTCAAGGATGGCCTGGTTCGCTACCCGAATGCGGTCGAGCAACTCCGAACGGCCCTTCACGGAGAGGGCATTGAAACGGAGGTCCTGGCCGAGCTCCTCGAGGTCACGGACGAGAATCACCAGGAGCTTGTTGAGAGCTGGCTCGGCGACAGGCGCTTCGCCCTGCTGGTGCCCCGCGACCGCTACCGGCGCGCTCTCGAGATCTACAACGCACAGGAAGCGGATGTGGCCGGCGTCGTCCTGCCAAATCTTGCCGTTATCCACGAGAAGGATATTCGGCCCGGTTCTCTGGCGGAACTGGTGGCGCCCGCCAATCCGGACGCCCGACGCGTCGCCTTCCATCTTCTGGCGGACGTCGTCCGTACCGATCTCTCCGAGCTGCTTCGCGAGGAGAGAAGCGTTACCGATACTGCGCTGCAGCACAGCGACGGCGCCGTCGTGCGCGCCGAGGAGGAAGCGCGTCTCCGCTGGTATCTCGGCCGCCGAGCCCGGGAGCGCAGACTTGCGTCGATAGAAGCTGCCATTGAGACCGATGAAGCCTCCCTGCGTACCGAGGAGGCGCAGAAGGACGAGCTTACGGAGAAGCTGGCACGGCTCCGCGAGGCGGAGCGCCTCCTTGGCGAGCTCGACCACCTCGGCGATGCCGCCGCGCGCCTTTCCGCAATAGAAGATGAGCTGCACGACATCGATACGCGCATGGCGGAGATAGACACGACGGGCTTCGAGAGTGTGCAACGGCAGCTCGACGCCGTCGTTGCAATGATCCGAGACCTCGAATCGAGACAACAGGAGGAGATTGAGGACCGGGGCCGGCGAACCGCCAAGGTGACAAATCTCACCCAACGCTTGGAAGAACACCGCCGGGACGAGAGGCGTCACACCGCGGCCCTCGAGGGCTTTCTCTCGGAACACGCCGCCCAACAGGACGCGCTCGAGTCCTACTATCGCGACCGCATGCGCGGCGAATCCACCCCCCCGGACTACGACGAGATCATCCAACGCTACGAGTCGGCCTTCCGCGGTCTGCGCACCCGAGAGACCAACGCGCGGCATGACCTGGTCCAGGCGAAGCAGCAGTACAACCACCAGTACAACTCCCTTTTAGGAGTAGACGAAGATGAGTCTACGGAGCATATGGAACTGCTCGACCGGTACACGCGCACCGAGCTTCCCGAGTACCGGGAGCGAATCGAGCGCGCTCGTGCCGAGGCGGAACGTCAGTTTCAGGAGCACTTCGTAGCCCGGTTGAACGAGTACCTCATGGAGGCCGAGGAAAGCTTCAAGGAGATCAACACCATCCTCGACCAGATCAGCTTCGGCAAGGACTCCTACCGCTTCACCATTCAGCGACGACAGGATAAGCGGGAGCTTATGCACGCGATTGCCACCGCGGCGGAGGTGCGAGAGGTCGAGGGAACCCTCTTCGCCGCCCTCAAGAGCGAGGAAGAGCGGCGCAGCGTGGAGAGTGTGTTTGAGAAGATCCTCACCAACGAGCTCGACTCGCCCGAGGTGCGGGAGATCTGCGACTATCGGCAGTACTTCGTCTACGACATCAAGATCCGGGATGCCGAGCGGGTTGACCGGTCAACGGGAAAGCCGCTGGAGTCCTACCTGTCCCGGGTCCTGCGGGAGAAGTCGGGAGGCGAGACCCAGACCCCCTATTACGTGGCGATAGCCGCAAGCTTCTTCCGTTTCTACCGAGACAACCCGGAGGCCATTCGCCTCGTGCTCTTCGACGAAGCCTTCAGCAAGATGGACGACGCCCGGATCGG
>CAYPTH010000086.1:8755-12784 GCA_964413635.1 uncultured Spirochaetaceae bacterium
AGAAGGAGGAGTTCCTTGCAGCCGTCGAAGATCTCGAGGCGGCGGAAATCGTCTCGGTGCGGTGGCGGCGGTTTCGTGCAGGCGAAGAGGTTGAAGCGCTCTATCTCGAAGATCCCGCCGCTCTCTACCGCCTCCTGGGGCGAAGCTCTCCGAGCCAACGGCGCGACGAGCTCCTTGCCGCGCTCGAAGAAACACCGTGGGACCGAAGCGAGCTCGCTCATCTTGCAGAGCGCCTTCACGCCTTGGTGCGCGAGCATCACCCCGCCATTGTCGAAGACGCCGGGGATCTACGCGACATAGGTTGTCTCTTTCTGCTGTCGCCGCAGGAGTGCGCCGGACACGCGCTCCGGGCCTTGAGCGTTCGTCTCTTCGGCGACAGCAAGCGCCTCGAAGGACTTCTGCCCGCCGCCGACCGCCTGTCGGAGGAAGCGTTCGGGGAGCCGCTATCGGAGCGGCTCGGCTTGAAGCGGTCCTTTCCGGAGGTGAGCCTCTGCCTCTTTGGAACGCTCCACGTCGCCGGCGAGCCGTGGCGCATTGCCGGCGACATTCTCACCCTGCCGGCCGGGACCCTTGAGCGAGTCTCCACCGTGGAGTTGGACCCGCCCCGGGAAACCGGCAGCCCCTGGGTGTTGTCCGTGGAGAACAAGGAGAGCTTCTACGCCGCCTGCCAGGCCGCCCGGGCGGCCTGGTCGGCACCTCCCTCCGCCGGCGCTGCTCCCCCCTCGGCATTGCTCTTCACCCCCGGCCACCCCGGATCGGCGACGGCCCGAACGGCCGCACTGCTCGCCCGTGCCGCCGCGGCCACCCTGCACTTCGGTGATCTGGACCCCGACGGCCTCCTGATTCTGCAGGAGCTCGCCCAATCGAGCGGCGTCGCCATTCGCCCCTTCGCCATGGACGTCGAGACCTTTACCCGGTACGCCCCCTTCGGCCGCCCACTGTCACGGCAAGCACTGCGCCGCCTGACGCAAGTTACGCGGCCCGACCTGCAAGTCCTTGCCGAGCGCATCCGAACGCACGAGATCGGCGTAGAGCAGGAGGTGATACCCATCTCGTTCTGACCACGACGCTCTAGGCTGTGCGCGCAACATTTGACGCATCCCCTCGTGCGCCGTATGATGCGTGTATGCGCACAACTATAAGTATAGATGATGCACTGATGCACGATCTCAAACGTCGAGCCGATGCGAAACATCAAAGTGTATCGGGACTCATCAACGAGATTGTGAGAGCCCACCTCGAAGGTCAGGCTGAACAGCGACCGCCGTTTCGCCAGCGAACCCACCACCTCGGTGCGCGCGCAGGCATCAACTTCCACAAGTCCCTCGATCTCGCCGCGGAAATGGAAACCGACTACACCATCGACAAGCTCGAGATCGGCAAGTGATCGTTCCAGATCTGAACCTGCTGATCTACGCGGTGAACCAAGAAGCGAGCCATCACGAGCCCTGCAAGGAGTGGTGGGAATCGGTTATGAACGGGGTCGCGGAAGTTGGTCTGCCGTGGGTCGTGACTCTTGGCTTTCTCCGCCTCACGACCTCTCCACGGGTGTTTGCCTCTCCAATCTCTCCGGCGGCGGCCTGGGAGCTCGTGGATGCCTGGCTCGATCATCCGCTCTGCCGCGCCCTCGGTCCCGGCCCACGCCACCGCGAGATCCTGAAGACCCTGATCGTCGAGCACGGCACCGGTGGTAATCTCACTACGGATGCCCATCTCGCGGCCCTCTGCGTCGAGCATGGCGGCGTGCTCTACACCGCCGATGCCGACTTCGGGCGTTTTCCCGCACTCAAGTGGAAGAATCCCCTCCGCTAGGAGGAAGCGGTAAGGACATGGGCGGCGCGTGAACCGCGCCGCCCGAGGCGGCCACCAAGGCACCGTCAACGGCGCAATTGACCGGCAGCCTCAACCGGAGGTACGTTCGAAACAGCTATCCTAAGTGGAGGACTTATGTATTCGGCCAATTCAGGAATTCGACGAATCGTTCTAATGGGCACGGCGCTCATGGTGGCATTTGCCCTCACCGGTGCGTGGGCGCAGTCTGATCAAGAAGAAAACGGAACCAAGATGGGAGCCGGTAGCATTGACGTGGCGGCCTCCGGGGGCCTCAACGCGTTGATCTACCCCTATATCGAGCCGCAGCTCGACATTCAGCTGCTGCCGCTCGGGCCGGTCACCCTCAGTGCCGGCGCCACGGGCGACGTGGGCTATTGCCTCTTCTGCAACCTTTTGGGCGCACTCGACGCGGACTGGAGGCTACAGTCCTACTACTTTGGAGGCTACGCCCGAGTGCTGGCCCACATCACCGCGCTGAGCGAAGCGCTGGGTTCCGCTATCTCCGTGGATCCCTACGCCGGCCTGGCCGTTGGACCTCGCTGGTACGTCGTATCGTTCCAGTACACGCCAACCAACGCCAGTAGCCGAGCGTCGCTGACCTCGGTGATCATTGCGCCGCAGGTGGGTACCCGCGTCTTCTTTGGGAAGAGCTCGAGGCTCTTTGGATTCGCCGAGGCGCGCTATCTCATTGAGCTGGGCTTTCAGTCTCAGACCGTAGAGGTGAGCGGCCAGACCTACACGTTTAGCGACGACTTCTCCAGCGCGGGAAGTAGCGTTTCCCTGGGCCTCGGCTTCCGACTCTAGCGGTATCCGGCGAGTACCATTAGGGTATGCAAACTACCATTGACAAGGCTGGCCGCATCATTGTGCCCAAGGCCCTGCGCGAGCGCTACAATCTGCGGGCAGGCACAGCGCTAGAGTTGGAACCGGCGGCTGACGGTATTCACCTGAAAGCTGCTCAGGAACAGCTTGCTCTCGTCCAAAAGAACGGAGTCCTTGTGCACCACGGCTCAGAGACTGTAGACATCGAACTGCCGAGGGTTGGCGTAAGGGAGTAGCCTCCAGCACCGCACCCGTGGGACAATGCAGGTGGAGGTGCGGCAATGAAGTATCGAACCTACGGGAACACCGATCTCTCAGTCTCGGAGATCTGCTATGGAACCATGCGTTACGCGTCGAAGAGCGGGAAGCAGGATGAGCAGAGCAGAAACGGCGCTCGCGCTCTCGAGGAGGCGGTCGATAGTGGCATCAACTTTATTCATTCCAGCTTCGAGTATGGTACGCGCTGGCTGACCGGAGAAGTCCTTGGCAAGCACCCGAAACGGCACGAACTGCACCACATTATCAAGGTGAACGTACCGGATTGGGGAGAGGCGACGTTCGACAAGCAGAAGTTTCGGCGTCAGATCGAAGACGCCTTGCGGGAGCTGAATACCGACCGGATTGCCGTTGTCCAGCATCTGCACCGGGGAACCCTGGAAAGAGAGCTCGGCTACTGTGCGGAGGGTGAACCGAAACGCCTTTCAGAGTATGACGAGGTCACCGAGCCCTTGAAGGAGGAGTTCTCCCGGCTGCGCGAAGAAGGCAAGGTCGCCTACCTGGCAAGCTTCCCCTACACCGTCGGATACGCCGAGAAGGTCGTGGAATCTGGAGACTTCACCGGGCTCGTTGCCTACTTTAACGCCCTGGAGACCGAGATGGCCGATCTTTTTCCGGCACTCGAGACCTCGGGAATGGGCTTCATCGGCATACGCCCCTTCGCCGGCGGCCTCCTGACCGATCGCCGCGTACACAGGCAGGAGCTCCCCAAAGACGATCGAATGCGCGATACTCAGTTCGACCGCTTCTACGATCAACTCGCAGAGCTCGGCAGAGAGCTTTCGCTCGAGCCGGAATCATGGACCACCTATGCCGTGCGCTTTGCCGTCTCGGATCCGCGCATCACAAGCACCGTGATAGGCATAAACACCCCGGAGCAGTTACGCACCGCAGTGAATGCCGTGGAGCAAGGGCCTGTTGATAGCGAGGTAGTCCAAAAGGCTCATGAGATCTGCACGAGCTTCAGGAGGCGATTCGGCGTCAAAGCCAACACGGCCGGCGTGCCGGTCTACTGAGGCCGGCAGTCCGGGAATGCCGGGGCGCTCCCGGCTTGTTGTCCAATGCGATGACCGATCACGTTGATGCATCTCGCCGGGG
>CAYPTH010000087.1:0-5615 GCA_964413635.1 uncultured Spirochaetaceae bacterium
CTGGCGAGATCCGCGGGGTTCAGAGAAACTATGAAGAAGACAACTGTGGGCACGCCGAGAATAGGTGGAAAGCCCGGTGACCCGCCATAGGCGGGTCACCGGTGCGAAGCTCTGCGCGCGTCTATATTACGCGCGCGCTTTCTCAACGTATTGCTCGAGAAAACTTCAGTGGCGTCAATGACGTCAGCCGTCCCCGCCACGACGAGAAGGAGTACCAAGAGTGACAGGGCACGGTTCACACGTGCCTCGCTTCTCTTGCGAGATGGCCTACGCTACCAGAGGCTTGGCCGACAGACAAGTATCTTTATGAGGGTTCCGTGAATATTGTTGCAATTACGGGACGCATTGGCTTGCCCGCTGAGCTGCTGGCGTCGTGACGGCGGGGCGTATATACTCAGCCTTTGAAGCGCCTATACCATGCCTCCGGGAGGTTCTCATGTCATCAAGTACCAGTCCACTTCGACGCGTCGGATCGGTGTCCGACTCGTCCGCCGTCGAGAAGCCGGATGGTGTGTTCCGCACCACCCTCTCCTATACGCACGACACCATGATCTGCCACTTCCGCATGTCGGCGGGAGCCGAGGTTCCGTCTCACAGTCACGAAGCCGCGCAGACCGGCTACGTCATTTCGGGAAAGGTCGAGTTCGAATTGGGTGAGAATGGAGAAAGCTTCGTGGCGACGGCGGGAACAGGGTACTCTTTCAACTCATGGGAGAGCCACCGCGCTAAGTTCCTCGAGGACTCGGAGTTGATCGAGGTCTTTGCACCCGCCCGGCCGGAGTTCATGGACGACTGAGCCGGCGCCGACTGGGCTCCGCGCAATCACACCGCTACCACAACCGCCGCGACGAGCAAGGCTGCCCCAACGAAGCGCCGCGCAATGACGCCCATGGGCGCCTGCTCCATGTGGTGACCGTGACCGGCGCGGTTGAGAAGGTAGAGCAGGGCTACACTCCACAAGCCTCGGGTACTGTAGAGAACGTTCGTCCGGGGCGAGTTGCTGAAGAGACTCAACGCCGTCACGAAGAGGGCAAACTGCACACCCATGAGAACCGAGCCGCCGAGCAAGGCGCGCACCGCGGATCCGCCGGGACGAGGGGTGCCGGCGCGAAGCTGGGCAATGAGACCGCCGACTCCCACCGGAACCGACAGTATGCCGACCCCCAGCAGAAGCGTAGCGAGAAACGCGGCGTTTCCGAGGGGCCCCGACATCTCCGCAATAATGGTGTCGCTGGTGGCGAAAATCACCGCCGAGCCAATGGTTGCGGCCACCGGCAGCGCCTGAAAGGCCCGGGCTGTGTCTCGGCGAAAGCCAATGAGAAACACCGCTACAGTAGCCAGCACGGCGGCTATCCAAATCTCTCTCGGCACCGCGTCGGTGAAACCGATCGCCACGACGATCGGCGCGAACAGCACCTTCACACCCATCAGCGGCGTTTGAATGCTCGAGTCGCCGAGTCGCAGCGCCGTCATTACCAGAAGCTGCCCGGACAGGAAGAGCACAATGGTGACGGCCGGCCACCACGAGTTCAGTACGAGCTTGCCCTGACTCAGGAACAAAGCCGCAACACCGACAATGAGCACCGTGAAGATATTGGTGACGGCAAACTGCAGAGCGATATTGACGCCGCCGCGGAGGGCGCGACGGATCAGAAACGAGGTAATGGTGTAGATCAGAGCGGCGATTAACGGTCCGGCAATCTCGAGCATTCGGGAACTCTACCGTATTTCCGCCCCGACCCCAACTACTCTTTGTACTTGTATCGCTTGATCTTCTTCGTCGGCGTCCGCTCGAGAGGCTCTTCCTGGAGGCGGATGTCCGAGAGCCGGGAATACCGATTGAGCCGAGCGTTGACGCGCTTCCGCAGATCGGTGAGGAAGGCTTCCACATGTTCCTTGGCAGGCTCGAGATCCACCGTGGGGAGCGCATCTCCCACCCATTCGGCGAGCTTTTCGGCGTTGAGGCGAACCCGCGCAGTGAGAGTGCCCTGCTGCTCCGCGAGGACCAGTGACTCGGCGACTCCTTCCTCGGCGTTGATTGCCGCCTCGATCTCCTCCGGGAAGATGTTTTCTCCGCCGGGACCGACGATGGTTGTCTTCAACCGACCGCGGATGTACACGAAGCCATCTTTATCCACCGTGCCCAAGTCACCGGTCCGGAACCAGCCGTCCTCGGTGAAAACTTCGGCCGTCGCTTCCGGATTCCGGTAGTAGCCTTGCATGACATTTGGACCACGCGCCTGGATCTCACCGAGATCCGGTTCCAGGTGTGCGTCGGTGTCTCCGAGGGGATGGACCGATGCAATTCGGATTTCCGTTCCAGGAACGGCGCGACCGCCGGAACGAAAGCGAGTCTTCTTGGCGTCGCTGCCCACGATCAGCGGGCTGGTCTCGGTCAGGCCGTAACCGATCGCGTAGGGAAACTTTCCCTCCCGCAGAAAGCGTTCCGCATCCTCAGCCAGCGCGGCGCCGCCTATCCCGAAGAAGCGGAGCTTTCCGCCGAAGAGACGGTACACCTTCTTTGCTGCAATCCGATGCATGAGCTTCCGTACCGGCGGAAGCCCTCGCAACCACTCCGGCAGCTTCGCTAACGCGGGAGCCACACGAGAGCGGTAGATCTTCTCCATAATCAGGGGCACCGTGAGCATCATGGTTGGCTTGACGTCGGCCAGCGCCGGCAGAAGCGCCGAGATAACCGGTGGACCGGTAAGGTAGGTGACGGAGGCGCCCGAGGCGAAGGGGATCAGAAAGCCGATGGTGCACTCGTAGGTATGGGCCAGCGGCAGGATGGAGAGCAGCCGATCTGAGCTATCCAGCGGGACCATCTCCAAGGTGTTCATGACGTTGGAGACGAGATTGCCGTGGGAGAGCATGACGCCCTTCGGCGTACCGGTCGTTCCGGAGGTGTAGATGATGGCGGCTAAATCCTCCGAAGCCGGGCGGTGAGAGAAGACCGCATCCTGGTCGGCCGGTGCGCCACCAACCCCCTCTTGCCCACTTGCCGCGTCGGCACTTGCCGCGTCGTTGGCGGGCTGGTCGTCGGCGGCTGTCTTCATCGGCACAAGGTCTTCAATGTCGATGGCGTTCCCGGTGTAACCGGCCTGTTCGACCACGCTCCGCATGCTAGCGGAGGTAACAACAAGACTCGGATCCACATGATCGAGGATGACCCCAATTTGGTTGGCGTGGAAATCCGTCAGAAGCGGCACAACAACCGCTCCCGTGCCCGTGATGGCGAGGTAGGTCACTCCCCACTCGGGCGAGTTCTCTGCGAAGAGTGCTACGCGGTCGCCCGGCCCAATACCGCGCCGCGCAAGATCCGCGGCGACGGAGCTCGCAGCTCCGAGGACTGCGCCGTAGGTGTAGGAGCGGCCGTCGCGACTGGCTAAGGCAATACGATCTGAATA
This sequence comes from uncultured Spirochaetaceae bacterium, assembly GCA_964413635.1. Classification (GTDB taxonomy): domain Bacteria; phylum Spirochaetota; class Spirochaetia; order DSM-27196; family PWMO01; genus CAYFQV01. The sequence goes on from CAYPTH010000087.1 coordinate 3,408, forward strand.
CGTCCTTCCGCTATGGAGTAGGAGGTCTCTAAGTGTTGAAACGTGGGAGTGTTGCATTGTCTACGAGGAAGAATAATATCCAGAACGCGACATGGGCAATGGGAGTAATTCCAAATTGCCCACACCTTCTGAGAAGGGTCCATAACGGCTTGAAAATCACGAGGAAATGTCGCATTTTAAGGGACACGCGGCGAATTGCATTGAAGAATGCGCCGGCTTTTTCGGTCGTATCCCCTACACCACCGGCTAGATCTGAAAAGTTCCCAGTGGTCGCGTTTTCACGCACATACGGTTCGGTACTACCGTTCATTCTACCGATACAAGGAGATCTTCATGCCCAAGCGTTCGTACAAAGGAGACAAGCGTCGACGAGAGATCGAGAAGAAGAAGAAGAAGGAAGCCAAGCTCCAACGCAAGATCAGCGGCGAGACAAGGGGTCCTGAAGGCGACAAGGCCTACCTCGAGTATTTGAATCCCAGCGGCCCGGTTCGCAACGACGAGGTAACCGAGGACGAAGAAGGCGATGAGTCAACGGACTCAGAAAATGCCGGGGACGGCGCAGACAGCAATACCTAGCGCGGCTAAGCCGCGCAGCAGCTCGACGGCGGTTCGATTGGAGCCCAGGCCTCACGCCCGGGGCTCGAACCGCCGTGCAGGCTCAAGGTGCGTCGGCTGCGCAGCGAAAACCGGTATTGCCGGTCGCGGAATCCGGTGTATTGCCGGTGCGAGCGGCAACACGATAGCGATTGCAATAGGAGTCGTGGCACAGGTAGGAGCCACCTCTGGTGACTCGCGCCTGCCCCGTTGGTGGGCCGCTGGGGTCAACGCTGGGTCCGGACACGTGATAATCCGGACTCCACCAATCTGAACACCACTCCCAGACATTTCCACTCACACAGTAGAGACCAAAGCCGTTGGGCTTGTAAGACCGCGCAGGCGCGGTACCGACAAACCCATCTTCGGCCGTATTGGTCCGCGGAAAGTCGCCTTGCCAGATATTGCACATGTGCTTCCCACCGGGCGTGAGCTCGTCACCCCAGGGGTAGCGCTTCTGATCCAATCCGCCCCGGGCGGCGTATTCCCATTCCGCTTCCGTCGGCAGGCGTTTGCCCGCCCATTTTGCGTACGCGCGAGCATCGTTCCAGGAGACCTGGACGACGGGGTGATCCATGCGATCCCGGATGTGCGAGCCCTTCCCCTCCGGATGGCGCCAACTCGCCCCGTCGACGGCAAGCCACCACTGGAGGCCGGGGACCGGGCGCACGTGTTTACGCTTAGCCGCCGTCTTCGAGACAAGCAGGTTAAAGACAAAGCACCAGCCCCACCGCTCTCCCTCGGTGACGTATCCGGTCTGGTCGACAAACTCGGCGAATTGCGCGTTGGTCACAGCGTGTGCGTCAATGCGAAACGGAGAGAGGGTGATCTCTCGCACCGGCCCCTCGCCGTCCGCCGGAAAACCGATTCTATCGTCGGTGCCCATGCGAAACGCCCCACCCGGCAGGTCAACAAGCACGTCTTCGTGGTGCCGGACGGGTCCGGCGGCAGCGGGGGCGGATGCCGGCGCCGGCGAAGCTTCCTGTCGCGCCCCCGGCGCCGGCGGGCGCCCCTCCGGCTCTGCTCCGTCGCCGTGCGAGTGATGGTGCGAGTGGTCGCGCGAGTGGCTGGGGCTACAACAACTCTCCCCACCGGCACGTTGACGTGTGCCTTGATCTAGTCCCTGATGCAGTGCCGCCCGTTCGCTCCTTTCGCTCATGCCCCGATTGTATGACATGCATGGTCAAGAATAAAGCGCCCCGATCAGGTTCTTGCCCGACGGGCAAGGACGCGGGCGGTCGGGCCGCTTGCAATTCTCACGCCTTGCCAATTAAGCTCCGGAAGCCACACTGATACAATCCCATTGGGCAAGGATGGGCTCGTGACGCCAGCAATTCTAAATCTGGGGCGGCGAAGCAGATGACGGATAACGATCTATCGCTCAGAAGGGGCCGCAACCCCAATCCGCGCCCCAGATTTAGAATTGCTCCCGTGACGCAAGGCCACAGCCGTCGAACACACAGATTGGCGTGGGTGCTCCTCCTCCTATGTATGGGGCTGTGGGTTGCGCCGCTTGGGACGGCGCAGCTATCCGAGTACGCGGAGGATAACGGATCGGGCGTTCCGCCGGCGCTCGCCGCCGTCGTGACCGAAACGGTCGGAGATACCGCCGCG
>CAYPTH010000087.1:5715-12737 GCA_964413635.1 uncultured Spirochaetaceae bacterium
CCGCCGCGGCCGGCGAGGAAGCCGACCGGGCCACCGGACTCATCCGCGCGGACCTGCCGTGGTGGGGATGGTCGCTGCTGCTATTCGGCTTTACCCTGGTCCTCGGTGTCCTGGCGGTCATCGCGGGCGTCGGTGGCGGGGTGCTCTTTGTGCCAATTGTGACGGCACTGTTCCCATTCCATTTGGACTTCGTCCGGGGTGCCGGACTTATGGTCGCCCTCTCCGGGGCCATCTCGGCGGCGCCCACCCTGCTGAAGCAACGTCTTGCCAGTCTCCGCCTCGCCATTCCCTTTGCGCTCCTCGGCTCGGTGGGTGCCGTCGTGGGTGCGACGGTAGGACTGGCCCTCCCGACGCAGGTCGTGGAGATCACCTTGGGAGTTGCTATTCTGGGAATCGTCCTGGTCATGCTCCGAGCGAAGCGCTCGGACTTTCCTGAGGTGACAAAGCCCGACCTGCTGTCCGAGGCCCTCGCCATCAACGGATTGTACTGGGAACCGCACGAGCGGAGGGAGGTCTCCTGGGAGATTCACCGGATGCCATTGGGGCTCGGCCTGTTCGTCCTCATCGGATTTCTGGCCGGCCTCTTCGGGCTTGGGGCCGGCTGGGCCAACGTTCCAACCTTGAATCTGCTTCTTGGCGCGCCACTCAAGACCGCCGTCGCGACGAGCGGACTGGTCCTCTCCATTAACGATACCGCGGCGGCCTGGGTCTACTTGAACAACGGTGCGGTGCTGCCCCTCATTGCCGTGCCGTCGGTGGCGGGAATGATGCTTGGCACGCGCGTGGGTGCACGCCTCTTGGGCCGCGTACGACCGAAGGTCGTGCGCATTGTGGTAATTACAATCCTGTTGACGGCGGGCGCCCGCTCGGTGCTTGCCGGCATCGGCATTCTCTGAAGAGTGACAAGGAGACGACATGTCGGACGCGAGCCACGCCGCACAAGTCGAGACACGCTACGCCGGGATCCTCCAATGGTTCGTCGCGATTGCCTTTTCTCTGCTCGTTGCGAGCTTCATCGTTTTCGGCGCAGGCCTGCTCCCCTCAACCGTCCCGGCGGATGATATCCCGGAGCTCTGGGGCTTGCCGGCCCACGAGTACGCCGACGAAACCGGCTTTCCCACCGATTGGGCGTGGGTGGCCGAGCTCGCCAACGGTGACGTCCTCACCCTCGCCGCCCTGGCCCTCATTGCCGCGGCAACGCCCATCTGCTTTGTAGCTCTGGCCGTAATGTACGCCCGCCGCCGCGACTGGTACTACGCCGCCATGGCGCTTCTCGTCGTTGTCGTGCTGGGTATTGCGGCAAGCGGCCTCGTCGGAGTTGAGTAGGTCCGGAATCAGATTGGTGGTGCCGTCCCGTGACAGTTCCGGTAGAGCTTCTCACTGCCGCAGTGACAGGGCTCGCTCGGCTCCGGAATCCTGGGTGCCTGCAGGCGCTGTTCGCGCCGAACTTCCTCCGCCAGCGCGTGAAAGCCGCCGAGGGTGTGCCCGTAGAAGTCCCGCCACCCCTGACAGAGCCAGCTAATTCCGGTCTCCCCCGGGACGCCGTCTGGGGCGGCTACAGGCTGACCAAAGGCACGTGCAAGCTCTGCCGTGCGACGGTGCTTGGTGCAGTCTCCTGAGCAGAGGTGCAGGTAGGGACACTCAGCGCACGCAGACGACCACTGCGCCTTCTGCGCCGCAAAACGGCGGTAGGCGGGGCTCCGCTGAAGGGCTCCCCACTCCGTATCGTGAATGTTTCCAAGGAGCGTCTCCTCCGCGACGGCAAAGTCGCAGGGATAGACATCCCCGGTGTGCTCCACAACGAAGTACCCGTTGCAGCGCCCTCCCATGGAACAGACGTTGTAACTGCCCCGCACCAGGTATTCCAGAACTGAATCGAAGTGCCGGATGGAGATGCGCCGCGTGTCCCGCGGGTACCAGGCGTCCCACAGCTCGTTCAAGAACGCACCCCACTCGGCGCCGGTAATGGCGAATGGCGCCTTCGTGCCGTCGGGACCGAACTCTACGCAGGGAATGTACTGATGGTAACGGAAGCCCTGGTCCCGGAGGAACTCGTACACCTCGGCCGCCCGTCGCACATTGGCCTGTGAAACGAGGACCAGGATGTTTACATCGACATCGTTCTTCTGCAGAGCCTCAATGCCCTTTCGGACCCGGGCATAGGTGCCGCTTCCCGCGAGGCTCCTTCGATAGGTGTCGTGGACGTCTTCGGGCCCGTCCAAACTGACGCCAATGAGGAAGCGGTAGTCGTGGAAGAGCTTCGCCATTTCGTCGTCTACGAGCATGCCGTTGGTTTGCAAGCCGTTTGCCACCCGGGAACCCGGACCACCGTAGGCCTGCTGCAGCTCCACGGCACGGCGGAAGAAGTCGACCCCCATGAGGGTGGGCTCTCCCCCTTGCCAGCCGAAGGAGTAGGTCGGCTGCTGCGTTGCCATGAAGGTCGAGACGACGCGCTCGAGGGTCTCCTCACTCATCCGGTGGCGAGAGGCGCCCGGGTAGAGCGAGGCGCGATCGTAGTAAAAGCAGTAGTCACAGGCAATATTGCAGTCCGCGCCGGCGGGTTTGATCAGCAGGGAAAAGGGGCGTGTCGATGCTGTCGCGGCGGCTGCGGAGCCACGGCGTTTCTTCTTTGCCATCAGTCCGATTCAGTGAGCTCGGTGTTCCAGTACAGATCACTGACAAAGTGGTCCCAGTCGCGGTACCGATTGGAGCCGAGCGAGAGCTGCACGGCGTGCCGGGGAGATGGCTTGAAGGGTCGTCGTATTAGCTTCATGCCCGCCTCATGAGGCGTGCGGTCGCCCTTCTTGTTGTTCGCCTCGACGCTACACGTCACCAGATTCTCCCAGGTGCTCGCGCCGCCGCGGGAACGTGGCAGAACGTGGTCAATGTTGAGCTCCAGCGCTCGCAGACGCTGGCCGGTGTACTGGCAGGTGTACTCGTCCCGCTCGAAGATATTCTTCCGAGTGAGTTTCACCTCGTACTTCGGCATGTGGTCGTAGGAGAGAAGACGAATGACCCGCGGCACGATCAGCGAGAGGGACGGCGTCCGTACCCAATCGGTATCAGGGGGATGATCGCCGAGAATCTGCCGAAGCTCGGAGATCTCGGCCCAGGAGCTGAAGTCGTAGCTGACATAGCGGCCCTCTTCAACAGTGACCGCCTCAGCAATAGCGGAAAAAAGCTTGAGAAAGGCGTTCCTCACCGTGGTCGTGCGGACCGGCGTATATCCGCGATTGAGGACGAGAACTTTGGAAGCAAGGACCGTGCTCATGATTCCTCATACGCCTCCACGGCGGCCTTCGGCGCCCCCGGCAGGGGAACGCTCCAACGCACTGTACCCGAAATTGCTTAGAAGGTCAAAACAGACGGCGCTACTGGCCGGTATCCTCGGCGTCGCCGGGGGCGTCATCGGGGGCCGGGTCGCCCGCACCATCGCCGGAATCGCCTTCGCCGTCGCCATCCGCACCATCGCCGGGGGCGGGGTCGCCGTCCGTTGCGTCGCCGGGGGCGGAGTCGCCCGCGCCGGTATCTTCGGCGTCGCCGGGGGCGGAGTCGCCCGCGCCATCGCCGGAATTGCCTTCGCCGTCGCCGTCCGTTGCGTCGCCGGCGTCTTCGGTATCGGAGCTCGTCGCCGAGGAGTCCGGTGGACGAACCAGATAGCGGATGACCTCCGTGTCAAAGCGCGAAAGAACCAAGGTGGTGCCGACTTCCTCGACGTATGGCACCGCCAGCTCCCCGCCTGGGTGCCGCATGGAGAATACGGTGCGCCGCGTTCCATCCGGCGAAACTGCCTCCAGGGTCATGTCGACTGCAACAGGATAGTCCGGAAGCACGCGCTCAAAGATGCCGAAGACGCGATCCTCGCCGAGCTCCTCGGGCGGCACAATACGGAGGGTAACCTTTGAATCGCCCGGGACTTCGGTTCCAGGAGGCGGCGATTGCGCAACCACGAACCCGGGATCACCCGATTGGTCCTCACCAGCGCGAGTGAAGATGAAGGGAAGCCCCTGACTTGCCAAGAGCCGTATGGCCTCTTCGTACTCGAGGCCAACGTAGGAGGGAAGCTCAATGCGATCCACATCTGGGCCTCGACTCACGACCAGGTCAAGCTCCGTGGGTCCGGTAAGCTCGGTACCCGCATCGGGAGACTGCTCGAGTATGGTCCCGGCCGGCGCCGGGTCGAAAACATAGCTGACGTCGGCGATTTGCAAGAGCTCGTCGAAGGTAGTGAAGAGCGCTTGAAGCTCACGGCGAACCTCATCCAACCGGCGTCCCACGTAGTCGCCGACGCGATCCACAATGGCACCCCGGCTTACGACCAGCTCGATCTCCTTGCCGGCTCGGACGAGCGTGCCCGAGGCGGGGTCTTGGTCGACCACCTTGCCCTTGAGCGTGGGATCAGAGGTGTAGCGGAGTCGGATGATACCGTAGAGCCTGCGCTCCTGGAGATCGATCAATGCACTCTCCAGGTCCTTCTCACGGACTTCGGGAACCATGATTTCCTCGGGGCCCTCGAGCGTTACGACGAAGGACGTTGCCGCAGCCGCCGCCATGAGAAGGACGATGCCGACAAATGTGTAGATGATGATTTTCGAGAAGCGCCTCTCCGGATCCTCCCGATCATTCGGAAGAATCCGCCGAAGCCACTCACGGATTCGCCACATTACTTCACTGTCTTTCTGCGTTCATCGGCGACCGACTGCGCCGTCCAGGAAATCGCGGGCACCGTTGAGAAAGCTCTTCCAGTCGGTAACACTACGCGACTGAAGCTGCAAACGCTCTACGGCAAGCGCACCGTCGCCAGTTTCTATCAAAATCCCCCACCCCTTGTCTACTCCTAACACGGTGCCTGCCGGCGGCTGCTCGGCTGCAGGTGGAGCAATTTCACCACCCCCATACACGGTGGTCTTCCACAAGGTCAGCTTCTGTTCCTTGAAGAAGGTAAAGGCGCCGGGCCACGGATTGTAGGCGCGGCTCATTCGCTCGATCTGCGCCGCGGATTGCGTCCACTCGATCTCGCCATCCTTCTTCTCAATGAGCCGGCAGTAGCTAGCGGCATCGGGATCCTGAACCCGCTCCTCTACCCGGCCCGTCTCCAGGTCGGCGATGGTTCGGCTCAACAGCTCCGCACCCTCCTCGGCAACCCGTTGCGTCAGCGAGGAGGTGGTCTCCGTGCCGTCGAGGGGAATGTGCGTCTGCGCCAGGATGTTGCCACTGTCCATCTCGAGGGCAAGGCGTTGCACGGTTATCCCCGTCTCCTGGTCGCCGGCCAGAATCGCGGCGGGTATGGGGCTGGGGCCTCGGTGCCGTGGAAGCAGTGAAGGATGGAGATTGACGCCTCCTTGTTCGAAGAGGTCCAAGAACTTCGGACCGAAGATGCGCCCGTACGCGACAACCACGAGGACCTCCGGGCGAAGAGCCGCAACCAGCCGGCGCGCCTCAGCATTCAGGCGCGGCGGCTGGACGACCTGCAATCCGAGCTCTTGCGCGGCCGCCTTCACGGGGGAGGGAACGAGGCTCCGTCCGCGTCCCTTTTGCCGGTCCGGCGCCGTGAGAACACCTACGAGATTGTGGTCCGTGCGAAGTCGACGGAGCGAAGGCACCGCCATCTCCGGCGTGCCGGCGAAAAGAATCCGCGTCCCCACTGAAGTCAGCCTGTCTGAACGAGCTGCTCGTACTCGCGGAGAAGTTTTTCGCGGCGTCGCTCTTTGAGGTGGTCGAAGAACAACACCCCTTTCAGATGGTCATACTCGTGCTGAACGACCCGGGCCAACCAGCCGTCGGCAGTGAGCGAGAACGGACGCCCGCGTTCGTTGAAGGCTTGGATCTGGACCTGTGCGGCCCGCTCTACGTCGGCGTAGACGCCGGGAATGCTCAAGCACCCCTCCTCGTAGACCACAGTCTCCATGGAGGTTTGAATGATTTCCGGATTGATGAAGACTCGCGGCTTGTCGTTCTTGACGTGAACGACGAAGAGGCGCCACGGGAGATCTACCTGAGGGGCAGCGAGCCCAAGGCCCTCGGCAACATGCATTGATTCGAGCATGTCCTCCGCGACTTCGGTCACACGATCATCGATCTCTTCCAAGTCGGCGGCTTCGACGCGCAAAGCGTCGTGCGGGTATTTCACGATTTCCATGGATTCTGTGAACCTCGGCCTCAACTTATCTCTGCCATGGGTCGGCAGTCAACGGAGGGGACACGTCCAGGGAAGCTGCCGATTGCCCACGCATTTCGCTACACTATTCCAAGAGAGGCGGTCATGGCTGGAGTCATTATTCGAGACCTTGAAAAGCGATTTGGGAGCGTTCACGCCCTGGCAGGAGTTGACCTGGAAGTCGATGTTGGCGAGCTCTTGGCCGTGCTCGGCCCGTCGGGATCGGGAAAGAGCACCCTCCTGCGAACAATCGCCGGCTTGGAACGGCCGGACCGCGGAGAGATATGGCTCGGCAACGACTGCGCCTTCTCCGCCTCTTCGGCTCGCGCCATGCCCGCCCGCGATCGCGATGTTGGCTTTGTCTTCCAAACATTCGCCCTCTATCCTCATATGAACGTCTACAAGAACGTCGCGTTCGGCCTCTCAATTCGCGGCGAGTCGAAGGCAGTCATCGACCGGCGTGTTCGCGGCGCCTTGGAGTTGGTTGAGCTTACCGGCCTCGAAGCGCGCATGCCGAAGGAGCTCTCCGGTGGACAACAACAGCGTGTGGCAGTTGCCCGCACCTTGGTGACTTTGCCGCGGATCATGCTCTTTGATGAGCCGCTTTCCAATCTGGACCCGGTGCTCAGATCAATGATGCGCAAAGAGCTCCGTACGCTCAATCGCAAGACGGGGATCACCTTTATCTATGTCACGCACGATAGCAGCGAGGCGATGATCCTCGGCGACCGGATTGCGGTCATCGATAAGGGGCGCATTGTAGATGCGGCCCCTCCGCGGCAGGTCTATCGCTTTCCCCAGACCGCCACCTCCGCGAGCCTAACCGGACACCCAAAGACCAACCTCATTGTCGGGGAGATCCGCC
>CAYPTH010000088.1:0-12607 GCA_964413635.1 uncultured Spirochaetaceae bacterium
TAAATGGATGGAAGAGGCTATCCCCGCCCTTGCCTGCCTGGACCAGAAAGACCGGTACGCCCGGGTGGTCTCGTGGTGGCGCGGTGTTCCGGAGTACCAGCTCTTCGTCCTCAACAAGCTCCTGACCGGCGGCTTCCGCCTCGGCGTCTCCCGGGCAACCGTAGTCAAAGCGATTGCCGGAGCCGCCGGAGTATCCGCCGCAGTGGTCACCGAACGCATTACCGGCGGCTTCACACCAGGCCCGGAGTTCCTTTCATCCCTCAAGGACGATGCCGAAGCCTCCCCGAGACAGCCCTATCCCTTCTACCTGGCGAGCCCCCTCCCGGATGAGATGTTCGCGGCAGGCCCGCTGTCGGAGTGGCACGTTGAGTGGAAGTGGGACGGCATTCGCGCCCAGATCATCCGGCGGAGCGCGGAGACCGCCATCTGGTCCCGGGGGGAGGAGCTGGTGACGGAGCAGTTTCCGGACATTGCGGAAGCAGCGGCCGAGCTTCCCGACGGGACGGTCCTGGACGCAGAGCTGCTGGCCTGGGGCGACGAGGGACCGCGCCCCTTTCACGCCCTGCAGCGACGCCTGGGACGCAAGAAGGTGAGCCGCAAAATGCGCGAAGAGGTCCCGGCACTCGCCATGGTCTTCGACTGTCTGGAGGCGGAGGGCCGGGACATCCGGGAACGACCTCTCGAGGAGCGCCTTGCCGAGCGGGATCGGGTGCTGGCGTCCGTTCGGACCGTCGATGAGATTGTATCTCCCCGCGCCGGCACCGCCACGGCCGGGCGACTCCTGGTCAGCGAGGCCGTGGACGTCCGGAACTGGCAGGAGCTCGAGGAGCTGCGTCGCTCGAGCCGGGAGCGGAAAGTTGAGGGCTTTCTCCTTAAGCGGCGAGGCTCGCCGTACCGGCAGGGGCGAAAACGCGGGGACTGGTGGAAGTTCAAGCGGGATCCCATGACCCTGGATGCGGTGCTCATCTACGCTCAGGCGGGAAGCGGCAAACGGGCGAACCTCTTCACGGATTACACCTTCGCCCTCCGGGACGGGAAGGAGTTGGTGCCCTTCGCCAAAGCCTACTCCGGCCTCTCCGATCAGGAGATCGCAGAGCTCGACCGCTGGATCCGCCGGAACACCACCGAGCGCTTCGGCCCGGTCCGACAGGTCGCGCCCGAGCGGGTCTTCGAGATCGCCTTCGAGGACATTGTCCCGAGTACGCGGCACAAGTCCGGTGTTGCCACCCGTTTTCCCCGGATACTCCGGCCACGGCCGGATAAGCCCGTCTCGGAGATCGACAGCCTCGAAGATGCCCGGAGGCTGATCCAGTGAGGAAAACCGCGCCTCCCGGCACCTCTCGGTCACGGGTCTACGAGGCCCTCGGTCTCACACCTCTTGACTTCCAGGAAGAGTCTCTCACCGCCTATCGGGCAGGAAGAAGCGGCATGATCCAGGTCCCCACCGGCAGCGGCAAGACCCTTGCTGCCATTGCCGGGCCTCTGGAGCGGATGGCGGCCGCCGGCGACGGCTCCGGTCGCCACCCGGCACTCCGGGTCCTCTACCTTACCCCCCTGCGCGCCCTCTCCCGGGACACCGAGGCGGCGATTCGCCGGGTGATACAGACGCTGGAACTGCCCGTCAGCGTCGAGGTTCGCACGGGCGATGTCTCCGCCTCCCGGAAGGCCCGACAGCTCGAAGCCATGCCGGACATCCTGATCACCACGCCGGAGTCTCTGTCGGTCCTGCTTGCCCGGCCCGGCGCCTCCGAGCTCTTCTCGGAACTCGAGACCGTAATCGTAGACGAGTGGCACGAGCTCCTGTCGACCAAACGAGGCACCCAGACGGAGCTCGCCCTGACGCATCTGCGCGCCCTCCGCCCGGAGCTTAGGACCTGGGCGCTTTCGGCAACGGTGGGGAACCCGCGGGAGGCCCTCCAGGCGGCGTGTGGAAGCCCGGCGGATGCGCGCCCCACAGCGGTGATTCTCACGTCGGCGATCCGGCGGGACATCGACATCGATATTCTCTATCCTGAAAGCTCGAAGGGACTGCCCTGGGCGGGACACCTCGGCCTCTCCATGGCGCCCGCTCTCGTGTCGGCGCTGGATCCGCACGAGTCAACGCTGATCTTCACCAATACGCGCAAGCAGGCGGAGGCGTGGTATCAGAAGCTTCTGGAGCTCGCACCGGAGCAGGCAAGCCGCACCGCCCTGCACCACGGTTCGATCGACCGGGAGATTCGGTCCCGCATTGAGGAAAATGCCAAAGCCGGTCGGCTGCGCTGGACCGTGGCGACATCCTCCCTGGACCTGGGGATCGACTTCACCCCGGTGGAGCGGGTGGTGCAGATCGGATCGCCGAAATCGATTGCCCGGGTCATACAGCGCGCCGGCCGGAGCGCCCATCAGCCGGGGCGGCGCTCCCGAATGCTCTTCGTGCCTACCCACGCTTTAGAGCTCCTGGAGGCGGAAGCCGCCCGGGAGGCCCTGGAGGATCCACAGATCGAGGCGCGCCGGCCCGTGGAGGCGCCCTTGGATGTGCTGGCCCAGCACATGGTGACTCTTGCCTGCGGTGACGGCTTCAGGGAGGAGGAGCTCTACGCGGAAGTACGGAGCAGCGCCGCCTACGCCGGACTCACCAGGGAGCGCTTCGACTGGGTGCTGGATTTCGTCGCCCGGGGCGGGCACAGCCTGGACGGCTACGAGCACTACCGGAAGCTGGAGAAGCGCGACGGACGCTGGCACGTTCGGACGAAACCGATCGCACGGCTCCACCGTATGAGCATTGGCACAATAGAGGGAAACAGCCAGGTCAGGGTCATGTTCACGAACCAGAAGCCCGTTGGCCAGGTCGAAGAGGGCTTTATCTCCCAACTGCGCAAGGGGGATCGCTTCTTCTTCGCCGGTCGCATGCTCGAGTTCGTCATGATGAAGGACATGACCGTGTATGTGCGCAGCGCCACCGGTCGTGCCGGGCTCACCCCCTCCTGGCCCGGCGGCTCGCTTCCCCTCTCGCCGAGCCTCGCGGCGGCGCTGCGACGCTACCTCGCCGCGGCGGCATCGACCCAGGGCTACTCCCATCCGGCAAGCCGAGCGATCATCGAGGCCCAGGCGGCGCACTCGCTTGTCCCCGACGACGGCGAGCTGCTTCTCGAGCTGTTGCACCGCCGGCGCTCGGCCCACCTCTTCGTCTATCCCTTCGCCGGCCGGGCGGTGCACGAGGGCCTGGCGGCACTTCTGTCCCTGCGCTTGCAGGCGCGCCGCCCCGCCTCCTTCGGCATTACCACCAACGACTACGGCTTGCAGATCGAAACGGACCGGGACTACCCTTTCGACGAGCTCCTGAGGGAGCCCGATCTCCTCTCCGCGGAGGGCGTGCACCCCGCGCTTCTCCACGGACACAACATGCGGGAGCTCGCCCGACGCCGTTTTCGCGGCATTGCCCGGGTGAGCGGGCTTGTGTTCCCGGGCTACCCCGGAGCGCGGAAGTCGACCCGGCAGCTGCAGACCAGCGCGGAGCTCCTGTTCGATGTCTTCGAGACACACGAGCCGGACAATCTCCTGCTGCAGGAGGCGCACCGGGAGGTTCTCCGGGAAAACCTGGACGAGGAGCGACTGACTGCGGCCCTACGGCGCCTTTCCGGACTGACGCGGCGACTGGTGCCCCTCGAGAAGCCCTCACCTTTCGCCTTCCCTCTCCTCGCCGAACAGTTGACGCAGCGCTCGAGCAATCTCAGCTTTCAGGAGCGAGTGGAGCGACTGCGACGGAGTTACGGCCTTGCGTGACGAAACGGACCGACTGACCTGGCAGCTTCGGGGTATCCGCCTCTGCCTTCGCGGAGACCGCAGTCTTCTCCTGGAGGATACGAGCAGCCTCCTGGTAGCGGACCTCCACCTCGGCAAGAGCCGGCACTTCCGCAGCCGCGGACTCAGGGTGCCGGAGGGAGCGGACCAGGACAGCGCCGAACGGCTCCTCGACACTGTTTCCGCAGCGCGCCCCCGGGAGCTCGTGATTCTCGGTGATCTTTTGCACAGCGCCGGCGCACTTTCCCCAGAGCTAATCCACCGGCTCGTCGGAGACGCAGGTGAGCGCGGAGTCGAGCAGGTTTTCCTCATCCGGGGTAACCACGACCGGGGCTGCCGAAGCATGGAGATCCTCGAAGCGGCGGGAATCACAGTGCTGCCGGCGCTGCGCCACGCCTCGGGACTCGAGTTGCGGCATGAGCCGCCGAGCGCCCCGGCGGCACCCTACGTAGCGGGACACCTCCACCCGGTTGCGCGGATTTCCGCGCCGGGGGAGCGCCTGCGTCTGCCGGCCTTCGTGATCGAGGAGGCCGGGATCATCCTGCCGGCCTTCGGCTCATTCACCGGCGGGGCGCCCGTGGAGGTGCAGCCCCGGCGCCGGCGAGTGGCGGCCTGGGAGGGAGCGCTCATTGCACTGGACGGAGACTTGAGCAATGCGGCGCAGTGAACCCGGGCAGGCGGCCCCCCGCGTGACGCTAGGGCGATCCGCGGCATCCTGGCGCTCATGGCTCCTGTTCTCGCCCTCGCGGAATGCCGGTATCCTTGGACAGGCGATATGCGGTTATGCTCAACGGTTCGAGAAACTCCTCTTTGAGCACCTCCCCAGGATGGATGTTATTCAGTCGGTCACCCATAATGCTCTCCTCAATGATAGTCGACGATCGTTCGGCGTGTATTTGTGTTTCGCAGTGTCCCTCGGCGTGAGCGCAGCGCGACGTTTGGGTGTGACTCGGCAATCGGTCATAAAGGTGTGGCTTGCCGAACGGCTCGCCGCGTCGTTCGACCATTGCTTGACATCTCCGTCGTGCTTCCGTATCGTGAGCAAGCTATTAAACGGGCTGTAGCGCAGGGGTTTAGCGCACTTGTCTGGGGGACAAGGGGTCGGCGGTTCAAATCCGCCCAGCCCGATTTACCGTCAAAGCGTAGTGTTGTCTCTCTTGCGTGGAGTTGTACCGCCAACACCGGAAGACTGGGTCGGCGGTTCAAATCCGCCCGGCCCGATATTCCGCTAACTGTGGTGTTTCTTCTCTTGCGTGGAGCGAACCGCCAACACCGGAAGACTGGGTCGGCGGTTCAAATCCGCCCGGCCTGTGTGCGGCGTGCCAACCGCGTAGCTGGCCGCTCCTATCGAAATCCATTACCCTCCACTCCATGAAGATCTTATTTCGAGGCACCCTTGCCGTGGCCCTGGCGGCGGCGGTGCTCCTGATTGCGGGGTGTGATGGACTCTTCGACCGGTCGGCGGAGCGAGTCCGGGATCTCCCAGCGGAAGCGCAGGAGTTTGTCGAGCTTGTGAATGCGCACCGGGAATCACAAGGTCTGTCGTCTCTGGAGTGGCACGCAGAGATCGGCGGCGTGGCCCTTGCCCACAGTGAGGACATGCGGGACCGTGAGTTCTTTGGGCATGATAACCCCGACGGTGAGAGCCCCTTTGATCGCTTGGATGCGGCGGGGATCGGCTTCCGAGCTGCCGGAGAGAACATCGCCTGGGGCCAACAGACCGGTCAGTCGGTCTTGGACGCGTGGCTCAACAGTCCCGGGCATCGGGCCAACATTGAGAACGAGTCCTTCACCCACCACGGCGTGGGCTATGTTGAAGACGAACACTACTGGACCCACGTCTTCGCCCAGGATCCCTCAGTGGAAGAGTGAGGCGCTCTTTGCGGCCGCTCTCTGCGGCCGCCGGTGGGCCCCGTGGTGGCCCCGCCGCTACCGTGGGCAGGCCGATGTTGCCGAGACCAGATCCTCGAGCACCCGGGCGTTGTCGTCCGAGAGCGCCTCAAAGAGAAAGTCGCTGTGCCCCGACTCGGGGTAGATCAGGAGATCCACGGGGATATCCGCGGCGCGGAGTCTGTCCGCCATGGAGCGGGATATGCCGACGGGAACAGTGCTGTCCCGGTCGCCGTGGATGAGCCAGGCCCGGGGAACGTCCGCCGGGGCCCGGGCGTCTGACCGCGGCGCGGCACGGTCCGCCCCTACGTAGCTGATCGGTGAGGCTGCCGGGAAGTTATCTTCTCCGCCCATGACGGCGGTCATTACCGGTGCCGTGCCGCCGCTTTCTCGCTCGAAGGCCATCTGCGCATCAATGTCGTGGACGCCGGAGAGTCCGACCCAGCCGCAGAGCTCGCTCGGTGAATGGCCCTGCTCGGCGAGCCAGGACTCGTCGAAGGCGACCAGACCGCTCAAGTGACCCCCGGCCGAGTGACCCGAGAGGACGATGCGGTTTGGGTCGCCGCCGTATTCATCGACATGATCAAGGGTCCAGGCCACCGCCGCTGCCACCTCTCGGCTCATCTGCCGGTAGCCGGCGTCAGGGTGGAGGGTGTAGTCGGGAATAACCACGACCAGGTCCCGGGGCACCAGCTTCATGGCGACGGGGGCGAAGAGCTTCTTGTCGTACTTGTTCCAGCCGCCGCCGTGGACGAAGACCAGGACCGGGTAGGAGCCCTCCTCGTCGGGGCTGTAGACGTCCAGCCGGACGTCGCTGACACTCGTAAAGGCGAGGTCGCGCACTCCAGGCTCATGATTCTCGTAGAAGCGGTCGCCTGCCCGGGAGGCGCGCCAAAGGTTCCAGTAGAAGCTCGCGTTGCTCAGAGTCCGGCACCCCGTGAGGGTCGCCGCTGTGATCAAGAGGGCGGCAATCGTGAGCGCGGTGCGAGCCGTCCTTGAGTCGATGTGTCGGTGCTGCATGATTTGGCCAGTGTAATGTGCTCCGGCAGGCTCAGCAAGATTGCTCGGTCGGTGAATCAAGCCGCCTCCACCGCGTCCCTTACCAAGCACTCAAAATGCTCCCGGCGAGACGCCCGGCTCCGGGAGGCGAATCTCCACGGTGAGTCCGGGTTGACCATTGAAGGCGCGGATCGTCCCGCCGTGGAGCTTCACGATTCCCTCCACGATGGAGAGGCCCAGGCCGCTCCCGGATGTCCGATTGGATGGCGATCGGTAGAAGCGCTCGAAGAGGCGCGGAAGCTCCGCCTCGGGAACGCCGGGGCCGTTGTCGCCGACGTGGATTGCGGTTGCGGCCTCCTCTCGAAGCGCGGAGACCGTCACGGTCGCGGTCGCCCGGGCGTTCAGGGCGTTCTCAAAGAGATTGCGGAGTGCCATTGTCATGCGGGCGGTGTCGCAGGATAGGCGCATCTCGCGACTCTCCGGTGGGACCACGAGATTGGCTCCGGCGCGCCGCTCCGGGTCGACCTCCGCCCACGCCTGGTCCACGAGCTCGCCGAGCGGGCGGAGCTCGGTCTGGAGTTGCACGACCGAGCCATCGATCCGGGTAAGACGCAACAGTGAATCGACCAAGCGCTCGAGGCGTCCGACCTGGTCTCTGCTGTCGGCAATGAGCTCGCGAAGGCGCGTCCAGTCGGGGTTGCGGGGGGCGGCTGCATTGTCCATGAGGTCGATGAAGGTGGAAAGCGCCGTGAGTGGCGTTCGCAGCTCGTGGGAGGCGTCGCCGGCGAAGCGCCGGAGGGTGTCACGCTCGTGACGGACCTCCTGCAAGCTTGTGGCGACGCGGTCCGCCATGGTGTTGAACTGCCGGGAGAGAGCTCCCACCTCATCGGCGCTATCTACGGTGCTCCGGGCGGCCAGATCTCCCTCCGCCATGCGGCGCGCCTGATCGGTAAGGTGAATGACGGGCGCCGTCAGTTGTCGGCCCATCCACAGGCCCGCCCCGGTAGTTGCCGCGAGTGCCACGAGGGCCGCAACGACAAAGACCCACGCCGCCGAGGTCATGAGATCCGAGTCGATGCCTGTGGCACCCGTGAGCTCCAATTTCCACGTCGCACCGCCGAATCTGATCTCCCGGGAAACCTCTGGGCGGAAGGGCTTGCCGGTGGCTCGATCCGCGGCCGGTCCCGCCGGCCGTCCCGCAGCGGGTGGCGGCGCGCCCCGCTCGCCTTCACCGAGGGGCGCCGGTACGACCGGACGGACTTGGAAGCCGAACATGCCGCCCCGTCGCCGTCCGGGCATGGACTCTCGCATCATCATGAAACCGGACCGGTTCTCGGCAAAGAGCTCCTCGAGCTTTCGGATCCTGACGGCGATTGTGCGCGAGTCGCCGCTTTCGTAGCGCACCCGACCGGTGGCATCCACGATTCGGATTCGAACATCGTTGAACAGGGAGGTGGCGTCGAGGGCTCGTCTCAGGGGTGCGCCTGCCAGGAGCGCCTGGGGTCCGGCATCGTTATCTTCCAGGGCGGAGACCAGCGCGTCCGCAATCTGGTCGAGGAGGGTCACCCGCGCGCTCTCCGAAACGCGGTTGAGAACCACGAAGAAGATGCTTCCAACCGCAACGACGACGAAGAGGGCAATTGCAATGTAGGAGATGACGATGCGCGTTCGAATGGATTGCTTCACGGGTAACGCTCTCCTGTGCGGCCTCCCCGGCGCCGCGGAAGCAGGAACGGCGCAACCCCTGCTTTCGGGGGCTGCGCCGCCATGTCGGCTACATAATATCCTTTAGCGGCCCCGGGGACCACCGCCGCGGGGACCACCGCCGCGTGCGCCGAAGCCGCCGGTCATGCCGCGGCCGCCACGGGAACCGCCGCCCTGGGCGCCAAAGCCGCCGCGTCCGCCGAGGGGCTGATACCGAACGCCAATGTAGGGCGCACCGTTCTCCTCGCCAACCGTGAGCTCCGTTGTCTCTATCTCTTGAGCGGCAACCTGAAAGGATGCGCCCAGATCGACGTCCGCGTAGTGGACGGTGATGGTTTCTCCGGCGGCAATCTCACCGTCAATGCCGGTAATGAGATAGCCTGCCTCAATGCCGGCTGCTGCTGCCGGGCTTCCTTCGACGACGTCGAGGATGCGGACCGGAAAGGCGCCGAAGGGCATGGTTGCGGCCCGGGCGCCGGGCTCGCTCTGTCCGCGAACTCCCAAGGCCGGCATGTTGTAGCGGTCATCCAGGGTGACCGTCACGCTGTCTATCGCGTCGCCGGAGCGCACGCGTAGCTCGACGTCCTGTCCGGCGCGCTTCGTGGCAATCACCTGGTGGATCTCCGCGACCGTCGAGACCTCTTGGCCGTCCATCTCAAGGATCACGTCGCCACGCTCGAGGCCCGCCGCATGAGCGGCGCTGTCGTCAATCACGCCCGTGACGAGAACGCCCTCATCCTCGACGAGATTGTCGGCGAGCATGGTGCCCATTCCCATGCCCATGTCGAAGCCGCGAGCGCCCCGGCTGCCGTAGCCAAAGCCCGGTCCGACTGTCGTTCCCTCCGCCGCGGAGGCGGGAGGTGCTTCCTGGGTGCCGTTTGCGAAGGCGGCGCCGCCAACTACCGTTATTGCCAGAACTGCCATCAAGATGTGTTTGGTCATAGTGACCTCCTTGCATTGTGTATCTGATGCAGAAGGTAGCCGAATGAGATTGTGGGGCTGTTGTCTGCAGATGAAGGTTTCTTAATGTTTCGCCGGCTGTTCTTGCGGCGAAAACACGTAGCCGACGCCGCGGACCGTGCGGATGTGGACGGGCTCGGCGGGATTGTCTTCGAGCTTCTCCCGGAGGTGACGGATGTGGACATCCACCGTTCGCGGATCCTCTAAGACGTAGTCGTCTCCCCAGACGCCGGCGACAGTCATTTCCCGAGTCACCGGGCGGTCGGGGCGATCAATGAAATAGAGGAGAATGCGAAGCTCCGTCGGCGTGAGAAAGAGCTCCTCTCCCCGCTTCGTGACACGGAGCCGCTCCCGGTCAACCGTCACCTCACCAAAATGCGCGACCTGTGACCGACCGGCGGCAAGCTCGCCGTAGGTGCGCCGTAACATGGCCCGAATGCGTGAGATGAGAGGCCGCAGCCGAAACGGCTTGGTGACGTACTCGTCCGCCCCGAGCTCGAATCCCAGGACCGTATCGACTTCATCGTCACTGGCGGTGAGGATCATAATGGGAACGTTATTCCCGTCTCCCCGCACCTGCCTGGCGACATCGAATCCCGTCATGTCCGGGAGACGAAGGTCCAGGATGACGAGGTCGATGTGGGAGGTGCGCGAGCCGCCGCGTTCCGGCTGCGCGGCGCCGGCGGACGTCCGTCCCGTTGCGGGCGCTCCATCGCCGCCACGGAGCAGCTCCAAGCCGCCGGTGCCCGTGTCCGCCCAGCTCACGGTGAAACCGTCCTGCTCCAGCCCTGCAACCAGGCCCTTTGCGACGGAGGCATCATCTTCAATGAGGAGGAGGTGGTAGGCGGCCATCCTTAGGCGCCGCTCCAACAGCATACGTTACGCATTGACCTATACGGCGGCCATGAACATAACAGTTCCGAGGAAAATGATGAAGCCGGAAGCGGTAAACTCGAGTACGGCGGAGAGGCGGTGTGCGCTCCCGCCGTGGAGTCGCTCGAGGAGTTGCGCGCGCCCGACAATCACCGCCAGCGAGATGACGCTCATTGTCAGGAAACCCCCGAGGGAGACGCCAATGACCATCAGCACCATGAGCGGCAACACGCCGTTCGCGATCCCGTAAACGAGCAGGACCGTACTCACCGGGCAGGGAATCAGACCGACTGAGAGCGCAAGTAACCACGGCGACCGCGATGTCAGCGCGCCCTCGTCGCCGTGGGCATGGGGGCGCAGGTGTGAAAGAAGATGCAGGATCCCGAAGAGGATAATGAGTCCGTAGCTTAGCAGCTGGAGCACGCGGGGCCCGTCGCTTCGGAAGCCGGGCAGCGTCGCTCGCAGCAGCACGTACCCGAGCACCACCAGCGTGAGCGCGGAGAGGCTGTCGATGGCGTTTACGACGCCGCTGTAGAGGAGGCCGTCCCTGACCCGTGCGTGTCGTGCCGAGAAGTATGAGATTGCAAAGACCTTTCCGTGTCCCGGCCCGGCAATGTGAACGATGCCGAACACCACGGATACCAGGAAGGCAATCACGCCCGCCACCCATTGTCCCGACATCACCTGCCGGCTCAGCACCGCAATGCTGCCTTGGAGTGAGCGCGTCCAGTCCCGGATGAACTCGGGCACGCGCCCGGAGTAGATCTCGGGGGAACCGCCCCCGCCGCCCGGCTGGAGGGGGTTCTGCGCCTCAACGGCGACCACCGCTACGAGGGCCACCACGACGAGCAAGGTCAGTCGTTTGTATCTCATTGCAGATCCGCCTTCACCGCGGGGACCCGGATCGTGCCGTAGCCCGCGCTTGCCAGTTGAAGCGTCTCGGGGCGCAGCAAGATCGTCCGCTCCCCGTGCGAGTAGCGAGTCTGGGACGGCTCGGATAGGAAGTCGACGAAGTAACTCGAGTCGAATGTCGTCACGACAAGGTCCGAGAGTTCCGCCCACGGGACCCGGACCGGAACGGTAAACTCATAGGCCAGCCGCCCGTCGGTGACGGACGCGGAGAACGACTGCGCCTCCCCGACATCCACGCGACGCGCGCCGCTGAACACCAGGAGAAAGTAGCCGACCTCGACGAGGTGCTCGAAGGCGTCGGCTCGTACGGTTCTCTGTTCGGCGGTAGAGAGCTCCCCGTCGCGGTTCGCGTCGAAGCTGAGAATCATGTCGGCGCTGTAGAAGTCGTCAAAGAGCCAAGTAACGCGGACCGTCGAGATACCGGATCGGTCGAACTCGAAGCCGAGGGTGGAGTCGATCCAGATATGAGGATGGGCCGCAAGGTGCCCCGCGCCGAGGGCAAGCATCGCAAGACAGATAAGGAGCCGAACTCTCATGCACACAATCTATATCTCGACCGGGGCGACGACTATCCTGAGGATCCCGCCGCGTTGCTCCCCGCCGCGTGCTGCGTAAGACGTCGGGCAGTGGTATGATACGAGCATGGTAGGGCCGGACCATCCCGAATCACTCATCCCGCAATTGCGCGAGACGCTGCTCGGTTTCAATGAGATCTCCTTTGCCGTCCTCTTTGGATCCGCAATTCAGGGTCGTTTGCGCGACGACTCGGATCTGGACATTGGGGTCTATGTGGACGCCGCAGGCGCGCTAGAGGTTGAAGTCGAGCGTGAAGTGCCCATGGAGGCGGACCTACAGGTCGCGCTCGAGCGGGCCACCGGTCGAAACGTCGATCTCCTGGTTCTGAACCGCGCCCCGGCAACGGTGTGCTCGGCCGCGCTCCTCACGGGGCAGGCCGTACTGATTCGTGAGGAACAGCTCTACGCGCGGTACTTTCTCGCGGTGACGAACGTGGCGATAGACTTCTTGGCCACCGAACGCGAGTTCCGGGAGATTGCCGCGAGAAGCACGTCCCTTACCGAAATTGATCGAGAGCGCATCGAACGGATTCTCGAGTACATCGACGAGGAGATAAGCGATCGGCCAAAGTTTCAGGCTGTGAGCCTAGTGCGCTACCGAAATGACCGCGACCTACGTCGCAATCTCGACCGGTGGGTGGAGATGCTGATCAACGCGGCCATTGATATCGCCAAGATAATCCTCTCGTCGGAACACAAGGCGGTACCGAGGACCTACGGCCAGATCCTCGACGATCTGGAAGCCACTCCACCCTTCGATGAGCTCCGCGGCCGTCTCAAAGCACTCGCCTCCCTGCGGAACATGATGGCGCACGAGTCCCTCGACCTTCGCTTCGGGCGCGTACAGGACTTCGTTGCCGAAGGCGCCGGCGCGGTCGCGGACTTGGCCCGGGTCACCCGCTCCTGGATGG